>JAEUJX010000329.1 GCA_016794545.1 Myxococcales bacterium
CCGGCGCTGCCGTTCGGCGGCATCGGCGACTCCGGCTTCGGCCGCATCCACGGCGACGAGGGCATCCGCGAGTTCACGCGCGTGAAGTCGACCGCCGAGCAGGCGTTCTCGCTGCCGGTGAACATGATGTCGTTCCGCCAGCCCAAGGATCAGGCGAAGCGCCTGAAGGGCATGATCAAGCAGCTCTACGGCGACGGCGTGATCGCCAAGGCCGGCGATCTGCTGCGCCGCTTCCGATAGGGGGCGTGCTGCAATAACCCGACTTGCGATCCGCTGAGTACCGAGATCACTGACCCAGCGGTGCCGAGTCGAACGTAGCGGCTCCGCGGTTCGATTCAGGCTCGCGCCTCACCGGCACTGCGTGTCGCGATCGCGGCACTTGAAGCGGACGTGCAGGTGGTTGTCGTGGTTCGCGAAGTGGCGAACGATGCCGGTGGCCGAATACCGGCCGTTCGGGTACTGGAAGACCCGCGACAGGCGCTTGGCGCTGACGTCGTGCTCCTTCGCCCAGCGGTAGATGATCCCCTGGACCTCGTAGTCGAGGAAGATGATCTGCGCGCCGCCGTCCTGCGTCGAGGTCTTCGCGAGCTCCCAGACGAGCTTCCAGGTCGCCGCCGGATCGAGGTTGGCCTTGGTGGCGCGTACGAAGGACCTCGGATAGCCGGCGGGCTTCTTCTTGTAGAACAGGCCGAGGTCGACATCGCGGCCCGACTGGTGCGAGGCGTGCTCGGTGATCCACCCGCCGCGCTCGGCGGAGATGTCGCCGATCGCGAGCACGTGGGTCTTCGGGAAGGCCTCGAGCGTGTTCGTGACGGCGTCCTTCACGAGCTCGACGGTGGTGCGCGTGCCGAACGCGCGCAACGGCCGGCGGATCACGTAGCCGTCGCCGCCCTTGAGCTTCGCCGGCGCCTGCAGGCGACCGGACCACGGCGCGCCGATCGAGCGATCGCGCAGAGCCTTGGCCACCGGCGCGACGCGCTCGCGCGGGGCCGGGGCGTCGATCGCGACCCGTTTCTTCTTCGCCGGGCGTGCTTCGGCGGTGGCGGCCAGGCTCAGTGCGACGACGACGACAGCGAAGGCCCGCATCAGAAAGCGATCCTGCGGCGCGCCTCGCGAGGCGGGCCAGTTTCGGTTCAGCGCTTTTGAAGCTTCGCACAGCGCTCGCCGATCAGCCGCCCGATCGGCGCGAGGTCGTCCTGTAACGTCTTACTGAAGTCGCCGCGCGTCAGCATCTTCGCGGCGAGCACCATCGCCCGGAGGTCGCCGCACGCCCGGTGCGCGTCGACCAGCGCGGCGGCGCCGCCGTTGTAGACGCGGACCTCGGTGAGGGTCGCGTTGTTCGGGCGCCGGCGCAGGCGGAGGTCGGTGACCAGCTCGTCGATGATCGTCGCCTTCTCGGCGAGCTTGTCCTCGCGCGACTTCTTGGACTCGTACAGCTTCTTCAGCCGGGTGTACGCCGCGAGCGTGCGCGCGGTCCGGTGGAGGTGGGTGGCCTGACCGAGTGTCCAGGCGAGCTCCTCGGGGGAGCCGCGCCCGAACCGCTCGATGATCCAGTGATCGGTGAGCGTGTCGGCGACGTAGGAGGCGAGGCTCTCGTTGAAGAACGGCTGATCGGGCACGAGCACCGTCGCGTGGACGCTCTCGTGGAGGATCACGTTCGCGAGCTCCGGGAACGCGTCGTCGCCGCCGCCGAGCATGGTCGAGAGCACGGGATCCGGGAACCAGCCACCGGTCGAGTACGCCGAGGCCGGGCGCACGATCGCGTCGTAGCCCTTGGCTTCGAGCTCGAGCTTGTGGCGCACGCCGTCGTCCTCGTCGAACCAGCCGAGCCCGGCGAAGCAGCCGACGATCGGAAAGCACCACTTGAGCGGCTTGAACGCGACCGGGTCGGCGGCGCCGACGAACCACACCGCGGCCGGGCGGCCGAGGCGCGAGTACGCGTTGTAGTTGCGCTTGATCGACAGGCCGTAGCTGCGCCCGTACTGCTTGATCGCCGGGATCTCGGCGAGCAGGACCGCGACGCGCAGCGGCGTGTCGGGGTCGTCGACGACCTCGCCGATCGGCCGTGCGCGCGCCAGCAGGTCGAGCTGGCCGTAGGCGGCCTGCGAGAGGTAGCGGGGCATCAGGCAGCCGCCGAGCGCGAGCACGGCCGCCGCGACGAGGGCGCGCTTCATACCTTCGCGGCGATCGCCGTCGCGAGCGTGGCACCGTCGGCGAGCGGGCCCGACTTCCAGCCGATGCCGAGGCCCGAGCCGTCGGCGTGCTTCGGGATGATGTGGAAGTGGACGTGGAACACGGCCTGGTGCGCGTCCGGGCCGTTGTTCTGGAGCACGTTGAACGCGGTCGCGCCCGTCGCGGCGAGCACCGCGCGGGCGATCCGGGGGAGGACGCGCCCGCAGGCGGCGGCGGCGTCATCCGACAGCACGTCGAGGGTCGGCGCCGGCTCCTTCGGGATCACCAGCGTGTGGCCGCGCGCGATCGGGTGGACGTCGAGGAACGCGAGGACGTGGTCGTCCTCGTAGACCTTGTGGCAGGGAATCTCGCCGCGCAGGATCTTGCTGAACACCGTCTCGGCCATGGGCCGAGGGTACCAGACGGACGTCAGAGCGACGCGCGGTCGCCGGCCGTCGGGATGTGGCGCTCGACGCCGGTGGTCGTCTCGAGCTTGGTCGCGCCGCCCGCCTGCAGCGTGGCCGCGCCGACCAGCACCGAGATCGAGGTCTGCTTGCCGCCCGCCGCCGCGGTCACCGGGATCGAGCCCGACGTGCGGTTGCCGGCCGGCACCGACACGCAGTTGCGGGCCAGCTCGCTCCGGCCCTTCACGATCGTCTGGCCGTCGATCGTGTAGGTCCACGTGAGGCCGTAGATGTAGCGGCCATTCGAGGTGGCCTGGAAGCAGATCGTCGTCGACGACCCCGGGCGCACCGTCGGCGTGCCGGCCTCGAGCGGTGTCACCGCGTCGGCCGCGGCGACGATCTCGACCGGGAGGAGCGCCTGCGGCAGATCGCCGGCGGTGACGTTCAGCGGATAGGTGCCGGGCTGCGCGTTCGCGATCTTGATCGAGTCCCAGCCCGTGCGGGTCGTCCCCGGCAGGTCGAGGATCATCGAGGTGTCGACGATGCGCCGCGAGTCCGCGCCACTCGAGGTCTGCACGTCGCCGACCAGCGCGACCGCGATCTCCTGCTCGCCCGGGCCGAACACCAGGTCGGCGCGGCCGGTCGGCGTCACCTCGAAGCTCGTGCCGACGAGGCGCATCGACTTCAGCGCCGCGCCCGTGAGCTCGTAGCGGTCGTACAGCTCGCCGGTCTGCGGATCGACGATGCGCAGGTAGTTCGAGCGCGCCTTCGCGCCCTTCACGGTGACGACCGAGCCGGAGTGGCTGACCACGGTGACGCCGAGACCGCCGTCGTCATCGGCCTCGAACGGCAGGTTCAGCGCGATGCGGTTGCCGTCGCCGCGGTCGTACTCGAGCGCGACCTCCTGCGTGCCGCCGACCGCGGTGGCCGCCGGTCCATTGCCGCCGAACAGCTCGTCGGCGAGCGTGTTGCCGATGAAGTGCAGCCCGCGCGGCGTCTTGGCCGAGCAGACCTCGCCCACCGGGCACTCGCCGGTGTCGGCGCGCTCGCCGGCGGTGTTACAGGCGGCCAGGAGGATCGAAGCGAGGAGGTAGCGACGCATCATGGCTGTGGCAAAGAGCACTGGTCGTGCCATGGAACCGGGTCGTGATCCGGGCACTTGCGTGCGCCAGCGTGGCCGCTTGCCGGCTTGCCAGGACATCCGTGTCGCGGCGCCTGACCGGTGGTGGAGGTTCATCACGGATCGAAGCGGTAGCCCGACCCGCGCACGGTGATGAAGTGCCGCGGCTGCTCCGGGTTCATCTCGAGGCGCTTGCGGAGCTGGCCCACGAAGTTGTCGACCGTGCGCACCGAGCCGGCGGCCTGGCCCCACACCTGATGGAACAGCTGCGCGCGCGAGAACACCTGGCTCGGATGTGCCACGAAGAACGCGAGCAGCTCGAGCTCGAGGTGCGTCAGCTTGACCTCGGCGCCGCCGCGCAGGACCACGCGCTTGTCGAGATCGATCGAGACGTCGGAGAACGCGAGCGCCGGGCCGGCCGCCACGGGGGCCGGCGGCGGCGCCGGCTGCGGCGCGCGGCGGAGCACCGCCTCGATGCGCGCGAGCAGCTCGGCGAGCGCGAACGGCTTGGTCACGTAGTCATCGGCGCCGAGCCGGAGCGCGTTGACCTTGTCGAACTCGCCCTGGCGCGCGGAGATCACGATCACCGGCACGAGGTTGTCGGTGGTGCGCAGCGCGGACAGGACCTCGAAGCCGTTGCGGCGGGGCAGGTTGATGTCGAGCAGCACGAGCGCGAAGTCCTCGGCGGCGATCTGCTCGAGCGCCTGGTCGCCGTCGCGGGCGATCGAGGTCGCGCGCCCGGCGAGCTTGAGGTTCAGCGCGAGGCCCGTCGCGATCGCGTCGTCGTCCTCGACGATCAGGATCCGTCCGCTCACGGCCGCGCCCCCTGGAGCTGGCCCGACGTGCCCGCCGTCATGGCGCGCGGCGAGGGGAGCTCCCTGCGCCGGCGCTTGAGGCGGATCCGGAACGTGGTCTCCCCGGCTCGCGAGGTGAAGTCGATCTTGCCCTTGTGACCGCGGACGATCGCGCGGACGAACGCGAGGCCGAGGCCGACTCCGGGCGCGCCGCTCTGGCTCGCCGCCTTGCCACGGTGGAACTGCTCGAAGATCGTCCGCTGCTCGTCCTTGCCGATGCCGATGCCGTTGTCGGTCACCGTGATCTCGATGTGCCGTCCCGCGGTGCGCGCGCCGATCGTGATGCGCTTGTCGTCGCCGGTGTACTTCCACGCGTTGGTCAGGAGGTTGGCGAGCGCGCGCACGAGCGTCTCGCGGTCGCAGACGACGGTGAGGCCGGGCTCGAGGTCCTGGCGGATCTTCGTGGGTTTCGATAGCGTGATCGCGTCGAACGCCGCGATCGCCTCGTCGACGACCTCGCGGACCTCGCAGCGCTCGCGCGCGTAATGGTGGCTCGACTGGAGCCGGGACAGCTCGAGCACGCGGTCGACCAGCGCCTCGAGCCGGTCGGTCTCGCGCGCGAGCAGCGAGAGCACCTGCTCGCGGTCCGAGTCCTCGAGCAGGCCGGTGCGCAGCGACTCGAGGAGCAGGCGGATCGACGTGAGGGGGGTGCGCAGCTCGTGCGACACGCTCGACACGAAGTCGTTCTGCACGCGCACGAGCGCCGCGCCCTTGCCGACGAACACCGACCCGAGCACGTAGCCCGTGATCCCGCTCGTGCAGAACGTCAGCACGAGGATGCCGGCGATCAGCGTGGTCGCCGTGCTGCCGACCGCGAGGAGGATGATGCCGACGATCGACATCGCGATCGTCGGGAGCAGGACCGCCAGCATCAGCACGAGCTGCGCGCGGCGCAGCTGCATGTTCGCCGGCGGGAAGCGCATCAGGCCACGTCGGGCAGGGCGGAGGCGGCGGCGTCCACCTCCGCCTCCGTCGTCGAGTCACGGATGTGGTCGGGCACGCCGTGGAGGTCCCACACGAGCCCGACGGCCGCCAGCGCGCGCAGCACGTAGTACGTGCAGTCGAGCTCCCACCAGAAGAAGCCCTGCCGCGCCGACACCTGGTAGTGGTGGTGGTTGTTGTGCCAGCCCTCGCCCATCGTGACGAACGCGAGGACGGGGTTGTTGCGCGAGTCGTCGGTCGTCGTGTAGCGGCGGCCGCCCCACAGGTGCGAGAGCGAGTTGATCGTGAACGTGCCGTGCCAGCACAGCACCTGGCTGACGGCGAAGCCCCAGACGAGCGCGAAGAAGCCGCCGATCAGGAACGTGATCACGCCCGCGGCGATCGCGGGGAGCATCCAGTACTTGTTGAGCCAGCGCAGCTCGGGGTACTTCGCGAAGTCCTTGATGCGCGAGTAGTCGGTGTCCTCGAGATCGTTCGAGAGGATCCACCCCATGTGCGACCACCAGAAGCCCTGCTGAACGACCGAGTGCAGATCGCCCGGCTGGTCGGACAGCTTGTGGTGCATGCGGTGGTGCGCGGCCCACCACAGCGGGCCCTTCTGGGCCGTCAGCGTCGCGCCGAGCGCGAGCACGAACTGGAACCAGCGCGACGTCTTGTAGCTGCGGTGCGAGAAGTACCGGTGGTACGCGCCGGTGACGAAGAACATGCGCGGCCAGTACAGGGCGAGCGCAAGAGCTGCGCCCCACCACGAGAAGCCGGTGATCGCGATCCCGACGATCGCCAGCACGTGGACGCCCCAGAAAGGGATCGCCAGTGCATTGAAGTAGATGCGCCCCCAGCTCCGGGCTGCGGCTTCGGCGACCGACGACATCCCCACTCGATACCGCGTCGGCCGCCGGCCTGGAAGACTACCCCAGCAAACATGACCGAATCATTGAAGTCGCACCCGGTCACGTGGTCTGTTGGACACCTCTACTACTTATGGGGGTGGCTATGAGATGGAAGGGTTTGGCGCTCGGTGGGCTTCTGCTCGCGGGCTGCTTCGATGAAGGTGGCGACGAGAGGCAGCGCGAGAGCGCCGTGCAGGTCGCGGATGGCCTGATCGCGTTCGCCGAGATCAAGAACAACATCCCGAACAACGGCGGGGCGGCGGGCGAGGCGCTGCTCAAGTTCATCCAGACGCCGGTCGCGGCGGAGAACTTGATAACCCCGCCGGGCGATCTGACGACGAGCGTCGCGCGGATCGCCGTGCCGCCGCACGCCGCGCTGCCCGGGTGCCTCACGACGATGGGCAGCGAGGGCTGCGACTCGTTCGACACGAACGCGGGGATGACCTGCGAGGCGGGTCCGTTCACGTTCACCGGTCACGCGTCGCGCACGTGCGACGTCTGCACCGACACGATGGGCCGGTGCACGTACGAGTGGAAGGGACTCACCGCGGAGACGAAGTTCCACATCGGCTACGTCGTCCCGGGCCTCGACCTGCAGATCGACACGACGGGCACCACCGCGACGACCCTCACCTCGATCACGTTCGACACGACGTTCGACTACCGCTACAACGCGGGCTCGCTGCAGACCGGGAGCGCCACGATCAAGAGCTGCGGCGCGGCGATGCTCGGCGCTGGAACGCCGAAGCGCCTGGTGAGCAGCAAGTTCGTCGTGCGCAGCGTGGCGATCCCCACGCACTGCGCCGTCGTGTCGTTCGACGGTTCCGGCGTGATCAGCGCCTCCAACCCGACGGTCGGCGCGTGCGCGGCCACCACCACGGGGTGCCCGTGAGGACCGCCATGACGAGGACGCTCGTCACCTCCACGATCCTGCTGTCCTCGGCGCTCGCGTACGCGGGCGATCCTGCCCCGCCCGCCGGCGGCGCGCCGGTGCCCGCAGCTCCGGCCGCGCCCGCCGATCCCGCGAAGCCTGCGGATCCCGCGGCTCCGGTGCCCGAGAAGGACGCCGCGTGCGAGACCGACCCGTGCAGCGACAAGGGCGCCGACAAGAAGGTCACGATCACGCCGGCCCCGACCGGCGCGATCGACACCCGCCCGACCCCGGGCGCCGTGCTCAGCTCGACCACCGACGACGGCGGCGTGCGCGCGTCGAGCGACGGCGCGGGCGGGCGCGCCAGGTCGCCGCGCATCGCGCTCGAGCTCTCGGGCGCGGGCGCGGGCATCGCGAACCAGTTCGTCGAGTACAAGGGCTGGACGTTCGAGAACGGCGCGCCGAAGGGGTTCCGGTTCGAGGCGAACCTGATCGGCATCCAGCTCGCCTACGAGCTATCGTCGATGTCGAACGAGCAGGCGTGCGCGGCGACGTGCCTCACGGGGAGCTTCGGCTCGACCACGGCGCACTCGATCGAGCTCGGCTACCGGTTCCGGTTCTCGCAGATCGGGCCCGTGCGCCCGTTCGTGGCCGCGTCGATCGGCGGCGTGCTCGCGAGCGGCGGCGACTGGTGGGGCAGCACGAAGGGCGGCTCCGGACGCGCGGGAGTCGGCATCGAGGTGCCGATCATGGACAGGTTCTTCGCGAGCGCGACCGTCGCGTATCGCATCCTCGTCGTGGAGAACCCGCTCCGGAACGCCGACGCCGAGAAGGCGGACAAGGTGCTCCTCATGACCGACGTCCCGAACGGCGACTACGCCGAGGACCTGCACGTCGTCGCCGGATACGTCGGCTTCGGCGTCTCGCTCTAATTAGCGCCGCGCGCGCGCGGCGCGCGATCGGCGCCGTGCGGTAGGTTCCGGGCATGCACTACCGCAACCTCGGGGGCGCCGGCGTCAAGGTCTCGAGCCTGTGCCTCGGCGCGATGACGTTCGGCGAGGCCGACGAGAAGTCGTTCATGCACAAGGTCGGCTCCGACGAGTCGACCGCCCACGCGGTCCTCGACCGCGCGCTCGACAAGGGCATCAACTTCGTCGACACGGCGGATGTCTACGGCCAGGACGGCCTGTCGGAGCGCGTGCTCGGCAACTGGTTCGAGCAGCGCAAGACGCGCGACAAGATGGTGCTCGCGACCAAGTTCCGCTTCACGATGGGCGACGGCCCGAACCGGAGCGGAGCCTCGCGCTACCGGATCGTGAAGTGCTGCGAGGACTCGCTGCGGCGGCTCAAGACCGACCGCATCGACCTCTACCAGATCCACATGCAGGACATCACCGTGCCCGAGGAGGAGACGCTCCGCGCGCTCGACGACCTCGTGCGCGCCGGCAAGGTGCTCTACATCGGGTGCTCGAACTACGCGGCGTACCGGCTGATGGACTCGCTGTGGCTCGCGAAGACGCAGCACCTCGCGCGGTTCATCACGCTCCAGGCGCAGTACTCGCTGATCTCGCGCGACATCGAGCGCGAGCACGTGCCGCTGTGCCGCACGAACGGCCTCGGCATCCTGCCGTGGTCGCCGCTCGCGGGCGGCTTCCTCACCGGCAAGTTCGAGCAGGGCAAGCCGCCCGCGGCCGACACCCGGCTGGGCATGAAGACCGAGCGGTTCTCGCGCTACGACCTGCCGCGCAACTGGGCGATCCTCGACGCGGTCCGCGCGGTCGCCGCGGAGGTGGGCTCCACGCCCGCCGCGGTCAGCCTCGCCTGGCTGCTCGCGAAGCCGCAGGTCACGTCGGTGATCTTCGGTGCGCGGACGATCGAGCAGCTCGACGCGAACCTCGCGGGCGCGGAGCTCGCGCTGTCGCCCAAGCACGTCGAGGCGCTCGACAAGGCGAGCGCGCTCGACCTCGGTTACCCGTACGCGTTCATCGCCGCCACGCAGCCGGCCTGGTGAGCCAGCCGGCCTCGCGTCACGACCGCATCGGCACCGCGCCGATGTAGTCGCGCTTGCCGAGCTCGACGCCGTTGTGGCGCAGGATGTCGTACGCGGTGACGGCGTGGAAGTAGAAGTTCGCGAGCGCGAACTGGGTGACGTACTCGTCTCCGCGCATCCACTTGCCGTCCATCCACGGCAGCGAGATCCGGCGCTCCTCCGCGCCGTCGAAGTCCTCCGGCCGGAACGAGTCGAGGTACGTGATGGTGAGCGCGATCCGCGAGCGCAGCTGCTCGATCGTGGTCTCGGTATCGGGGTGCGACGGCCACTCGCGCGCGGTCAGGCGGCCGGCGATGAACTTCGCGTTGTCGCACAGCGTCTGGACCTGCTTGTCGAACGCGAGCATGTCGGGCGCGAGGCGGAACTTGACGAGGTTGTTGACGTCGAACTTCTTCTTCTCGGCGTACGCGATCGCGGCCTCGAGCCAGCGGTCCACGTTCTTCAGCATCTTCACGAGCTGCGGAACCGTGAGGTCGTAGATGGTCACGCGGCGCATGGTACCGTCTCGCGCATGGGGACGGATCTGGAGTCACTCGCCAACACCACGACGGCACGGACCCGCGTGACGACCGGTGAGATGGCGGAGGAGCTCGCCGCCCTCGGACCGCGCTGGAGCGTGGTCGCGCCGGACTTGCAGCTGACGCTGAAGGGACCGATGACGAAGACCGGGCAGGTCGCGGCGTACGCCGGCGCCCTCGCGGACGAGCTCGACCACCACCCGAACATCGCGCTCGAGTACGCCGGCCTCACGCTGTCGATCCACACGCATGACAAGCAGGCGATCACGGTGCTCGACCTCGTCTACGCCGCGCGCCTCGAGCAGTGGCTGCGCGCGAACGGCTGGCCCCCCGCGTAGACGTCAGAGCGCGCGCAGGGCGATCGAGCCGTCGCCGATCACGAAGATCGTGATCTCGTCGAGCTGGCGGCCGTCGACGAGGCCGGCGGCGAGCCGGCCGAGGTCGGGGACCTCGTGCGTGATCGTCGCGAGCTTGGACAGCTCGGGATCGAGCCTGGCCTTCGCGAGCACGTTGACGTGGGTGCCGCGGCGCAGCTGCGCCGGCGCGAGCGCGATCGGCGCGTGGATGCACACGATGTCGGCGGCGAGCGCGTCCTCGAGCGACACGGCCTCGCCGCGCAGCGAGTGCGCCAGCGAGTCGGAGCCCTTGCCCGCGCAGCGGATGTCCTTCGGCGAGAACCACGTCGAGTGCGCGGCGAGCGACAGCGCCGCGGCCTCGCACGCGTCGGGACCGTGCACGACGAGCCCGAAGCTGCGTGGCGTCCCGACGGCGAGGTAGCGCGATGCGACCGCCCCGGCCGCTGCGAACGCGCGTGCGACCAGATCGTCGTCCGGATCGTGAGGCGGCCCGACGGGTGTGCTGGTCATCGCCGCCGCCACGTACGCCCTCTCGACCGCCATCACCCACTCGGGCATCGCTAGAACTCCGCCTGTCTCGGTGCGCGCGGGAACGGGATGACGTCGCGGATGTTCTCGACGCCCGTCGCGTAGATGATCGCGCGCTCGAAGCCGAGACCGAAGCCGGCGTGCGGCACGGTGCCGTAGCGCCGGAGGTCGCGGTACCACCAGTAGTCCTGCGCGTGCAGGCCCATCTCGCCGATGCGGCGATCCAGCACCTCGAGCCGCTCCTCGCGCTGGCTGCCGCCGATGATCTCGCCGATGCCGGGCGCGAGCACGTCCATCGCGGCGACGGTCTTCCCGTCGTCGTTCTGGCGCATGTAGAACGCCTTGATGTCCTTCGGGTAGTTGATCACGGCGACGGGGCCGTTGATGACCTTGTCGGTCAGGTACTTCTCGTGCTCGCTCTGGAGGTCGATGCCCCACGAGACGGGGAACTCGAACTTCTCCTTCGACTTCTGCAGCTCGGTGATCGCGTCGGTGTAGTCCATCCGAGCGAACTTGGTCTCGATCATCTTCGACAGCCGCGCGATGCAGTCCTTGTCGACGAACTTCTCGAAGAACGCCATGTCGTCCTTCCGCTCGTCGAGCAGCGCGCGGAAGATGTACTTGAGGAAGTCCTCGGCGAGCTGCGCGTCGGCGGCGAGGTCCGCGAACGCGATCTCGGGCTCGATCATCCAGAACTCGGCGAGGTGGCGCCGCGTGTTGGAGTTCTCCGCGCGGAACGTGGGCCCGAACGTGTAGACCTTGCTCATCGCGAGGCAGTAGGTCTCGACGTTGAGCTGGCCCGAGACGGTCAGCCGTGCCTCCTTGCCGAAGAAGTCCTTGTCCCAGTCGACCTTGCCGTCGGGGGTGCGCGGCGGGTTCGCCGCGTCGAGCGTGGACACGCGGAACATCTGCCCGGCGCCCTCGGCATCCGAGGCCGTGATGATCGGCGTGTGGATCCAGAAGAAGCCGTGCTCGTGGAAGAACCGGTGGATCGCCTGCGCCAGCGTGTGCCGCACGCGCGTCGTCGCGCCGATGATGTTCGTGCGCGGCCGCAGGTGGGCGACCTCGCGCAGGAACTCCGGCGTGTGCCGCTTCGGCTGCATCGGGTAGTGATCCGGGTCGTCGACCCAGCCCACGACCTCGACGGTGTCGGCGCGCACCTCGACCGCCTGGCCCTTGCCCTGCGACGCGACGACCTCGCCGGTGCAGCGCACCGCGCAGCCGGTCGTGATCCGGAGGACGTCGGCCTGGTAGTTGGCGAGCTCCTGCGGTGCGACGACCTGCAGCGGGTCGAAGCACGAGCCGTCGTGGACCGCGAGGAACGACAGGCCCGCCTTCGAGTCGCGGCGCGTCCGGATCCAGCCCTCGATGGTGATCTTCGAGCCGACCGGCGCTTTGCCGGCCAGCACATCCGCGATCCGCGTGCTCATTCGCGCGCGGCCTCCTTGCTCCCCACCACCGTCATGTTCATGCCGATCTGGATGGAGAGGGCCTTGCCGTCGACGGTGACGACGGTCTTGCCGTTCAGGTACCAGCCGAAGCTGCCGGTCGAGAACTGCTTCACCTCGGCGAGCATCTCCTGGCCGTTGATCGAGATCTTGAGCGGCTCGGCCTTCTCGGCGAACTGCGCGGCGGTGACGGGGCAGGAAGTCTTGGGCGGCATAGGGCCCGCAATTTACCCTAAGGCCGACGCAGCGACCCCAGCTGGAGCGCGAGATGTGCGAACGCGGCGACGACGAGCGCGTGGTCGATCCGGCCGGTCCGCAGCATGTCTTGCACCTCGGCGAGCGGCAGGACATCGAGGGCGAGCACCTCGTTGCCGTCGAGCCGCATCTCGTGCGTCGCCTCGGCGTCGAGCGCGAGGAAGCTGTGCAGCCGGTTGTTCTGGATCGCCGGGTTCGGCGCGACCACCCCGATCGACCGCCACTCGCGCGCGGTGTAGCCGGTCTCCTCGGCCAGCTCCCGCTGCGCGGCGACCAGGGGCTCCTCCCCCTCGTCCACCATGCCGCCCGGGATCTCGATGCAAACGGAATCGATGCCTGGCCGATATTGTCGGACGAGCACGACGTGCTCGTCGCGCGTCAGGGCGATCACGTTGACCCAGTCGACGGCGCGGATCAGGGAGAACCGCATCGCCTTGCCGCTGGGATGCGAGCCCTCCACGCGCTCGGTCGTGAAGATCTTGTAGTCGGCGCCGGGGGTTCGTGCTCCGAGGCGCCAGCGCAGCTCGTCGTCGGTGGGCGGCATGAAGATACGTTCTGCCACACAACGCTTCACTCTGGCGCGCCGGCAGGCGTTCACGCAGATTGGCGCGCATGAACCGACCGGTCGCTGTCGTCGCTGCGCTCGCCGCACTCTCCGCGAGCGCGCAGGCCGGCGGGTTCGGCATCCCCGAGATCGGCGTGCGGCGGACCGCGATGGGCTCGATCATCGGCCGTCCCGACGACGGCTCGGCGATCTACCACAACCCCGCCGGGCTCTCGATGCAGCCCGGCTGGAACATCTACGTGTCGATGGGCCTCGCGCTGATCTCGACCGAGTTCCAGCTCGCGCCGTGGGACCGGAGCGACGAGTTTCTCGGCGCGATGCCGGAGGCCGACGGCTACTACGCGCCGATCAAGCCGAGCCGCGCGATGGGCGTCATCCCGATGCTCGCGGTCACCGGCGAGGTGCTGCCCGGCAAGCTGACGATGGGCGCGGCGCTCTACGTCGGCAACGCGCAGGGCGCCGCCTTCCGCAAGGAGGATGTCACGCGCTACCACCTGATCGACGGCTACGTGATCGCCCCGCAGGCGGTGATCGCGGCCTCGTACAAGATCAACGACCAGATCTCGGTGGGCGGCTCGGTCGGCATGATCAACATGATCGTGCACGGCAAGCGCAACGTGTACCCGGTCATCAACGGGACCGACTTCTCGAGCTACGCCGGCACGAATCCCGAGCTCGTGCTCGACGGCGAGGCGTGGGCGCCGAGCTGGATGCTCGCGGCGTTCGGGCGTCCGCACGACAAGATCACGTGGGGCGCCACGATCACGGGCCGCGTCGACGCGACGCTCGAGGGCCCGGTCGAGATCACGTTCTCCGACGACGCCCAGACCCCGGGTGACATGCTGATCGGCCGGCACCAGACCAAGCAGATGATCCCGTGGGCGTTCATGGCCGGCGCGGCGTTCGACGTGTCGCCGAAGGTCGAGATCGGGACCGAGGCGCGCTGGTGGCTGTACCGCCAGTACAAGACGCAGCTGACCGACGTCACGGGCATCGCGATCGTCGACAAGCTCGAGACCAAGAAGAACTACCACGACAGCTGGGAGGTCTCCGGCGGCGTGCGCGTGCACGACCTCGACGCGGCGCCGGGCCTCGATCTGATGGCGGGGCTGCAGTTCGATCGCTCGCCGGCGCCGCCGCAGACGGTGACGCTCGACCAGCCGAGCTTCACGCACCCGGCGATCCACGCGGGCGCGCGCTTCTCGACCGGGCGCTACCGGTTCGGCGCGAGCTGGGTCCACTACATCTATCTGATCGATGCAGTCGACGACTCCACGACCACGCCGCCCTCCAACTTCAAGGGCAGCGGGCGGAACAACATCTTCACGCTCTCGATCGAGGCTCGCCTATGACCATCAGCATCCCCAAGACCGGCCGCAGCGCCGACGACATCCTCGCCGAGCTCGAGCGCCGCAAGGCCTCGGACACCAAGTGGCGCGAGGGCAAGGTGTTCTCGCTCGTTTATCACGCGGGCGAGGAGCACGAGCGGCTCATGCAGAAGGCGCACGCGATCTACGCGAGCGCGAACCTCCTGAACCCGATGGCGTTCTCCTCGCTCAAGCAGATGGAGAGCGACATCATCGAGATGACGGGTCGGCTATTTCACTGCGCGGGCGCCGTCGGCACGGTGACGTCGGGCGGCACGGAGTCGATCCTGTGCGCGGTCGCCGCGTACCGCGATCGCGCGCGCCGCGAGCGCCCGTGGGTGCTGCGGCCCGAGCTGGTCGTGCCCACGACGCTCCATCCCGCGTTCGACAAGGCCGCGCACTACTTCGGCGTGCGCCTGAAGAAGGTCCCGATCGGCGAGGACCTCCGCGCGAACGTGCGCGCGATGGCGAAGGCGATCTCGCGCCGCACCATCGGGCTGTGCGCGTCCGCGCCGCAGTACCCGCACGGCGTCGTCGATCCGATCGCGGAGCTCGGCGAGCTCGCCCAGGAGCACGGGCTGCCGCTGCACGTCGACGCGTGCGTCGGTGGCTTCGTGCTGCCGTGGATCGAGCGCCTCGGCCGCAGCGTGCCGAAGTGGGACTTCCGCGTGCCCGGCGTGACCTCGATCAGCGCGGACCTCCACAAGTTCGGCTACGCCGCGAAGGGCGCGAGCACGCTGACCTGGCGCTCGATCGATCACATGAAGCACCAGATCTTCGTCGCGACCGACTTCCCGGGCGGCATCTACGCGTCGCCGACGATGATCGGGACGCGCCCGGGCGGGCCGATCGCCGCCGCGTGGGCCGCGCTGCAGTCGCTCGGCGAGGACGGCTACCTCGCGCTCGCGAAGCAGTCCGTCGACGCCGCCGACGGCCTGCGCGCGGGTATCGCGAAGATCCCCGGCCTCGCGCTGCTCGGCCACTCGCACTCGACGATCGTCAGCTACGAAGCGAAGCAGCTGAACGTCTACGCGATCGCCGATCGCATGGAGACGCGCGGCTGGACGATGGACCGCCAGCACAAGCCGGCGTCGATCCACCTCACGGTCACCGCGAACCACCTGAAGATCGTCGACGCGTACGTCGCCGACCTCCGCGCCTCCGTCGAGGAGGTCCGCTCGAACCCCGCGCTCGCGAAGAGCGGCAGCGCGCCGATGTACGGCATGGCGGCGAAGATGCCGATCCGCATGTTCGTCAAGGCGCAGGTCCGCAAGGTGTTCGCCGAGATGTACAGCAAGGGGCAGCCGTGAGGCGCATCGCATTCGCGCGCATCGCGCAGGAGTCGAACTCGCTGTCGCCGGTCCCGACGGAGCTGCCGGACTTCGAGCGCTCGCACTACCTCGCAGGGCAAGCGCTGCTCGCGGCGGTGACCAAGGGGCCCGAGGTCCCGGGCTTCTTCAAGCGCGCCGAGCTCGGCGGGTTCATCCAGGCAGTCTCCGCGCGCAAGGCCGAGATCGAGCCGGTGCCGCTGCTCTCGGCGTGGGCCTCGTCGGGCGGACCGCTGTCGAAGGAGTGCTTCGAGACGCTCGAGGAGCGGCTCGTCGAGCAGCTGCGCGCGTCGGGGCCGGTCGACGGCATGTACCTGTGCCTCCACGGGGCGATGGGCGTGCACGGTGTCGCCGATCCGGAGAGCCGATTGCTCCGCCGCGTGCGCGGCGTGCTCGGCGGTGCGCCGCTCGTGGTCTCCCACGACCTGCACGCGAACGTGACGCAGGCGCGGATCGACGCGTGCGACGCGCTCGTCGCGTACCAGACGAACCCGCACCGCGACCACGCGAAGATCGGCAAGAAGGCGGGCGCGATCGCGATCGGCACGGTGCTCGGCGAGCTGCGCCCGGTGATGGCGTGGCGCACGCTGCCGATGATCCTCGGCGGCGGCAACACGATCGACTTCCTCCGGCCGATGCGCGCCGTGTTCAAACGCATGCACCGCGCCGAGGCGCGTGGCGACGTGCTCGCGGCCTCGACGCTGATGGTTCACCCGTGGAACGACGACCCCGCTCTCGGCTGGTCGACGATCGCGGTCGCCGACAAGGACCAGGCCGCGGCGGAGCGCCTCGCGGAGGAGCTCGCCGAGATGTGCTGGGAGCGCCGCCATCAGCAGCCGCCCGCGTTCCCGGGGGCGAGCGAGGCGATCGCGAAGGCACGTGCGGCGCGCGTCCGCCGCAAGCTCGGCTGCGTGATGATGGCCGATGCGTCCGATGTCGTGACCGCGGGCGCCCCCGGCGACTCGACCCACCTGTTGCGCGCGCTCCTCGCCGAGGCGAACGGCCTCGTCACGTACGCCGCCGTGCGCGATCCGCAGGCGATCGAGGCGCTGTGGTCGCGCGCCGAGGGCGAGGCGGTCGAGCTGTCGATCGGCGGCACGCTCGATCCGCAGCGCTCGGCGCCGCTGCCGATCTCCGGCACCCTGGTCTCCAAGCACGAGCGCCACGGCTTCCTCCGCACCTGCGTGCTCGCGGTCGAGCACCTGCGGCTCGTGATCACCGAGGGCCCGGCGATGGTGATGCGGCCATCGTTCTACACCGAGGTCGGGTTGTCGCCGTGGAAGGCCGACATCGTCGTGGTCAAGAACTTCTTCCCGTTCCTGCTGTTCTTCCTGCCGTACAATCGCAAGACGATCTTCGTGCGCACGCAGGGCACCACCGATTTCGATGCGGCGTTCCAGCTGACGTTCGACGGCCCGATGCACCCGCGCGATCCGGTCTCCGGCTGGCGCGATCGTGATCAGAAGCGCCGCGCGCCCACCGCGCCGGTCGCCGACCACGCCGCATGATGGGCCTGATCGCGCTGCTCGCGTTCACGACCGAGGGCGCGATCGGGTTCGGCGGCACCGTGATCGCGGCGTGCCTCGGCGCGCAGCTGCTGCCGCTCGACGTGCTGTTGCCGGCGTTCGTGCCGCTCAACCTCGCGATGTCGGCGTGGCTCGTCACCAGCGGGCGCGATGCGATCGCGTGGCGCGTGCTCCTGAAGACGATCGCGCTGCCCGTCGCGATCGGCGCGGCGATCGGCCTCGCGCTGTTCCACGTCCCTGCCAAGCAGGCGCTCGCCGCCGTGTTCGGCGGGTTCGTCGCGCTGCTCGCGGTGCTCCAGCTCGTGCGCCCGGCGGCGGGCTCCCTCCACCGCGCCTGGCGCACCGGATTCCTCGCCGCCGGCGGCGTCGCGCATGGCCTGTTCGGCACCGGCGGCCCGATGATCGTCTACGTCACGCGCCGCGAGCTCGCCGACAAGCGCGCGTTCCGGGCCACGCTCGCCGTGCTGTGGCTCGTGCTCAACGTCGCGCTGCTCGTGAACTTCCTCGCGCTCGGCCTCTACCACCGCGACACCGCGGAGCTCGCGGGCCTGATCGGTATCGCGCTGCTGCCGGGCCTGTGGATCGGCGAGCGCCTGCATCGCCGGCTGAACCCCGCGCACTTCGAGCGCGTCGTCTGGGTGCTCCTGCTCGTCGCCGGTCTCGCACTCGCGATCCGTTCCGCGCTAGCCTGACGGCGTGCGTGGACCGCGGCTCCTCCTGATCGCGACGCTCGCGGTCAGCGCGATGTGCATCGGTCTCATCTTGTCGCTGCCCGCCGGTCCGATCGCGGCGGGTGCGATGATCCGGTGGACGGCGCGCACGTCGCTGGTGTTCTTCACGCTCGCGTACGTCGCGCGCCCGCTCGTGCAGCTCCGGCCACGCCCCGCAGCGAAGTGGCTGCTCGCCGAGCGCAAGTGGCTCGGCCTGTCGTTCGCGATGTCGCACGCGTGGCACCTGGCGGGCATCGTCTGGCTCGCGTCGCCCGACGTCGGTGCGTTCATCCGCGCGCAGAAGCCGACGACCGCTGTTGCCGCCGCCGTGTTCGTGTTGCTCGCGGCGATGGCGGTGACGTCGATCGAAGCGATCGAGCGCCGGGTCCCGAAGCGCGCGTGGAAGCGGTTGCACTGGACCGGCATGCAGCTCGCGTGGGTCGCGTTCGCGTCGACCTATGTGGGCGCGATCGGCGCACACCCGCTCTACGTGGTGCCGGCCGCGATCGTGCTCGCGATCGCCGGCGTGCGGATCGCGGCGTGGGCCCGCGGCCGCCGGAAGCGGCTGCCCGCGAGACGCCCGGCCGCGGCGACGCCGTAACCGTCACCCTCGCACGGGGTGTCCGGCGGGCGATTCGTGTGGTGTGGCCGGTTCCCCGGCGAGATACTCGCGAGGGTGAGGTGGGCGGTCCTGATCGTTCTCGCGGCGTGCTACTCGCCGCGGATCCCGGCGGGCCTTCCGTGTGGCGAGGGCGAGGCCTGTCCCCGGGGGCAGGTCTGTGAATCGGGACTCTGCACGACCACGCCGGGAGTCGACAGCTCGGTGGACGAGATGGTCGTCGTCGATGCAGCGCCCGATGCCCAGACCGACGCTTCGATCGACGCGCCCCCGGATGTCGCCATCGATGCGCCCCCCGTGCCGCCGATCATGCGATTCGGCGACCGTACCGGAGCGATGGCAGGGACGCTGCGCGACATGTTCCTGACCTCCGATACCGACAACACCGGTGCCCACAACGACCTGCACTTTCGGGACGAGCTCGATCGTCCGGTCATCCTCCGGGTCGATGTCTCGAGCGTACCGAGCAACGCGAGCGTGACGGGTGCGCGTCTCGGCTTCTACGTCAGCTCGGACTCGTTCCCGGCTGGGACCACGATCGCCGTGTACCCGATGCTCGAGTCGTGGACGAAGGGCACCGAAGACTACACGCCCGGCATCGCGAACCGCCTGCAGCGTAACGCCGGCCAGGCGTGGAGCACTTCGGGTGCGCGCCCGCCGTCGCGCGCGGCAGCGGCCGTCGCGACGGCCACGGTGCCGGCGGCACTCGCGATCGACGACGAGCTCGTGATCACCCTGCCGCCGGCGCTGATCGCCGGGTGGATCGCTGCGCCGGCGACGAACCACGGGATCGCCATTCTCGTCACCACCCCGGGCTTCTATGCCGAGGTCGACTCGACCGAGTCGAGCTCGGCGAGCCAGCGGCCGATGCTCGAGCTCATGTTGCAGTAGCCGAGGTCGAAGCGACGAGCGGTGACCAGCTCTCTGGGGTGAGCAGCCACAGCCAGTCACGCGCGCGCGTCGCGGCGACGTACAGCGAGCGCGCGAGCTCGGGCACGGCGGGGTAGAACGCGGGCGTCAGGTCGGGGATCACGACGCAGTCGAACTCGAGGCCGCTGACGGCCGCGGCGGTCGTCACGAGGAGGCCGGGCTCGAACCGGAAGTCGCCGTGGAGCACGAGCTCCGGGTCGAGGCCGCGCGACAGCTCGGCGTGCAGCCGCTGGGCGTGCTCGGGCGTCCGCGCGATCACGCAGATCTGCCGCCACGGATCGCGGCTGATCAGCGCGTCGAGGTGCCAGCACAGCTGCGCGGTCTGCGCGAGCGCCGAGCCGCACGCGCTCGCCCACACCGCGGGATCCGCCGGCGGCTCGGCGGGGAGTGTCGCGCTGCCCGCGGTGATCGCCCGTCCCAGATCGCTGATCGCGGGGACGGAGCGGTAGGTGATCGCGAGCGTGGTCTCCACCCAGCGCGGCCGCCGGAGCTCGGCGCGCGCGGCGGCCCAGCCGCTGAACCACGCGCTCTCGTCGGTGGCCTGGCGGTGATCGCCGGCG
Organism: Myxococcales bacterium; assembly: GCA_016794545.1. Taxonomy (GTDB): domain Bacteria; phylum Myxococcota_A; class Polyangia; order Haliangiales; family Haliangiaceae; genus JABFXX01. Next base: position 20,014 of record JAEUJX010000329.1, read on the forward strand.
AGCGTGACCGTGCCGTGGGGCGCGAGCGCGTCGCCGATGGCGGCGAGCTCCATCGGGGCGCGCAGCTGCGCCTCGTCGACGACGATGTGATCGTAGAGCGGGAGCTCGGCCCCGGGAAGGGCACCGCGGCGCACCAGCTCGAACAGCACCGGCACGTCCTCGGCGTCGATCGTGCCCGCGTTCTCCATCGGCGTACCGCTGTCGAGCGAGCGCCCGTCGAGCGCGACCAGGCGGTCCGCATCGACGCCCTTGTTCGCCCTCTCCGTCGTGGTCTCGAACTGCGCGCGCGTGTGCGCGACGAGCGTCGCGATCGCGCGGTCGGGCAGGGCGCCGCCCGCCGCGTCGACGATCGCGCGCAGCCGGTCCTGATCGCCGAACAGGTGGAGCAGGCGCGCGCGCGACCGGGGGAGCTTGTCGTCGCCCTTCGGCGGCTTCCAGCCGATGAACGCGTCGAGCGCGACGCGCACCGCCGGGTGGCGCTTCAGGTGGATGACCTGTGCCTTCGCGGTCTCGGACAGGCGCTTCGGCAGCCCGGGGAAGGCGGTCTGCGCGCGCGCGACGAGCCAGTCGTCGATCACCTCGATCGCGAGCTTCTCGATGCCGAGCCGGTCCGCGAGGATGCGGACCAGGCGGCGGAGGCCCTCCGTCGGCACGAGCACGAGCGGGCGGAACCTGCGCGACCGCTCCTTCGCCCGCTCGGCGAGCGCGGCCACGCGATACAGCGCGACGAGCGTCTTGCCGACACCGGCCTCGCCGTCGAGCACGAGCGAGGTGTCCGCGGGGAGGTCCACCGCGCCCTGCTGCTCGGGATCGAGCACGATCGCCGCGTCGCGCGACCGCGCGGCGGTGGGAGAGGGGCCCGGCTTCGCTCGCGGATGCTCGCCGTCCGAGCGGACCACGCGGTCGTCGCCGATCAACGCCTCGAGCTGGCCGCGCCCGGCGGTGACCCAGCGCTCGCGCACCCGCCCCGTCGTGGTGCGCTCCTCGCCGGTCTCGAGCTCGTAGGCCTCGCCGGGGGCGTGGCGGAAGAACACGGAGGCGAGCGGCGCGGTTCGCCAGTCGAGCATCGGGACCTCGGCGTCGAGCGCCGTGCGCGGACCCAGCGCGTAGGTGCGTGGGCCGCGTTCGGTGTCGACCGCGAGGACGGCCTGGGCGGCGGGGGCCTGGGCGAGGAGCCGGGCGATGTCCGCGAACGTCACGGTGGACGAGCCTACGCCATTTGCTATAGAACGCGACCGAAGTGACGGACCTCCGGCGTCTCGAGCAGCGTCTCTACCGGGACGTCAAGGACACCAGCGAGCGCTACCAGCTCCTGGCGCCCGGGGACCGGGTCATGGTCGCGATGTCGGGCGGCAAGGACAGCTACACGCTGTTCACGCTGATGACCAAGCTCGTGCCGCGGCTGCCGTTCAGCGTCGAGCTGATCGCGGTGCACCTCGATCAGGTCCAGCCGGGCTACGACGGCGCGTCGCTGCGCGCGTTCCTCGAGGCCAGTGGCCAGCGGTTCGAGATCCTGCGCGAGGACACCTACTCGGTGGTCACGTCCCACCTGCCCGAGGCCGCGACGTACTGCTCGCTGTGCTCGCGCCTGCGACGCGGCATCCTCTACACCGCCGCCGAGCGGCTCGGCTGCAACAAGATCGCGCTCGGCCACCACCGGGACGACTCGCTCGAGACGTTCCTCCTGAACCTGTTCTACTCCGGCAAGCTCCAGGCGATGCCGGCGAGCTACCGCACCGACGACGGCCGCTTCGAGGTCATCCGCCCGCTGATCGAGTGCGCCGAGTCCGACATCGCCGAGTATGCCGCCGCGATGCGGTACCCGATCATCCCGTGCAACCTGTGCGGCTCGCAGGAGGGCCTCAAGCGCGATGCGATGACGCGCCTGATCGGCGACCTCGAGAAGGACCACCCGCACGTCCGGTCGATCATGGCGAACGCGCTCCGCAACGTGCGGCCGACGCACCTGCTCGATCGCGACGTCGCGCGCGCGTGGGCGGAGCGGTCTCCCGAGATCCGCCCGACCACACTCTCCGAGGCGCGCGCGAAGCACGCGTCCGCCGAGCCCGTGATGAGCGGCGGAAAGCTCCGGCCGCGCCTGCCCGTCATCGACTCGTGACGTCCGCGATCGTGGTCGAGGGTGGGGCGATGCGCGGCATCTTCGCCGCCGGCGTGCTCGACGTGCTCCTCGAGTCCGGCACCGGTCCGTTCGACCTCGCCGTCGGCTCCTCGGCCGGTGCGTGCAACCTCGCCTCGCACCTCGCCGGCCAGCACCGCCGCAACTACCGCTGCTACCTGACGCAGATGCGCCGCACGGAGTTCTCCGACGCGCGCCGCTTCCTGCGCGGCGGTCACTGGCTGGACATCGACTACCTGTGGGCCGCGTTCGACCGCGAGGATCCACTCGATGTCGCCGCCGCGGCGCGCTCGCCCACCCGGCTCGTCGTCGGCACCACCGCGGTCGATACCGGCGAGGCGACGTTCTTCGAGCCCGATGCCGGCGACATGAGCGAGGTCCTCCGCGCCTCGTCGGCCGTGCCGTTCCTGTTCCGCCGGTTCGTCGACCTCGGCGGCCGCGCGTTCGCCGACGGTGGCGTCGCCGCTCCGATTCCCGTCGAGGAGGCGCACCGGCGCGGCGCGCGCCGCATCCTCGTCATCCGCTCGCGTCCGGCCGACTTCCCCGGCCCCTCGCGCCTCGAGTGCTCGTTCGTCGCGGCCGCGCTGCGCGAGCACCGCGGCCTCGCGCGCGCGTTCCTCCGCTACCGCTCGATCTACGCGCGGTCCGTCGCGTTCCTCCGCTCCCCGCCGCCGGGCACCACGGTCGTCCACGTCGCGCCCGAGCGCCACCTCGGCACGTCCCGCCTCACGCGCGACCGCACGACGCTCGAGCGCGACTACGCGCGCGGCCGCGCCGCGGGGGAGCGTGCCACCGCCGCGTGGACGGCGGGCGCGACGGCGCGCATCCTCGGCTGACCCGCGCGCCGGTGCGGGTTCTGTTCCTGGCATCCCACGAGGTACCGTCTGCTCGTGGCCAAGCTCGTGTTCGGAATGATGCAATCGCTCGACGGCTACGTCGACGACGCGGCGGGGACGCTCTGCATGCCGGCGCCGGGTCCGGTCGTGTTTCGTCACTTCATCGACGTCGTCGCCGGCCACGCTGGCGCCGTCTACGGCCGCCGCATCTACGAGTTGATGCGCTACTGGGACGACGATCGGCCGGAGTGGGACGCGCCGCAGCGTGAGTTCGCCGCCGCCTGGCGACGGCATCCGAAGTGGGTCGCGTCGCGCACGCTCGCGTCGGTCGGGCCGAACGCGACGCTGATCCGCGGGGACCTCGACGCGTTCGTGCGCCACCTGAAGACGACGGTCGATGGCGAGCTCGATGTCGCCGGGCCGGAGCTCGCCGCCGCCGTGGCGCCGCTGATCGACGAGTACCGCCTGTACTTCCGGCCGTACGTGCTCGGCGGCGGCAAGCCGTACTTCGCCGGCCCGCGGCCGCTGCTGCGCTTCGTCGCCACGGACCGCATCGGCGAGGATGTGGTCCGGCTGACCTACGTCCCCGCCTGAGGCGTGACGCGACCGGAGCTCGGCTACTGCGAAGCCCGATCCCCGAGGAGCGCCGCGACGCCGCCGATCTGCTCGCTCGCGAACTCGATCGGCTGCACGTCGGCGAGCCCGGCTCCGCGCATCCACGCGGTGACCTCGGCCGGCGTGTACACGCGGCCGTGCTCCGTGCGCATGGCGAGGTGCAGGCCGTAGACGGTGCGCCCCTGCTCGCGCTCCGGCGTGCCTCCCGCGAGGGCGTCGACGACGAGGAGCTGGCCACCCGGCACGAGCGCGGCGGCGGCGCGCTGGACGATCGCCTGCGCGCGCTCGGGCGACTCGATGCGCAGCACGTTCGCGATGACGACGAGGTCGAACGCGCGGGGGATGTCGATCACGTGGACGTCTCCGGGGAGCGTCGCGATCCGGTCGGCGACGCCGAGCTCGGCGGCGCGCGCGCGGAACGCCTCGAGCACCGCCGGGAGATCGAGGCCGGTGACCCGCGCGCCGGGGAACTTCTGGGCGAGCGCGAGGCTCCACACGCCGGAGCCGCAGCCGATGTCGAGCACGCGCTCCGGCGCGCGAGGCAGGCGCTCGGCCAGCCGCGCCGCTTCGGGTGCGAACATGCGGCCGAGGGCAGCGACGACGTTCGCGTAGATCGGCTCGCGGTCGCCATCCATCTTCACGAACGGCGCCCCCGTGCGCAGGAACTGCGGCACGTAGCTCCACATCGCCATCTGCTGCTGTGCACCGCCGGGCGCGCGGGCGAGATCCGCCGCCACGTCGGGAGCTGCGCGGACGGAGTCGCCGTCGCGCACGGCCCAGCCGAACGCGACGAGCACGTCGAGCACGCGCTCGGTGGCGCGCGCGTCGAGCTGGAGCGCCGCGGCGTGACCCGCCGCGGAGTCTCCGCGCTCGAGGAGGCGGGTGAGGAGCCCGGTCTGAACGGCCGCGGACAGCGCCGCGGCATGGCCAAGAAGGTCGCGATTCATGCGTGCCTCGTCATGGGTCGACGTTGAAGGAGGAACAGCTCGTGGGCGACGAACGCGAACTCGAGGTCCTGGCCGCGGTCGCCGAACACGGCCTCGACGCGCTGCGCGAGCGCGTGCAGCGCCGCGACGTGGCGATCGGCGAGCACCGGCGCGTGCCGCTCGGTGACCGGCCGCTCCTCGGTGCCGCCGTCGTCGCGCGCGACGATCATCAGATCCTGATCCGGCCTGCGTCGCTCGAGCACGCGGCCGTCGCGCCCGAGCCGCACGTGCTCGGGATTGATGAGGCCGGCCACGACGGCCTCGCCGAGCCCGCGCGCGGCCTCGATCACGCGCTCGTCCTTGCCGGTCGTCGGGCACCGGGTGAACAGCACGCCCGCGAGCTCCGAGCGCACGAGGCGCTGCACGACGACGGCGACGCGCGGCGCACCCGCGACGCCGGCCCTCGCGCGATAGGCGAGCGCGGACGCGGTGTGGCCCGAGGCGCGGACGTGCGTGATCGCGTCGAGCAACGCCGGCGGTGTGATCACGTTGAGCTTCGTCGCGTGCTGGCCGGCGAAGCTCGCGCCCGCCGAGTCCTCGCCGACGGCCGACGAGCGCGCCGCCACCGGGCCACCGCCGAGGCGGGCGTGCGCGTCGATCACGAGGCGGTGTGCGGCGGCATCGCCCGCCGCGACGGCGTCGACCACGGCCACCGGGACCGCGAACCCAGGCGGCACGGGGAGCCCGGCGCGCAGCGCGGCGCCGAGCTCGACCGCCTTTCCGCCGTGCTGCTGCGGATCGGCC
>JAEUJX010000212.1 GCA_016794545.1 Myxococcales bacterium
TCGGCCCGGAGACCCACTGTACGTACTGCTTGGTCTCGCCGGGCTGCAGCGTGACCGGCTTCGCGAGGTAGCGGATGTATCCGTCGTCGAGCAGTTCGCCGTCGAACATCGTCGGCGCGTCGGTTCCGCACGCCGCGACAACACCAAGAACTCCCACCAGGGCTAGCTTCATGGCGCGAAGCCTCCGATCCGGATCGCGGTGATTCAAGCGCGGATCCGGAGAGTTCGGCGGAGAACCGCATTCTGTTCCGACGCCCACGACGATTTCGGGTCACGGGATCAAACGTGCTGGTCGAGCAGGATGGGGTTGCCGTCGGGATCGACGATCACGAGGCTGCCCGGGCCGGTCGTCGCCTCGTCGGCCGGCGTCACCGGCTCGATGCCGGCGGCGCGCAGCCGCCGCTGGAGCTCGCGCACGTCGGTGAAGCGCTCGAGCTGGTTACACGCGGCGTCCCAGCCGGGGTTGAACGTCAGGATGTTCCTGTCGAACATCCCGTGGAACAGCCCGATCGTCGTCGTGCCGTTGCGCAGGATCAGCCAGCTCTTGCTGTCCTCGCCCATCACGCACGAGAAGCCCAGCTTCTCGTAGAACGCGCGGGACGCGGAGAGGTCCTTGACGGCGAGACTGATGGAGAATGCACCGAGAGGCATGTCGCTCATGCAACGCACCCTACCCGTCGCCGCGGAGGCCTGACTTGCCAGATCTTGCGAAACTGGACTACGTCGCCCGCGTCAACCGGGCGATCGACCACATCACGAAGCACCTCGCGGATCCGCTCCCGCTCGAGGAGGTCGCGCGCGTCGCCGCGTTCTCGCCGTACCACTTCCACCGGATCTTCAAGTCGCTGGTCGGCGAGACGCTACACGGGTTCGTGAAGCGCGTGCGGCTCGAGCGCGCGCTCCACCTGATGGCGCACGACGGCGCGTCGCTCACGGACATCGCGCTGCGCTGCGGCTTCTCCTCGAGCTCCGACTTCTCGCGCTCGTTCCGCGCCGAGCTCGGCGTGCCGCCCTCGGTGTTCGACCTCGCCGCCTACCAGCGCACCCGCCGCGCCGCGCTCACGATGCAGGCGAGCCTGCCGCCGGGCGAGAACCCCGACGGCTTCGTCGTGAACATCCGCGCGCTGCCCGCGCGCCGCGTCGCGTACCTGCGCGTCCTCGATCCGTACCAGGGAGGCGTGGTCCCCGCGGTCGAGCGGCTCGTCGCGTGGGCGAAGGAGCGCGGCCTCGCCGGCGGCCGCTGGCTCGGCTACCAGTGGGAGGATCCGGAGCTCGTCCCGCTCGAGCTCTGCCGCTACGACGTCGGCGTCGTGGTTCCGGACGACGCGCGTCTCGACGGCGACGTCAGCGTGACGACGTTCCCGGCCATGACCGTCGCCGAGATCCAGATGGCGGGCGACCTCGCGCTCGAGCTGCGCGCGCTCGACTACCTCTACAAGACGTGGCTGCCGCGCAGCGACCACGTACCGGATCACCAGCCCGGCTTCGAGGTGTGGCGCGGCCTGCCGTTCGAGCACGGCTCGGAGCACTTCGAGCTCGATCTCCACCTTCCGATCACACGCTATTCTGAGTAGTTAGACGATTGGTCGAACCATTCGACCGGAGCTGTGATAGGACGCCGGCCGATGCAGACCCGTGGCGTCGAGTTGTTGGTAGTGGATCCGGCCTGCTACGTCGACCGCTGCGAGATCGCGCGCGGCGGCATGGGGCGAATCTCGGCAGCGCGCGACCTCCGCCTGGGCCGCGCGGTCGCGCTCAAGGAGCTGTCGATCGATCAGCCGGCGACGCGGGCGCGACTCGCGCGCGAGGCCCTGCTGACCGCGCGGCTCTCGCACCCGTCGATCGTGAGCGTGCACGAGGCGGGACGGTGGCCGAACGGCCGCCCGTTCATCGCGATGAAGCTCGTGCCCGGCCGATCGCTCGATCGCGTGATCGCCGATGCCGACACGCTCGCGGCGCGCCTCGCGCTCTTGCCGCACATCCTCGCCGTCGCCGACGCGCTCGCGTACGCGCACCAGCAGCGCGTGATCCATCGCGACCTGAAGCCGCACAACGTGCTGGTCGGCGACTTCGGCGAGACCGTCGTGATCGACTGGGGCGTCGCGAAGGACCTCGCCGCCGTGAATCACGACGAGCCGAGTGGCCCGCACACCACCGCGGATCCCGGCGCCACCGTCGATGGCGACGTGATCGGGACGCCGGCGTACATGCCACCCGAGCAGGCGGCGGGCGCGACCGTCGACGAGCGCGCCGACGTGTACGCGATCGGCGCGATGCTCTATCACCTGCTCGCCGGGGCCGCCCCGTACGGCCAGATGTCGAGCCCGGCCGTCGTCACCGCGATCGAGGAGGGCCCGCCGCCGCCACTCGCCGAGCTCGCGCCCGAGGCGCCGAAGGATCTGCTCACGATCGTCGCGCGCGCGATGTCCCGCGATCCGGTTGCCCGGTACGAGACCGCGCGCGGCCTCGCCGAGGACCTGCGGCGCTATCAAGCCGGTCAGCTCGTCGGCGCGCACCGCTACTCGTGGCGCGAGTTGATGCGCCGCTGGCTGCGCCGCAACCGGAAGAGCGTCGCGGTGGGCGCCGTGTCGCTCGCCGTGCTCCTCGCGTTCGGCATCGCCACGCTGACCCGGATCGTGCGCGCCGAGAGCCGCGCGCAGGACGAGCGGACCAAGGCGGAGCGCCACCGCGCCGACGCCGAGGAGCTGCTCGAGTTCATGGTCGGCGAGCTCCACGAGAAACTCCGACCCGTGAACCAGCTCGGCCTGCTCGAGAAGGTCGCCGTGAAGGCGCGCGACTACTTCGAGCACCGCCCCGACGACCTCGGCACCGATGATCTGCGCCGCCACGCCGTCGCGCTGCTCGATCTCGGCGTCGTGATGATGTCCAACGGTCACACCAGCGATGCGCGCTCCGAGTTCGAGCGCGCGGTCGAGCTGGCCCGCGGCCTCGTGGTGGTGTCGGGCACGCCGCGGTCGTTCGACGTGCTCGCGCGCGCGTACGTGAAGCTCGGCGAGATCAAGAAGGAGGCCGGCGACGTCAAGGGGGCGATCGCGGACTACACGGAGGCGATCGAGAACGCGCCGCGCGAGCTGCCGTACCTCGGCCGGCTCGCGTACGCCCACGCGCGCATCGCGGAGGCGCACCAGCGCACCGGCGACGTGATCCGCGCGCGCGAGGCGTACGGGATCGAGCTCGCGATCCGCACCGCGCTCGCGACCACCGACCCGACCAGCAAGGAGCTCTCGCGCGACGTCGCGATCGCCCACATGCACCTCGGCAACAACCTCCGCATGCAGGGCGAGATGGCCCCGGCGCTCGCCGCGTACACGATCGCGCGCGACACGTTCGAGGCCAGCCTCGCGAACGAGCCACCGAACGCGATCGCCGCGCGCGACCTCGGCGTGATCTACGAGCGGATCGGCGGTGCGTACGAGGCGCAGGGCGATGCCGGCGCCGCCCTCGCGGAGCAGCAGCGTGCACTCGCGCTGCGGACGCGGCTCGCCGAGGCCGACCCGAGCAACGCGCAGCTCCAGCGCGACCTGTCGGTCAGCCACTTCAAGGTGGCAGACCTGCTCTCGGACGCCGGCGACCTCGCGGGCGCGCTGCCGCACTTCCGCGCGGACCTCGAGATCAGCGAGCGGCTCGCGGGGCGCGACCCGGGGAACCTCGAGCTGCAGCGCGACGTCGTGGTCAGCCGCAACCGGCTCGCCGGCATCATGCGGGCGCAGGGCAAGCTCGCCGAGTCGCTCGCGGCGTACCGCACTGCGCTCGCGATGGCGGAGCAGGTCGCCGCGAAGGCGCCGCGCGATCTGCGGCTCGCGCACGACGTCGCCACGAGCCACCGCCGGGTCGGCGACGCGCTCCGGCGCACCAAGGATCACGCCGGCGCGCTCGCCGAGTACCGCCAGACGCTCGTGCTGTTCGGCGTGCTCGTCGCGCGCGCGCCGATGCAGCTCGAGTGGCAGATCGATCTCGCGGCCACCTACGAGGCGATCGGCATGGCCCTGATCTCCCTCGGCCGGCGCGAGGAGGCGATCGTCGCCCTCGAGCACGATCACGCGATCTCGGCGCGCCTGTCGAAGCACGACCCGGCGAACGTGGAGTGGCGCACGGGCTTCGAGGCGAGCCAGACGCTGCTCGCCGACGCCCGCGCGCTGCCGCGCTCCTGAGGGACAACGTTCAGATCGACTCGATGCGATCGTTGCGGACGCCGTTCGTCGGGTCCCAGCGGAACGTGAGCCCGATCGAGCCGCTCAGCGACAGCGGCTCGGCGTACGACAGCCGCGACAGCTGCTCGAAGTCCGAGGGATCGATCGCCGCAGGGTCCGGCTGCGGGAACGTACGCTTCGTGATCGTGAACGACAGGTCGAGGTCGACGTGGTTGCCGAGCTGGAACTTCGCGAACGGCGACGCGGTGAGCATGAGGCGCCGCTTCGGGTCCGTCAGCTGCGCGTCGCTCTCGAGCTTGAGGCCGAACGTGATGCGATCGTGGCGCACGCTGCCGACGGCGTCGAGGCCGTGGCTCGGGTAGTGCGCGAACCGCTCGCCGCGGTCGTTGCGGATGTTGTAACGCTCGACGATCCAGCCCAGGTGGTAGAACACGCCGAGCCGGTTCCCGCGCGGATCGTCGGCGGGGAACATGTCCCACTCGAGCGCGGCGCGCGTGCGCGAGTTGTACGCGTACTGGCCCTTCGGATCCTCGAAGAACGTGTAGCTGCCGATGCCGACGGACCACATGTCACACCACGAGTAGACGGCCTCGGCACCGAACCGATACTTCCACTGCTCGCTGTCGAGCGACACCAGCATGCCCTCGAGCACGAGCGGCGGCTGGCGGTTGATCCGACCTTCGACCATCTGGAGCGTGAACGCGCGGAAGTCTCGCTTCACGTAGCGGCCGATCAGGTGCAGGTGACCGCCGGCGCTGCGGTACTGCGCGGTGTAGCTGCCCTGCGCGGCGAGGCCGGCCTCGAACCCCCACGCCGAGAGCGCCGGCCGCTTCGCCGTCAGCTCCGGCGTTCTCAGCATGACGTCGACGGCGCTCGGATGGCGCTCTCCCACGAACAGCGCGATCCCTCGCCGGAACGCGGGCGCGAGCTGCGCGCGCTGCGCGTCATCGGTCGCGCGCGTCTCGATCTCGACATCGATCTCGACCGGCGCCGGGCCATCCGGCAGCTGTCCGACGAAGCGAAGGTGCACGCGATCGTTCAGGGCCACCTGCGTCGCGCTCGCGTAGACCACGACATCGGCGCCGGCGAGCGGCGACGCCAGGAGTACCTCGTACTCGTCGACGAGGCCGCGCAGGAATGCCGGGCACGTCTTGGTGCGGCCCTGCTGCTCGCACTGGATCGCGACCCGGATCGGAGATGGCGCCTCGCTGGCACGCGCTGGCGCGCTCGCGAGGACCACCGCTGACAGCACCACGGCCCGTAACATCGGGCGCGAGCGTACCCTACGCGGCGGCGACGGACGCCATCGCGCCGTTCGACACGCCGTTGCCGACCTTGCCCCAGCGCGTCGGACCCGCGCGGCGCTCGACCTCCGCGCGGAGGTCCTTCGACAAGCCGAGCGCGAACGCGGTCTCGGCGACGAGGAACAGCGGGCCATCGAGCAGGCCGCGCAGGTCGTCCATGAACGCCGGCTTCCGCCCCTCGAAGTAGTGACCGAGGAACTGCAGCGCCCAGCCGCCCACGAACAGGCCGCCCGCGGCGCCCGCCCACAGCGGCAGCGGCAGCTGCGCGATCGCGGTGCCGAGCGCGCACGTGGCGCCGAGCACGGTCGCCATCGCGGTCCCGTACGTCGGATCGAGCTCGCGGTAGTAGCGCGTCGCGGCGCCGGTCGCGGCGACCGCGGCGTTGATCGGTCCGATGCCGATCCGCGCGAGCGTCGCCTGCGTGCCGACCAGGATCATCGGAATTCCCACGAAGTGCGTGGCGATGTTGCGCTTGTCGCGGTGGTACTCCGCGTAGGACACGAGGCGATCGACGAGGGACTTCATGAGGCGATCGTAACCGAAGTTGTCATGCCAACGTGACGACTTCCGCACGGCGCTCCCGACGACGACCGCGCGAGGGCGCACGGCGCGGCGGCCGCGAAGCTCGTTCTACGGGGGGCACCAGCCCGGCACGCGTCGTGATCGTACCGGGGGCATGAAGAGCATCATCTGGTCATCGTTGTTCGCCACCACCCTCGTCTTCTCGGCCTGCAAGAAGAACGAGAACGCTCCCGAGGCCGCGGCGGATCGCGTGCAGGAGAAGCAGGAGGACCTCCGCGCGGCGCAGAAGGACGTCGTCGAGGAGCGCAAGGACGTCGCCGACGAGCAGAAGGACGTGAACGAGGTCCGCGCCGACCTGTCGCAGGCGCGCGCCGAGTTCGAGCGCTCGGTCAACGAGCGGATCGCCCAGCTGAACGCGAAGATCGATCAGCTCGAGGCCAAGGGCGATGCCAAGTCCAAAGAGATGGCCGCGGAGTTCCGCATGCGCCGGGACAGCGCGAAGGCTCGCCTGAACCAGATGGCGAGCACCGCGGACGACAAGTGGGACGCGTTCAAGAAGGACGTCTCCGCGGGCTGGGACGAGCTCGAGAAGGACGTCGACGAGGCGATCTGAGCCTCGCGATGGGCACGGATCGTTCCAGCGCCCCGCCCTGAAGAGCTTCGCGTGACCGTGTCGGAGCGCGCGCGCGATGATCCGCTGAAGAAACGAAGTCGACCAAGCTCGACATCGCCACGCTCGAGCGCGCCGCGCGCGGCTGACTCAGAAGCAGGTGTGAAACGCCTGCTCCTGCACGGCGGTGGTCTTCGGGTTGGCGGCGCCGCCGCAGTCGGCGTGCAGCGCGAGCGCCTCCGCCCCGAGCTGCGCCGCGCGCGCGAACAGCGCGTCCTCGTCGAGGATGCCGTCCCGCTTGGTGCGGTAGCGAGGCGTGCCCTTCCACTTCGTCGTGTTGAGCTGCATGTACTGCCGCCAGCGCGGCATGCCGCGGGAGGTGGCGATCGCCGCGAGCGTCGCCTCCTGGCACGCCGCGCCCGAGAGCTTCTTCGCCTGGTCGAGGCCCGCGCGCACCAGCTCGAGCCCGTGCGCGACGGCGTTGCCGTTGGCCTCGCACGCGATCTGCCCGCGCGAGCCGCAGACGTCGAGCGCGGCCGTGAGGCGCGCGTGGTGGATCACCGTCACGCAGCGCCGCCCCGAGAGCGTCTTCCACCCGCCGGAGACGCGCACGGTCTCGCCGCGTGCGACCTCGGGGCCGAGCGCGGTGGCCGCCGCGACCTCGACGGCGGCCTGCCACGATCCCGTGCGCGCCGCCTTCGGCACGCGGCCGCGGAACGCGCGCGGCGCAGGGGCGCCGAGCTCGTCGTGGATCTCGAACGGCCCCTCGTCGGAGGCACCGCACACGAGGTGCGCGATCGCGAACATGCCGCGCAGCGGCTTCGGCTTGTCGCGCGGCGGCGCCGGCCTGTCGCAGGTCTGCGCGAGCGCGGTCGACTGCTCGTCCTCGAGCTCGCGATGCGCGGCGGAGAGCTCGCCCTTGCGCGCGGCCTGGGCCGCGATGCGCTCGGCCTCGGTCGGTCCCTTCGCCGCCTCCGGCGAATCGCCAGGCCCGGTGGCCGGCGGCGGAGCGCTCGACGCGCAGGCCGCGAGCGCCAGCGCGAGCAGTGGAGCGCGGTCGCGACGGCGGTGATCCACGACGCCATCATACGCCGCGGCGCCGCCGGCGAAGCGTGGTGGCGAGGTGAACCGCGTGGTACCCGAACCGGTCGCGGATCCGGTCGACCGCGACACCGCGGCGCTCGCCGCCGTCGAACAGCGGCAGCTGCACCGCATCGAGCCGCAGCTTGGCGATCGCGATGCCGAGCAGGCGGATCGGGAGCTCGCGCGTGCGCGCCTCGCGATAGAGCTCGAGCGCGACGCGATGGAGCTCGGTGTCGACGCTCGTGGGCTGGATCGTGCGCCCGCGCGAGATCGTGTCGAAGTCGACATAGCGCAGCTTCAGCGTGAGCTGCCCGGCGAGCACGCCACGCTGGCGGGCGCGCGAGGCCACGCGCTCGCACAGCCCGGACAGCACCTCGCCCGCCGTCTCGGGGGTGGACTCGACGAACGTGCGCTCGTTCGAGATCGACCCGGCGACACCGCCCTCCGGATCGTGCTCGCGAAACGCGGGACGCTCGCGGCCGATGTCGTCGCTGCCCTCGCCACGCGCCGAGGAGCGGATGCCGGCCGCATACACGCCGAAGATCTTCCGCAGCACGGCCTCCGGCGCGGAGGCCACCTGCGCCAGCGTCACGATCCCGGCCGCGGCGAGCTTCTGCTCCGCGACCGGCCCGATGCCGGGGAGCTTGCGCACCGGCAGCGGCGCGAGCGTCGCCGCCTCGGTGCCCGCACGCACCATCAGCACGCCCTGCGGCTTGGCGAGGCCGCTCGCCACCTTGGCCATCGACTTGCTCGTGGCGATGCCGGCGCTCGCGGGGAGCCCGAGCTCGCGGTGAATCGCGGCCGTGCAGTCGCGCACCGCGCGCTCGATGGTCGCGTCGTCGTCGCGATCGCCCGGTCGGCGGTACAGGCGCTCGCAGCCGCGGAAGTCGATGTAGTGCTCGTCGATGCTCGCCGCGACCACGACCGGGCTGAAGCGCTCGACGATCTCCCGCGCACGCCGCGAGTAGTCCGCGTACTCGTCGCCGTGACCCGGTACGAACACCGCATCGGCGGGCGCGCGATCCGACGCCTCGCGGATCGACATGCCCGCGCGCACGCCGAATGCCCGAACCTCGTAGCTCGCCGACGTCACGACGCCGCGCCCGCCCCGCGCGCCCCCGACCACCACGGGTCTCCCGACGAGGCTCGGATCGAGGAGGCGCTCGACGGACACGAAGAACGTGTCGAGATCGAGGCAGCACATCCGCGGATCCTCCATGGATCGTTGCATTCTACACCTGAACATCCGTTCCGTGCTCGGGTTTGCGCGAGCGGTCTACAGTAGACGCGTGTCGCGTCGCGCGATCGTCTGGCTCCTCGCCGCGCTCGCCGGGTGCGGCGACGACACGCGGTCGATCACCGTCATCGACAGCCAGGTCGAGCTCGCGTTCGAGATCCAGTCGGCCACGGTGCGCGTCGATCGCATGTTCACGAAGGACGTGCCGCTGACGTTCACGCTCGAGCTCGCCGGCAACGCCGATGCGTTCCCCGGGCCGGAGCAGCAGCCGATCGCGGGCGACGTGTTCGTCGCGGTGATGGATCCGACGCCGCTCGGCGACGGGGCGCTCGCGGGCGAGCTGCCCGATCACCAGCGCTACCAGCTCCTCCAGGCCGTCCTGCCCGCGCAGGTCGGGTACGCGTGGTTCTCGCCGGACCCGCCGTGCTTCCCGGGCTGCACGCGCACCGCGTCGTTCACGATGACGCTGGCCGACAGCATCCTCGGCGGCGTCGCGCCCGCGAGCGCGGACATCCAGATCGCGTTCATGGCCACGCTCTCGGGCTGGGTGATCTCTGCCGACAGCCCGCGCACGGCCGCGCCGGCGCTCGCGCTGACCGTGCGCTGATCAGCGGCCGCGGCAGATCGACGTCGCGTGACTGCGATCGCCCTCGATCGTCATCGCACCCTCGCGCGTCACCCGCAGCTCGCCGCGGAACGTCTCGACCGCGCGCCCGCGCTGCAGGACCGTGCACGCGGTGACGAACGCCGCGCAGCCCTCGCCCCGACACACCAGGCTGACGCGCTCGTGGAACATCCCGCGGTTTCCGAGCTGCACGTGGTGACCGAGGTCGATCCGCCGCGCGAGGTCCGCACCGACCTTCAGCTCCGACCGGCCGACCAGCTCGTAGTTCGCATCGCCCGGGCGATAGATCAGGCGCCAGCGCTCGCCGAACTTCACGAACAGGTACTCGCGTCCCTCGAGCGTGCGCACGCGCTGGAGGTCGGAGGCGATCGGCACGACCGTCGAGCCCCGGGCGTGCGTCGCGATGCACTCCGCGAGCTTCGCGGAGGACTCCGTGACGGTGCAGTGACGATCGATCGGCGGCGGCGGTCGCCGAGGCGCCGGGCTGCGGGCCTCCGCGACGGTCGCGAGGAGGACGACGAACAGGGCCGACCAGCGCACGAGAGTTGCCAACGCACGACCAGGTGGTTCGTGCTAACCCCGGAGATGGGCCGCCGCGTCCAGCTCGCGATCGCCATCTACGCGCTCGGGCACCTGTACATCGCGTGGCGGCTCGCGCTCCCGCTGCCGTCCCCGCTCTGGCAGCTCACCACGGCGCTGTTCCCGCTGTGCGCCTGGACGTTTCCGTACGTGCGGATGCGCGCCCGCCGGCTGCCGCGCGAGCAGGCCCGCCCGTGGGTGCTCGCCGGCTACCTGTGGTTCGGCCTCGTCGCGTATCTGTTCCTCGGGGCCATCGCGAGCCACATCGCGGTCGCCGCCGGTGCCGACGCCCGGAGCTCCGCGCTCGTGTGCGGTGGGATCTCGATCGCCGTGGTGGCGCTCGGCCTCCTGAACGTCGCGCTCGGTCCGCGCCCGCGTCGCGTGCGCGTGCCCATGCCGCACCTCCCGACCGAGCGCTTCACGATCGCGCACATCACGGATCTTCACGTCGGCGCGTTGATCGGACGCGAGTTCACCCAGCGCCTGGTCGAGCGAGTCAACGCGCTCGACACCGACATCATCGTGCTCACCGGCGACATCATCGATGGCCGGCTCTCCGAGCTCCGCGATCACGTCGAGCCGCTGCGCGGCCTCCGCGCGCGCCACGGCGTGTTCATGGTCACCGGCAACCACGAGTACTACTGGAACGCCACCGCATGGGTCACACATCTGCGGTCGCTCGGCATCCGCGTCCTGCGGAACGAGCACACCACGATCGATGGCGCGATCGTCCTCGCCGGCACCGACGACGTCTCGGCGGACGAGGACGTGGAGGCCGCGGTCGCGGGCCGGGATGCGGCGCTGCCGCTCGTCCTGCTCGCACACCACCCGCGGACGATCACGCGCGCCGCCGAGGCCGGCGTCGACCTGCAGCTCTCCGGTCACACGCACGGCGGCCAGCTCCTGCCGTGGGGCTGGCTCGCGCGCCTGTGGGATCCGCGCGTGCGCGGCCTCGGCCGCCACGGCCCGACGTGGCTCTACGTCGGCGACGGCACCGGCTACTGGGGACCGCCGCTGCGCGTCGGTACGCGCTGCGAGATCGGGCTTCTCGAGCTTCGCGCTCTCGCCGCGTGAGTCACGTGCGGGCGTTCGACGTCGACGCCCGCCTCCCGTGATCGCTCGTCTCAGGTCTCGAGATCGGGAGCGGAGACGTTGCTCCAGCCCTGTCGCGCGGTCGCGTAGGCGATGCGCGCGAGCGAATCGATCACGTCGATCGCGAGCGGTCGTCGCAGCTCCGCGCGGACGCGCGCGCGCGCCTCGCCGAGCGTACCGGGCCACCCGCCCTCGATGTCTCGATCGGACGACCGCAGACCTTCGAGGACCTCGAGCACCCACGTCCGCCCGATCGCGGTCGCGATCGGCTCGAGCTCGGGGTCAGCCACCGCGGCGGCCACCTCGTCCACCCCGGCCTCCGCCGTCCCAGCCACCGCCACCACCGCCGCCGCGCCCACCACCACCACCGCCGTCCCAGCCACCGCCCCGACCACCACCACCACCACCGCCGCCACCGCCACGCTTGAAGCCGCCACCGCCGCCACCACCGCCCCGGCGCTCCTCGGCGATGCTCACGCGCAGCGAGCGGCCCTCGAGATCGCGGCCATCGAGCTCGAGCGCCTTCTGCGCGCCCGCGGCGTCGGCCATCTCCACGAACGCGAAGCCGCGCGACCGGCCGGTCTCGCGATCGGTCATCACCGAGACCGACTTCACTTCTCCACAGCTCGCGAAAGTGTCCTGGATCAGGCTCTCGGTGGCGTGAAACACCAGATTCCCCACGTACAAACGATTCGTCATGTTCTACTCGCGGCGGCAGAGAGGGCGACCCCTGCCGGCCGCCACGGGAGGTGAAGAACGCACGCAGCGCTCGAATCCACCTTCAAAGAGGCGAGGCCAGCGTGTACCACGAATCAGGGCGCGAGTACCTGCAAAAGCACGTCCCGCACGCGCCGCGGCAGATCCTGGTCGGGGTCGGTGGCAGAAACCCAGCCAGGTAGCACCCCTACAGGCCCGTCCCCGCTGAGGATCCTGACCAGGGACGCACGTGGGTGATTGACCTCCACGAAGCGGCGCAGCGCATCGGCGCCGGCCGTCGGCTGCGAATCCGCGACCGCGATGACGTCGGGCTCGAAGCTCGACTCGCCGAGCCGGTAGACGGCCTCGAGCGGGGTGCCGGCCTCCACGACCGCACAGCCGACCGTGCGGAACGCGCGCACCATCGACGCACGCCGGTCGGGATCGGTGTCGATCACCACGACCGCGAGCGTGCGCTGGCGTGCGCGAAACGAGCCGGCGAGCTCGTCGACGATCCGGCCGATCGCCGGGGGTGGCGTGTGGAACGCGATCGCGAACCCCGAGGCCACGATGCGCACCACGCGCGCGCTTCCGAGCAGCCAGTCGCCCAGCCCGTCGAACCTCATCTCGATCTCCACCGGACGCCCGAGCCAGCGCTCCGGAGGGGTGACGCTGGTGGCGACCAGGAGACCGCCCTCGGCCACGTCGACCATGCGCCCCTTCTGGTCGGTCCCGGCCACGTGCATGACCACGGCGCCCTTCGCGATGGTTCGCGGAAAGCGGCGCCGCTCGACGATCACTTCGTCACCGCGACCGAGACGTCGTCCGCCGGTGGAGGCTGGACGTCGTCGTCGGCCGGCGCCGGCGACGGCGCGTCGGCGGTACCGTCGTTCAGCGAGGACCAGTCGATCGGCGGCCCCTTGCCCACAGGCCCGTCTGCCTGGCGCGCCGCCTTGCGGGACGCCTTGTCGAGCGCGCGCTGCTTCTGCTTCATCTCGCGGTCGCGCTTCAGGAATGTCATGCGGGGTCTGCTCATGCGGGTCCTTTCCGGCGGGTGACACGACGGAGACGACCGGCCGGCCGAGCGGCGGGGGCGACTCACCCCAGCCCTCGCGGCCGTGGTCGCCCTCCTAGAGAACGTCCCCATGCATAGCACGGGAACCGCCGCGCATCAGCGTCGCTTGCGCGAGATGACCGAGTACGACACGAGCGTGGTGATCACGAAGATCGCGATCGATAGCACACCGACCGAGCTGCTGCTGATGGGATCGGCGCTCGGACCGCGGCCCGAGGACACCATCGCCTGCATCGTGAGGTAGGTGAGGACCGCCGAGATCGCCGACGCGATCGCGAGCCGGACGAGGCGTCGCCTCACGTTGCGCAGGTCGGTGTCGATCTCGGCGTCCATGTCCGGGAGACACGATCACCACACCCGGGTTGCGCGGGCTTGACGGCCGGTCACTCACGTCACATCATACGTTACATGAGACGCGACAGCCGGCTCTCCGGTGTGCTCCACGTGCTGCTCCACATGGCGCGGCACGCGGGTCCATCGACGTCGGAGGTGCTGGCGCAGGCGATGGAGACCAACCCCGTCGTGATCCGCCGGATCATGGCGGGGCTCCGCGAGCACGGCTACGTCCGGTCGGAGAAGGGCCACGGCGGCGGCTGGACGCTCGCGTGCGACCTCGAGAAGGTGACGCTGCGCGACGTCTACACCGCGCTCGGCTGTCCATCGCTGCTCGCGATCGGCAACCGCACCGAGTCCCCGGGCTGCCTCGTCGAGCAGGCGGTCAACGCGGCGCTGGCGCCGACGTTCCGCGCGGCCGAGGAGCTGCTGCTCGCGCAGCTCGCCGAGGTCACGCTCGCGCAGCTCGCCACCGACGTCGACCGCCGGCATCGCACCACCCGGCGTCCCCGCAAGGAGCACGCTCATGTTTGATGTCGTCATCGTCGGAGGCGGCCCCGGCGGCCTCCAGGCTGCGCTCACCCTCGGACGCGCGCGCAGACGCGTGCTGCTGTGCGACAGCGGCCCGCGCCGCAATTCCCTCGCGGTCGAGGTCCACAACTTCGTCACGCGGGACGGCACGCCGCCCGACGACTTCCGCGCCATCGCGCGCGCGCAGCTCGCGGACTATCCGAGCGTCGAGATCGCGGACGCGCGCGTCGAGTCGATCACGGGCGCGCGCGGCGCGTTCGAGGTCCACGCCGGGGCGCGCACCGTGACGGCGCGGCGGATCCTGCTCGCGACCGGGATGGTCGACGAGCTCCTGCCGATCGACGGCTTTCGCGAGCTGTGGGGGCACGCGATCTTCCAGTGCCCGTACTGCCACGGCTGGGAGGTCCGCGATCAGCGCTGGGGCTTCCTCGCGCTGCCGCACGGCGCCGCGCACCTCCTGCCGTTCGCGCTCCTGATCCGCGCGTGGAGCCAGGCCGTCACCGTGTTCACGGGCGGCGCGGTCGAGGTCGACGCCGCCGCGCGCGACAAGCTCGCGGCCGCCGGCGTCCGCCTCGAGACCGCGCCGGTCGCGCGGCTCGCGCGCGAGGACCAGCGCCTCGTCGCCGTCGAGCTCGCCGGCGGCGCGGCGGTGCCGTGCGACGTGCTGTTCGCGCAGCCCCCGCAGCGACAGCTCGAGCTCGTGCGCGCGCTGGGCCTCGCACTCGACGACGAAGGCTTCGTCGCGATCGATCCGATGAAGCGCGAGACGTCGGTGCCCGGCATCTACGCCGCGGGCGATCTCACCACGCGCAGCCAGGCGGCGGTGCTGGCGGCCGCGGCGGGGATGCAGGCCGCCGCGGCGCTCAACGTCGACCTCGCGCTCGACGCCGCGCGGTGAACCTCGACGCCGCTCAGGGAACCACGACGAGCGAGCCCGCGACCCCCGCGAGCAGCTGAGCGTTCGCGACGCTACCCGCATCGCCGTCGATCGTGAGCGATCCGCTCGCGCGGGCGGCGCGCTGGCGCGTCGACGAGTAGTCGAGCGTGACGCCGTGGCCGCCGCTCGCGAACGTGCTGGTGTCGGTGGTCACCGATCCGGTGCCGGTGAACGAGAGCGCGAGGTCCACCGTGACGAAGCCTCCATCCTCGGGACCCGAGTACGCCCGGAGCTCGACCGAGCCCGTCAGGGCCGCCGCTTGCGTCCCGTTGCCCGCGAGCGTGACGGCGGCGCCACCCTCGTAGAAGGAGCTCGCCGGTCCACCCTCGGCACACCAGTCGGTGCGCGTCGCGAGAACGTGCGCGAACGCCCCCTCGCTGGTCCCGACGACGAGCAGCTCGCCTTCCGTCGCGATGCAGCCGTCGTCGGCCGTGTACGTGGCGATGACGCCGGTGCCACGAAGCTTGGTCCGGTACACGTCCGCCGACGCGGTCCCGGCGACACAGAGAACAGCCACGACACCCACCAGAGAAGTTCGCATGCCCCCATCGTACGCGCGACGTCACCGCACACGACAAGAGCGAACTCCGAACGATCACCAGAAGCTGCCGCGGAGCGTTGGCCAGCTGACAATCGTTACAGGTGCGTCGCAGCGCTCAGCTTCGCGGCAACGCCGGGGCGCGTGGGGAGGCGCGCCAGCAGCTCGTCTCCGATCGCCTGCGCGGCGACCAGCGCGAGCTCGCGATCGTTGTAGGTCTCGATCAGCTCCTCGTAGACCGCCTCGATGATCTCCCCGATCGAAATCTGGATGTCCTGCATGCCGGCGGGGACTATCAAGGCCCGTACCAGCTCCGGCCCCCGGGAGCGCTTCCGTCCTTTCGATCACTTGATCCACGGGGTGGCAAGGACAGTGATCACCTGGGTGGTGACTCCCGTGATCAGCGTGGCGTGTGCGCGCGGAGGTCGGCCAGCACCTCGGCGGGATGACCCGCGGGCGCGACCGTCTCGTAAGCCTTCACGATCCGGCGATCCGGACCGATCAGGTACGTGATCCGTCGCGGCCAGTCGGGATCCGCGGGATCCGTCGCGTCCCACGCGGCGCCGCTCGCCGTGTCGAACGTGAGCAGCCGGAACGGAAAGTCGAACTTGTCGCAGAACGCCCGGTTCTTCTCCGTCGCGTCGTAGCTCGCGCCGAGCACCACCGCGTTCTCGGCCTCGAAGTCGCGGATTCGATCACGGAATCCGTTGCCCTCGATCGTTCAACCCGGGGTGTCGGCCTCCGGGTAGAACCACAGCACCACGTGCGAGCCCGCGAGGTCCGAGAGCCGGACGCGCGAGCCGTCGTGGGCCGGAACGTCGAAGTCGGGCGCCAGGTCACCGGGGTTCAACATGCGAGCAGCGTACCCTGGCTGGTGGTTTCGGCGCGAACTGTGGTGTGATCGAGTGGGGATGGAGCTGCGACCGATCGACACGTACGCGCGCGCCGTGCGGCCGCACCTGCCCGACGCCGCGTTCGAGCCCGTGCCTGCGCGCCTCGTGTGGCTGCCCGTGCACGCGTCGCTGATCGGCTCGCTCGCATGGACGATCGCCTCGGGGCGCCTGCCCACGCCGCTGTGGCCGGTCGCGTCGCTCGCGATCGGCGTGGCGATGGCGCTCGTCGCGTTCCTCGGGCACGAGGTGCTGCACGGCTCCGTCGTGCGCGGCAAGGCGGCGATCCGCCTCGTCGGCTGGATCTGCATGCTGCCGTTCGTGGTGCCGCCCACGCTGTGGACGAGCTGGCACAACCGCGTCCACCACAACCACGCGATGCAGCCCGGCGTGGACCCGGATCTCTATCCGACGCTCGCCGAGTACCAGCGCGATCCGTTCATGCGGCTGATGGCCGACTACTTCGGGCTCGGCGGCCGGCGGCTGCGCAGCGTGATCAGCCTGCTGTTCGGGTTCACGGGCCAGAGCCAGCAGATGCTGTGGGAGAGCAAGAAGCACGGCATCCTCACCGCGCCCCGGTATCGGCGCGCGCTCGTGGAGCTCGGCCTCGGCGTCGCGTTCTGGCTGCTCGTCGCGTGGCTGGTCGGCGGCG
>JAEUJX010000215.1 GCA_016794545.1 Myxococcales bacterium
ACGTCAGCGAGTCGCTGCGCGACGCGCTCCAGGGCGCGGGCGTGGCACCCGACGACGTGATGCTCCTGGTATCGCGCCGCTCGAGCCCCGTGCAGGGCAAGGGCCTCGATCTGGTCAACATGTCCCACGCAGCGCTGGTCGTGTTCGTCGACCACAAGCCCTACGTCTTCGATCTCTGGCTGCACGGGGCGACGACGGGAGCGTTCTCCGACTTCTCCAGCAGCACGTGGAGCGCCCTGGATCCCGCGGTGTATCTGAGCACCCTGAAGAAGTGGGGATACCAGCGGTTCAACTGTCACGGCTGTGCCGATCCCGCGCAGCGATCCGCCGAGGACTTCCTCCGGTTCCTGAAGGCCAAGACGATCCTCGACGAAGCGCGCGAGGCGGCCTCGAAGCAGGTCAAGCCCAGGCCGGCCACGCCACCCGCCGTGAATCCGCCGAGCATGCGAGACACGCACGATGCGTACGAAGGGAAGCTGGCGTGCGCCCGGTTGATGCAGGGGATCGTGAAGGAGAAGGAGTCGGAGGACGCCGTCTACGGCAAGTACTGGGTGGTCTTCACCAGGCCCTACACGTACGAGAACGGAGCCTGCGTCGGAGCGCATCAGATCTGGCGCAAGAAGCCAGATGGCTCGCCGCCCTACGCGGAGGTCGAGTACTACTCCCCCGAGAACCCGGCGCGGATTCCCGTCGACGAGATCAAGAAGTAGCGCGTGGTGGGAGGTCACGGCGGTCGGTTGCGCGAGCGCTCGAGCCCGCTCGACCACGCCGCCGCTTCGACGATGGCGTGACCGCGGGCGCGAAGAGACGGCGACAGCCCGCGCGCGAACGCGGCACGCAGCGCCCTGCCGAGCTCGGCCGCGGTGGCGAATCGATCGGACGCGTCGGGCGCCAGCCCGATCGCGAGCACGAGATCGACGTCGCCCGGCAGCTCGGGCGCGAGGAGCGTGGGGCGTGTCGGGCGGGTGTGCACGACGCGGTAGAGCGTCTCGGCGATGTCCGCGGAGGAGAACGGCGGATGGCCCGTCAGCGTCCGGTACGCGACGGCCGCCAGTGCGTAGAGGTCGGTGCGGTGATCCACCGCGCCACCGCTTGCCTGCTCGGGGGCCATATAGGACGGCGTCCCGACGAGGTGTCCGGCGGTCAGCGTATCGCCGTGCTCCATCGCCCGCGCGACGCCGAAATCGAGAATCTTCCACACCTCGCGATGGCGGAAGATGTTCTGTGGCTTGAGGTCGCGATGCACGACGCCGGCGTCTCCGGCGGCGGTGATGCCGATTCCGACCTGCTCGACGAGCTCGATCACCTCGTGGGGCAGCAGCGTGCGGCGCTCGCGAAGGATCTCCGCGAGCGTGCCTCCGTCGAGCCGTTCCATGACCAGAAATGGCACCGGCTGTTCACCGACCTCGATGACGCGGACGACGTGCGGCGACTCGACGCTCGCGGCCGTGCGCAGCTCGCGGAAGAACCGCAGGACGTGGTTCGCGTTGCCGAGCGAGACCTGGGACAGCAGCTTCACGGCGACCTGCGCGTCGTCGCGACGGTCGACCGCGGCGTAGACCTCTCCCATCGCACCGCGACCGAGCACGTCGCCGAGGTGATAGTGGGCGATCGTCTGGTCCGAGAACCGGCCGCGCTTCGTCCGGAGCGCTCGGTCGAGCTCGTCGCGGGCCTCGAGGAGCAGCGCCTGCCGATGCGCCGCGAGCCGCACCGCTTGCTCGAGCTCGCCGACGGCGACCAGGGCGCTCTGGCGAGACAGTCGCGCGATGACCATGGTCAGCGCGAGGATGAACTGCATGAGCACCAGGATCATGATCTGCTGCGTCGTGCTCAGCGTCGGTGCGAGGATGCCGACGTCGCGACCGCCGGTGATCGGCACGAGTGCCATCGCAGCGAGGAGCAGCGCGCACAAGACGTACGCCGCGAGCGCCATCGCGCGCGACTTGCCGAGCCCGACGAAGTACAAGCCCAGCACGACGAGCATCGATGCCGGCGAGAACACGCCGAAGTAGTAGACGGCGCTGTTCACGGCGATCGCCGGGAGAAACCAGACGAGGGTGGTCCGGCGCTGACGAAAGCGCAGCGGATCGAACGTCTGGTACAGCAGGAACACCATGGAGACGAACGCGACCGCGCACCCGGCGAGCAAGATCTGCTGGCCGCGTGGCTGGCCGCCGGGGACCACGAACGCGGCAACGACGCCGACGATCGTGAGCAGCATCACGAGCAGGCTGAACGCGCGCGACCGCAGGATCTCGTCGCGCTCGAGCGCCTGCAGCGGCGAGCCGATGCTCGACCCGGTCGATGGACGCGGGTCCGCGGTCGTGCGCTCGGCGGCGGGCGGTTTCTCGCCACGGCGCGGAGGCTGTGCGGACATCTTGAGTACCGCCGTCTCTGGCTCTGCGGCCCCGCCCATCGGGCTCCAGCATATGCGATGGGCTCCTACCCGTGTGAACGCGAGCGCGTTCATCTCCCGCGCGGCTATACTCGCCCGAGGCTCGAGATGAACCGCACGATTCTCGAAGGAGGCACCGTCTTCGATGGCACGGGCGCGCCGGCTCGCGAGGTCGACGTGCTCGTCGAGGGCGAGAACGTCGCGAAGCTCGCACCGCGGGGCGCTCTGGCTGGCATCGAGCATGCGCGCCGGATCGACGTCCGCGGCGCGTGGATCGTGCCCGGGTTCATCGACACGCACACCCACTACGACGCCGAGCTCGCGCTCGCGCCGGCGCTCGCGGAGTCGGTGAGACACGGCGTGACGACGGTCGTCGTCGGCAGCTGCTCCGTCAGCTTCGTGGCGTCGAGCCCGGAGGACTGCTCCGACATGTTCACGCGCGTCGAGGCCGTGCCGCGCGAGATGGTGTTGCCGTTGCTCCAGCAGATCAAGACGTGGAACGACCCGCGAGGCTACCGCGCCTGGATCGATCGCCACCCGCTCGGCCCGAATGTCGCGAGCTTCATCGGTCACAGTGACGTTCGCGTGCGGGCGATGGGTCTCCATCGTGCCGTCGATCCCCACGTCGTTCCGAGCGACGACGAACAGCGGCAGATGAACGCGCTCGTCGAGGCCGCGCTCGAGCAAGGCTTCCTCGGGATGTCGGGGATGACCAACCCGTGGGACCGGCTCGACGGAGATCGCGAGTGGTCGAAGAGCCTTCCCTCGTACTACGCCCGGCGGCGCGAGCGGCGCGCCCTCGAGGCCGTGCTGCGGCGGTTCGGCGCGATCCACCAGACCGCGCCGAACCTCGTGACCCGCGTCAACATCCTCGGCATCGCGCTCGCCAGTGCCGGATGGTTTCGCCGGCCGCTGCGCACCACCACGATCGCCATGATGGACCTCAAGGCAGATCGCTGGGTGTACGGCCTGACCAGCGCCGTGGCCTGGGTCGCGAACCACCTCCTCCGTGGCGACTTTCGCTGGCAGACCCCGCCGGTCCCCTTCGACGTCTTCTACGACGGCATGGACTCGGTGCTGTTCGAGGAGTTCCCCGCCGGTCAGGCCGTGCGCGACCTCGCCAAGGATGTGGATGCGCGGCGCCGCCTCGTCTCGTCGCCCGAGTACCGCGCCGCGTTCCGCAAGGAGCTGCGCAAGAAGCTCGCCCCGAAGGTGTGGCACCGCGATCTCGGCGATGCGGTCATCGTCGCCGCGCCGGACGCGGCCCTCGTCGGGAAGTCGTTCGTGCAGGTCGCGCGCGAACGGGGCGCCGATCCGGTCGACACCTTCCTCGATCTCGTCGTCGAGCACGATCGCGCGCTGCGCTGGCACACGTGCCTGGCCAACGATCGCCCCTCCCGCCTGGCCGATCTGATGCGCAACCCGAGCACGCTGATGAGCTTCGCCGACTCCGGCGCTCATCTCCGCAACATGGCGTTCTACAACTTCCCCGTGCGCATGCTGCGGCGCGTGCGGGACGCCGAGCGAAGCGGCCAGCCGATCATGTCGATCGAGAAGGCCGTCCATCGGCTGACCGGCGAGCTCGCCCAATGGTTTGGCCTCGACGCCGGCACGATCCAGGAGACCCGGCGCGCCGACCTCGTGGTGCTCGAGCCGACCCGGCTCGACGAGCGCGTCGACAGGATGCACCTCGCGCCGTTCCCCGGCGTCCCCGGCCTGGAGCGCGTGGTGAACGGCGGCGACGCCGTCCGCCGCGTCTTCATCGCCGGGACGCCCGTCGTGGAAGACGGTGCGCCGCTGCCGACGCTCGGACAGCAGCGCACCGGACGGTTCCTTCCGGCGCAGGTCCGGTAGTCGGTAGTCAGCTGTCGATCAGATCGACCGCGCGTGCGTCTTGGGCCGCTTCGCGGACGAGCTGGCCGAGCACGTCGACGTACGAGACGATCCCGCGGATCAAGCTGTCATTATCGACCACGAGGACCGCCCCGACCCGCCGATCGACCATCTTCTGCGCGGCGACGTGCACTCGATCGTCGACGTGCGCGGTCACCACGTCGCGCGTCATCACCGCGGACACGGACGTCGTCAACGACGGCACGTTGCCGAGGCACCCGACCATCGGCCCGCGCAGATCGCGATCGCTGATGATGCCCACGACGCGATTGGAGCCGTCGACGACCGGCAGGTGGCGCAGGCCGCAGTCGAACATCGTGCGCGATGCCTCGCCGACGGTGGCCGAGTCTGCGATCGAGATCGGGTTAGGTGTCATGAGCTGAACAAGCCGAGACATGCCCCGGTTGTACAGCGATGGCGGCCCCCACGCGTGGAGGCCGCCACGAATCCGCAGGTACCTCGCGCCGCACGCGATCGCGCAAGAGTTGCAGCTGCGTGCGTTACTCGGCGGTCTTGGGCGCGTAGGTCAGCGAGAGCACGCCAGCGCCGCTGTCATTCGGGCTGCAGGACAGGGTGATGCTGGCCGTGGCGGTCTGCCAGTACGCCGCGAGGTTATCGGCCTGGCTCGGTCCCAGTCGTGCATCGAGCGTCGCGCGTTCGCGCTTGAAGCCGCCCGCACAGTCGTCCATCGAGACGAAGCCGTCGGTCCACTCCGTGGTGATCATGCCGAGCCCACCCGTGCCGATCTTGTAGACGGTGATGGCGTTGTGCCCGTCGACCGGAGCCACCGCGGTGGCGCCATCGGGGCTCGCGGTGGCCCGCGGGTTAGCAGCGAGCACGGTCGCGGCGGTGGCGCCCCAGTCGAGCCCGGGCAGGCCGGTCGTGCCGGAGGCCGCGGAGCTCGCGGCGGTGTCGGCGGTGCCGCTGTTCTGAGGGGGCGTGGTGGCGGGCTTGCTCGACCCTCCGCAGGCGAACAGCACGAGCAAGGACAGACTCTGGACGAGGCGCATGGCGCGAACGTAGCCGATCTACGGGGCGGCGTGGCAGACCGGCATCCGCCGGAGCGTGTCAAACTCCTGCGGACTACAAGGAGACCGCGTCCATGAAGAAGAAGCTTCCCGTCGTCGGCAGGCCCACGCCCGCGCAGGCACAGCACGAGCTCTCCGTGGCGCCGGTGCGCGCCGCCAGCCGCCCCGAGTTCCCGACGCGCAGCGAGCTCGCGCGCGCGACGCTGCTCGCGACCGGCCTCGCGGGTGCGGGGTGCGGAAGCCCGGCGAAGCCCGTCGCCGATCCGGCGCCGCACCCGCAACCCGTCGCCGCCGAGCCGACCCAGCCCGCGAAGGTCGAGTCCGCGCAGGCTCCTGCACCCGCGCCGTCCCCCGTCGTCATCGCCGAGAGCCAGCCCGTGAAGCCGCCCATCGTCGAGGACAAGCCGGTCGAGCCTCCTCCCGCGCCCGCGATGAACGGCAGCGTCGACGGCAAGGAGCTCGCGAAGACCCCGCCCACGTTCAAGATCTATCGCGAGGGCGGGGGCATCGGTCCTGCCGAGGACATGTGGCAGGAGGAGGAGGTCGAGGCGTTCATCAACTGGACGATGGCCAAGGAGGGGAAGCTCGATCTCAAGACCAACTACGCGTTCGAGCTCGACGGCGTGCAGTTCAAGATCGACGCCTTCGATCCCGTCAAGAACGTCGGCTACGAGTACGTCGACAAACTCGACGACGAACGCGCCTACTTCACCAAGGACGTGCGCGCCAAGTTCGACGCCTGGATGAAGGAGAGGAGGGCCGCGATCCTGTTCATCGAGGTGAAGAAGAACCCCGACGCCGCCACCCTCAGGGGCAAGATCGTCAAGTTCCTCAACGCCGTGAAGGCGGCGCCGCCTGCTCCGAAGGCGTGATCCTTCCGGTCGGGCTGCTCTACAACGAGGTCGAGGATCCGTGCGTCCATGCGATCTCCGTGTCAGGGTGTGCCCGTGGACGCGCTCTACCTGTTCGGCTTCATCACGGTGTATCTCGCGTTCCAGCTGTTGATCCTGCCGCGCCTCGGCATTCGAACGTGAATGGCCCCACCGCGCCGGTCGGCGCGGACGGACGGCGGCGGTGACGACCGCGGTTGCTGATCCTGGTGACGTCAGATGCCCGGCATGACCATGTCGGCCATCTTCGTCGGGTTCTTCGCGCCGAGCGTCGCGATCTTCTCGCGTGCCGTGGTCGCGATCGCACTTCCGTCGCCGCCTCCGATCATCTGCCCGCGGCGATAGCTCGTGACCGCTGCATAGAGGTGCATATCCGCGGCGGTCAGCGCCTTCTCGGCGGCGGCGAGCAGGCCGGCGGCGCCGTTGTCGCCGCGGATTGCCGCCACGTTGGCGTCGATCATCCGCGCGATCGCGGATGTCCACGGCAGACCGTCCTTCGCGATCGTGCGCGCGGCCTTGCTCGCCATGGCGAGGAGCGCCTTCTCGCCGCTCGCCTTCGCAGCGGCAACGGCACAGCGCGCGCGCAAGTGCGCGGACTCGACGCGGATGTTCTGGATGCGCAACAGCAGCGAACCCTGCATCGCTTTCGACTTCAGCTCGATGCGGTCGAGTCCGGCACGACCCAGCCCGAGATAGAGATCGATCTGCACGTGCGCGAGCAGCTCGTACCAGTGCTGCAGATGGAAACCATCGCGCGACCACTGACGGTCGGCTTTGTCGACCTCCCGGCGGGCCTCGTCCGGGTCGTCGAGCACGAGCCACGCGCTGTTGGTGCGCCAGCTGCGGAGCCCGGTCGCGACCCATAGATTTCCACGCTTCTCGGCCTCGCGCAGCCGGGCCGGCACGACGTCGGCCAGCTCCCGCAGCTCGCCGAGATAGAACATGCTCGCGAGCTCGAACGACTGCGCCGACATCGTCTCCCAGGTCGTCCCGCGCGTCTTGTCGCGTAGCAGCTGATCGGCCTCGCGGCACAGGTCGCGAGCCGTGCGCCACTCGCCGGCGAGAAAGGCGGCGACACCCGAGACTGCCTTCACCAGGCCGATCACGGCCGGGTCTTCGAG
>JAEUJX010000220.1 GCA_016794545.1 Myxococcales bacterium
CGCGAAGCGATACACCGCCGATCCGTTCGAGGCGGCCGCGCAGTTCCTCGCCGAGCACGGCTGTCCGTTCCAGGCGTCGTCGGGCGCGCCACCGGAGCCGCGCGTGATCGGCTTCTTCGGCTACGACCTCGCGCGCGTCGTCGAGGCGCTCCCCGGCGGGCCCGCGCTCGGCCAGGACACGCCCGATCTGTGGCTCGCGGCGTACGGCGCGGTCGCACGCTGGCACGGCGAGCCACTCGGCGGTGCGGAGAGGATCGCAGGAGCCGGACCGTGCGATCCGGAGATCGTCGGAGACGACGCCGCGGCGAGGGCGCGCCTCGCGGACGCGCTCGCGCAGCCCGCCCCGCCCTCGCTCGCGCCGAGCCTCGGCCCGCTGGTCGCCGACGACGGGCCGGATCACCACGTCGCGCGCGTCGGGCGGATCAAGGACTACCTCGCCGCGGGCGACGTCTACCAGGTGAACCTCGCCCGGCGGCTGGTCTCGCGCGTCGCCGCCCCCGGCGATCCGCTCGCGATCCTCACCGCGCTCGACGGCGTCGCGCCCGCACCGTACGGCGCACTGATCGAGGCCGACGGCGTCGCCGTGATCTCCGGATCGCCGGAGCGCTTCCTCGCGCGCGTCGGCGCGCGCGTCGAGACGCGGCCGATCAAGGGCACCAGCCCGCGCACCGCGACGGGCGCGGCCGACCTTGCCGACAGCGAGAAGGACGCCGCCGAGCACCTGATGATCGTCGATCTCGAGCGCAACGACCTCGGCCGGATCGCCGAGACCGGTTCGGTGGTTGTCGACGAGCTCGGGTACGTCGTCGAGCTGCCCGCGCTGTATCACAAGGTCTCGCGGGTCAGCTGCGTGCCGCGACCGGGCGTGGGCTACGCGGAGCTCCTGCGCGCGACGTTCCCCGGCGGGTCGATCACCGGCGCGCCGAAGGTCCGCGCGATGCAGCTGATCGACGAGCTCGAACCGGCGCGCCGCGGCCCCTACTGCGGCGCGCTCGGCTACTTCGGCGCGGGCGGCGACTTCGATCTCGCGATCGCGATCCGGATCGGCGTGCTGCGCGGCCAGGAGCTGCGCGTGCACGTCGGCGGCGGCATCGTCGCCGACAGCGATCCCGCGGCGGAGCTCGCCGAGACCGAGACCAAGGCCGCCGGCTGGATCGCCGCGCTCGATCGGCTCCGCGTGCTGCGCGGCGGCTGAGCGCTCAGAACGCGACGCTGGCGAACGTGATGGCGCCGTCGCGGATCGGCAGCACGAGCTGCTGCGCCGCACCCGTCGGCGGCGTCACGGTCACGCTCGCCGTGGACTGAAGCGAGCTGATCCCCGGCGTCCAGCTCACGCCGAGCGGGCCGGTATTCCCCGCGACCCAGACGGTCTTGGTCGCGGTGTCGTGCATCGCGGGATACGTGGCGGACGGTGTCACCGTGACACCGGCGCCCGCCAGCGGTCCGGCCGCGTCCCGCACGTGGACGACGAGCGCCCCCTCGCCGGCATTCAGGATCACGCCGTTCGTGGTCAGCATGTCGTCGTAGTCGACGCTGGTCATGATCGGGAGGATGTTCGACGTCGTCACCGGCACGACGCTCGGGACGAGGTCCGCGCGGCCGATGCTCCACACGAGCCCGGTGCCGCCGGGCGACACCAGCGAGAACATGCCGTCGTCGGCCGTCATCGCGCCGGCGGCGCCGAGCGTGACGGCGATGTTCCCCGCGCCGGTCGCGGCGCAGCTCGCCGGGACGCGCACGTCGGCGAGCAGGCAGACGCGGCCGGTGATCATCCCTCCGCTGTCGGTGAGGCTCTGGTCGGCGAGCGGTGCGTCGTTCATCGGATGGAAGTCGCCGGTGTCATCCCCGCCGGGGTTGATCGGGTAGTCGTCGCCCGTGCCCTGCTTGCACGCCACGAGCGCCAGCCACAGCCACGCGTGCCTCATGAGGACACGATACCGCGCCTCTCCTGCGATGCCGAGAATCCGGCGACGGCGACCAGGATCACGCCCACCAGGAGCGCGGCGTCGGCCACGTTGAAGATCGGCCACTTGTGCTCGTGCCAGCGCCAGCGGATGAAGTCGGTGACGACGCCATCACGGATGCGGTCGATCAGGTTGCCGAGCGCGCCGCCGGCGATCAGCGCGAGCCCGAGGCGCTTCACGCGTTCCTCCGGCCGCGTGCGCGCCGCGACGACGCCGATGCCGATCAGCGCGACCCCGGCGAACACCACCAGCAGGATCGGGAGCGCCGGTCCGCCGGTCAGCGTCGAGAACGCCGCGCCCGGGTTGTACGCGAGCTCCCAGTCCCACACGTGCTCGATCACGGGCTCGGGCCGGTGCAGCTCGAGCGCCCCGCGGGCCCACGCCTTGCTGCCCTGGTCGAGCACCAAGGTGACCACGAGCACGGTGGCGAACACGATCCACGCACGCCGGCGAACGCTCATGCGTCGAGGACCGGCGGCGCCGGTCCTCGAATTCCCGCTCCGGTGTTCACCGGTCGGGAACCCCTACATGTCTTTGACGAGGCCGGCGGCCTTGGCCTTCGCCTTCGCCGCTTGCTTCGCCGCGGCCTTCTCGGCCTTCTCGCGCTTTCCTTCCTTCTGGATGTCGATGAACATGAGGCCGACGCCGACCACGAGGACGACGTCCGCGATGTTGAAGGTCGGCCAGGTGAACGAGCCGGCGCGCCACGAGATGAAGTCGGTGACGACGCCGTAGTAGATGCGGTCGATCAGATTGCCGACCGCGCCGCCCGTCACGAACGCGAGCGCCCAGTGCAGCACCTTCTGATCGGTGCGCGACTTCTTCAGCATCCACACCATGCCGACCACGGCGCCGATGCCGATGATCGACAGCATCACGCGCGCGAAGCTCTGGCCGCCGAACAGGCCGAACGCCGAGCCCGGGTTCATCGACAGGACGTGGTCCCAGAACCCGTCGATCACCGTGACCTTCACGGGCCTGCACATGCCGGTCATCATGTCGTCGGGGATGACGCAGCTGCCGCCCTCGCCGGTGCCGCGGCCGACCAGCGGCAGCGAGGCGCGGGCCCAGATCTTGGTCACCTGATCGGCGACGAGCGACAGCACGCTGACGATGGCGAAGATCCGCCACTTCGCCTTCACGCCGGCCGCGTCGGCCACCGGCGCGGGGGCGGGCGTGGCCTCGGGCTTCGTCTCCGGCGTGGATTCCCGCGCGTCGTTGGTCTCGCTGTCGTCCGACATCAGCCCGCCTTTAACCCGGCGAGCGCGGTCGCGCAACGCTCGCATACGTCCGCAGGGTCCGCCGCCAGCCGATCGTAGTGCTTCCAGCACCGCTCGCAGCGCGGCCCGGTGTGATCGACGACCGTGACCTCGCCGGAGGTCCCGCCGGCGAGCGTGACCGAGGACACGATGAACAGATCGGCGAGCTCGTCCCGGAACGCGCGCAGGACCTGATCCTCCGACGCGATCGTCACCGCCGCATCCGACGACTTCTTCTTCGTCGCGCGGAACGGCTCGAGCGCCTTCGTGACCTTCTCGCGCCAGGTCAGGAGCTTGTCGAACTCGATGACGAAGTCGGCCGCCGCCGCGGTCTCGCGCACGGCCGGGAACTGCGCGAGGTGCACGCTGTCCGGATCGCCCGCCTTCTTCGGCATGTGCGACCAGATGTCCTCGGCGGTGAACGACAGGATCGGCGCCGACAGCGTCGCGATCGCGCGCAGGCACTCGTACAGCACGACCTGCGCCGCGCGCCGCGACGGCGACGTCGCCGCATCGGAGTACAGGCGGTCCTTCGTCACGTCGCTGTACAGCGCCGACAGGTCGACCGTCACGAAGTCGACGAGCAGGCGGTGCACCACGTGCAGCTCGTACTCGTCGTACGCCTTGCGCGCGCGCGCGATCAGCGTGTCGAGCCGCGCCAGCAGGTAGCGGTCGACGCCGAGCGTGACGATCGAGCGGTCATTCGCATCCGGGTCGAAGCCCTTGAGGTTGCCGAGGAGGAACCGCGCCGTGTTGCGGAGCTTGCGGTACCACTCGGCGAGGCCATCGAGGATCGCCTGCGAGTACGGCATGTCCGATCGGAACTCGATCGACGCGACCCACAGCCGGAACATCTCGGCGCCATACTTCTTGATGACGCTCTCGGGCTCGATGTAGCTGGTCTTCTTGCCCTCGCGCTTCGCCTTCTCGATCGTGCTCTTCGAGTACGGGGTGCCGTTCTCGTCGAGCACGAAGCCGTGGGTGATGACGGCGCGGTACGGCGCGCGACCCTTCACGCCGATCGCGGCGAGCAGCGAGCTGTGGAACCAGCCGCGGTGCTGGTCCGAGCCCTCGAGGTAGAGATCGATGTGCTTGTGGTCGGTGCCCTCGTCGCCGGCGCGCGCTTCCATCGCGGCCCACGACACTCCGGACTCGAACCACACGTCGACGATGTCCTTCTCGCGCTCGAGCTTGTCGGCGCCGGCGCCGCACTTGCCGCACGTCGTGCCCGGCGGCACGAGCTCGGCGACCGTGCGCGTCCACCACGCGTCCGCACCCTCCCGGTCGAAGATCGACGCGACGTGATCCATGGTGTCGGCGTTCGCGTGCTCGGCGCCGCAGCCGGTGCAGTAGAACACCGGGATCGGGGTGCCCCACAGGCGCTGCCGGGACAGCACCCAGTCCGGACGGTTCTCGATCATCGCGTAGATGCGGTCGTGGCCCCACGGCGGCACCCACTGCGTGCGATCGATCTCGGTCAGCGCCCGCTGGCGCAGCTCCGCGTGGTCCATCTCGACGAACCACTGCGGCGTCGCCCGGAACACGATCGGGTTCTTGCAGCGCCAGCAGTGCTGGTAGCTGTGCTGGATCTTGTCGGTCGGCGGGTTGAGCAAGTACCCGGTGGTCGCGAGGTGCTCGACGATCTGCGGGTTCGCCTCGTCGGTGCTCTTGCCGGTGAGCTCGACCTTCTCGGCGCCGCGCTCGAGCGCGACACCGGCGATGTAGCGCGCGCTGTCGTCGAGCGGCGCGTACGCGGGCAGGTCGTGCGCCATGCCGGTCTTGTAGTCGTCGGCACCGTGACCGGGCGCGGTGTGGACGAGGCCGGTGCCGGCATCGGCGGTGACGTAGTCGGCGAACCACAGGCGCCACACCTTGTCGGCGGGGACACCCTCGGGCGCCTGCGTGACGAACGGGTGCTGGTAGCGCCCGCCCTCGAGCGAGGCCATGCGCGCCGGCGAGATCTCGATCGCGTCCGCGAGATCGGCGAGCGGGTCGCCCCCGATCGCCTTGACGAACGTCTCGGCGAGCTCGCGCGCGACGATCAGCCGCTCGTGGGGATCCTTCGGGTTCCGGATCGCGAGGTACGTGAAGCTCGGGTGCGCGACGATCGCGAGGTTCGCCGGGAGCGTCCACGGCGTCGTCGTCCAGATCACGTAGGCGAGGCGCGCGCCTTCGAGTCGCTTGTCGTCGTCGAGCTTGCCGCGATCGACGAGCGGCATCCGCACGTAGACCGACGGCGAGGTCTTGTCCTTGTATTCGATCTCCGCCTCGGCGAGCGCGGTCTTGTCGCGCGGGCACCACGAGACCGGCTTCTTGCCGCGATAGAGGTAGCCGCCGCGCGCGAACGTCGCGAGCGCGCGCGCGATCGCCCCCTCGTACGTCGCGTCGAGCGTGAGGTACGGGCGCTCCCAGTCGCCGAGCACGCCGAGCCGCTTGAACTCCGCGCGCTGGATGTCGACGAACTTGAGCGCGTACTCCTTGCACGCCTTGCGGATGTCCGCGGCGCTCATGGCCTTGCGCTTCTCCGCGAGCTCGCGCTCGACGGCGAGCTCGATCGGCAGGCCGTGCGTGTCCCAGCCCGGCACGTACGGCGTGCGGAAGCCCGACATCGAGCGCGACTTCACGACGATGTCCTTCAGGATCTTGTTGAGGATGTGGCCGTAGTGGATGTGGCCGTTCGAGTACGGCGGGCCGTCGTGCAGGATGAACGTCGGCGCACCCTCTGCCCGTCGCGCGTCTTGAATGCGGTGGTAGAGCCTCGCCTCGTCCCAGCTCTTCAAGATCTCGGGCTCGCGCGTCGCGAGATCTCCTCGCATCGGGAACGGCGTGTCCGGCAGGGTGACGGTGTCCTTGTACTTGGACATGGGCGGCGGACCATACCATCCGTGCTGTACGATGGCGCATGGCCGAGGAAATCCGTCCGAGAGCGGCGTGGGACGAGTACTTCATGAGCATCGCGCAGGTCGTCGCGACCCGCTCGACGTGCCCGCGGAAGTACGTCGGCTCGGTGCTCGTGAAGAACCGGACGATCCTGTCGACCGGCTACAACGGGTCGATCCGCGGCATGCCCCACTGCAGCGACGTCGGGCACATGATGGAGGAGGGCCACTGCGTCGCGACGATCCACGCGGAGGCCAACGCGATCATCCAGGCCGCGAAGAACGGCGTGATGATCGACGGCTCCACCTGCTACGTGACGGCGAGCCCCTGCTGGAACTGCTTCAAGCAGCTCGCGAACGCCGGCTGCGTGCGAATCTGCTTCGGCGAGTTCTATCGCGACAACCGCATCTTCGAGGTCGCCACCAAGATCGGCATCGAGCTCGTGCACACCGGCCTGCCGGGCGTCGCGTTGCCGGCGCTCCCGCCCCGTCCTCCGGAGTGACCACTGAACACTCGTTACGATCCCCCGCGCAAAATCCTGGATCCGCGGGCACCATTTCTACGTGTACAAAGCGATTTTCCAGCCGGTTTGTTGAGTTCGATCCCTCCCTCACCATAGCCTAGCGGCTCATGCGCCGGGTGGCCCTCCTCGTCGTCGCAGCGGTCGGCTTGCTCTTCGCGAGCTCGGCCGACGCAGCACCCAAGAAGAAGAAGTCCGCGAGCGTGGCGGCTCGCGAGCCGACCTACGAGTCGGCGAAGAAGGCGCAGCGCGCCAAGGGCACTCGGAAGGAGTGCGCGACCAAGGGTGGCAAGCGCCGCTGCAAGCGCGTCGCGATGTTCCAGGGTCACAACGCGGCGAAGTCGACGCTGCGCACGGATCCGCTCCCGAAGCCGACCGGGGACATCTGGCTGCGCGCCGAGAACCTCGCCGAGGAGACGAAGGTCAACATCTACAAGCCGGACGGCACGTTCGACGACGCGGCCCTCGCGCAGCTCGACGATCTGTTCCGCTGCCGCCAGACGGGTGAGGTCCGCGCGGTGCGCCCCGAGCTGTACGAGCAGCTGTCTCGCATCAGCGACCACTTCGGCGGCAAGAAGATCGTCCTCGTCTCGGGCTTTCGGTTCGCCGAGCGCAACTCGAGCCGCCACTTCCACGCCTCGGCGATGGACATCCGCATCCCCGACGTGTCGATCCGCGAGATGTACGCGTACGCGGAGTCGCTCGACGGCGGCAACATGGGCATCGGCATCTACCCGACGTCGAACTTCATCCACGTCGACTACCGCGCGCCCGGCGAGCCGAGCTACCGCTGGACCGACTGGTCGGGGCCGGGCTCGGGCAAGAAGGCGAAGAAGTCCAAGGGCAAGACCGGCCGCACGCAGCCCGCGCGCAAGCCCGTCTCCTGATCCCGCGTCGATTCGTCTGACTGTCTCCTGATCGGTCTTGATCGTGGACCCGCACGAGATCCCGGCGCTGACGGTTCACGAGGTCGCCGCGCGACTTCAGGACCCCGGGTTTCACGTGTTCGACGCCAACGGCGCCGCGCGCTGGAGGCGCAGCCACGTCCCCGGTGCCAGGAACCTCAAGGCGTACGCGATCGAGGCCGCGGATCTGCCGGCGGACAAGGAGGCGACGCTCGTCTTCTACTGCGCGGGCCCCGGTTGAAACAGCTCTCACGCGGGCGCCGGGCGCGCCCAGGAGCTCGGATACACGAAGGTTTTCGTGATGCCCGACGGGATCGCGGGCTGGGAGAGGGCGAAGCTCCCCGTCGAGAAAGGCGCGTGAGGGCCCCCGCCGATTCGCGAGGCTCGCGCGCGGCCTCGCGAGGGTCGCCGATCGTGAGTTTCGAACCGCCCTCGGCATGGCATAACTGCGCGCCGTGAAGTCGTGGTGGAACCAGGTCGTCGCCGGAGCGCCGGCGAGCGCGCGCGCGATGCTGGGCGAGCCGGCGGTCGGCGAGCGGGTGGTGCGTGAGCTCGCGGCGGCGCGCGAGAAGTGGCCGGCCGCGACCGTCACGGACGAGCAGTTCGCCGCCGCGCTGGTGGCGAAGATGGCGGCGCAGAAGGACCTCGCGACCGCGTGGCAGCGGCTGCGCGTGGAGGATCTGTTCCTCGCGCTGTGGTGCGCGACGGGGGACGCGCGCGCGATCGCCGCGTTCGAGCAGGTCCACCGGGCGGACCTCGACGGCGCGCTCGCGCGGTTCCGCAAGCTCGCGGTGACCGCGGACGAGCTGCGCCAGACGCTGCGCATCAAGCTGTTCGTCGCGACCGACGGGCGGCCGCCGCGGATCGGCGACTACTCCGGCTTCGGCTTCCTCCAGAACTGGCTGCGCGTCACGGCGCTCCGCGCGCTGGTCGACATCGCGCGCAGCGAGAAGGCGCGCAAGCTCGAGGAGCTGCTCGCGGACGACGACTTGATCGGCACGCCGCAGCTCGGCCCCGACATCTCCGCGAAGTACTCGCGGGAACAGATCTCGCGCGCGATCAAGAGCGCGTTCGCGAAGGCCGTCGCCGGCCTCGGGCCCCGGCAGCGCAACTTCCTCCGACACGCGCAGGTCGATGGTCTCACGCTCGATCAGATCGCGGCGCTCTACAGCGTCCACCGCGCGACGGTCGCGCGCACGCTCGCGCAGGCGCGGGCGGAGCTGACGGAGGCGACGCGCCGCGAGCTCGGGCAGGCGCTCGGGATCGCGGAGGACTCGCTCGACAGCGTGGTGCGGGCCGCGGACTCGCGGATCGATCTGTCGCTGTCGCGCGTGCTGAAGTCGCCGGAGCTCGCAGCAGGGTCGGAGGGAGACGAGACGTGACGACCGGCAGCGACTGCCCGAGCGAGGAGGACCTCGTCCGGATGGTCGAAGGCGCGCTCGGCGACGAGTCGCTGTCGGTGATCGAGCAGCACGTCGACACGTGCGAGCACTGCGCGGCCGTGCTCGCCGGGCTCGGCGGGCTCGAGCAGTCCCAGGTGCGCCGCACGCTCGGTCGCTACCAGCTCGATCGCCGGATCGCCGCCGGCGGCATGGGCGAGGTGTGGGCCGCGTGGGATCCGCAGCTGCGTCGCGAGCTCGCCATCAAGTTCGTGCGGCCCGACCGCGCCGACGACGGCCGCGAGCGCGACCGCCTGCTCCGCGAGGCCCGCGCCCTCGCCCGCCTCACGCACCCGAACGTGCTCGCGGTCCACGACGTCGGCGAGATCGACGGCGAGGTGTTTCTCGTCACCGAGCTCGTCGCCGGCGACACGCTCGCGACGCGCGGCGGCCCGAGCAGCGACTGGCGCGCGCTCGTGCGGCTCTACGCGCAGGCCGCGCGCGGGCTCGCCGCCGCACACGCGGCCGGCCTCGTGCACCGCGACGTCAAGCCGGCGAACCTCCTGATCGGAGCCGACGGCCGCGTGCGCGTCGCCGACTTCGGGCTCGCGGTCCGCTCGAGCACGCCCTCCCCGCACGCGCCGACGGAGATGCCGTCGCTCGGTGCGTCGTCGAAGATCACCGCCGCCGGCCACATCGCCGGCACGCCCGCGTACATGGCGCCGGAGCAGCGCGCGGGCATGGCGGCCGAAGGTCCCGCCGATCAGTTCGCGCTGTGCGTCGCGCTCGGCGAGGGCATCGCCGGCCGCCGGCCGCCGACCGCGCCGGAGTCCAGCGCGCTGCGCTCGTTCGTCGCCGAGCGCCGCGCGATGGACTCCGATCTCGACGCGCTGTGCGGCGTGCTCGCGAAGGGCCTCGCGCTCGATCCCGATGATCGGTTCGAGAGCATGGCCGCGCTCGCCGAGGCGCTCGAGCTCGTCGCCGGCCCCGCGCCCGATCCGATCGGCGGCCAGCCGAGCGGCCGCATGCGGCGGATCAGCGGCGAGCAGCGCCAGATCAGCGGACAGCACCGCATCATCCCGCCGGCGCAGAGCTCGGGGACGGGCTCGAGCTCGCAGAACGCGACGACCGCGCGCACCGCGCGCCAGGGGCCCGCGCGCACGCTCGGCATCGTCGCGCTGATCGTGCTGGTCGCCGGTGCCGCCGCGGGTGGTCTCTACCTCGCGATGCGCGACCGGAGCGACGAGCCCGCGCAGGCCCAGCCGCCCGAGCCGGCGCCGCCGTCGACCGAGCCGCTCGGCGCGTCGAGACCCGCGACGCCGGCGTCGACGCTCGACGACCGCGGGGTGGCGACCACCGACGAGACCGGCGCGCCCCGCATCCCCGGCACCGTCGACGACGCGCCCGGCACCGAACCGAGCGGGACGCCTCGCCGCCCCGGAAGCGGCGACGCACCGGCGAAGCCCTCGACCGGATCGGCCGGCGGGGTGCGGCCGATCGCGGCGCCGGCCTCCGGCGGTCCGCCACGCACCGCGGAGCGCAGCGCCGGTGACGTCGGCGTCCCTGCCCCGCCGCCCGAGGACGATCCGGTGAGGAACGGGCCCGGCATGGCGCCGACCACGCCGCCGATCACCGCGGCGAGCACCGTCACGCTCGCGGACGTCAACCGCGCGATCAGCCGGCGCGACGGCAAGGCGTGCCGCGCCGCGCTCGCGAAGCTCGCCTCGCCGCCGCCGACCGACTTCCGCGTCGCGAGCGCGCACGCCCTCTGCGAGATGGTCGCCGGCAACTGCGAGGGTGGGCTGCGCGAGCAGCGCGCGCTCCGGGTGCGCGAGGGGTCGAACCCCGACTCGGCCGAGATCAGCGCCGAGCTGTACTGCCCGGTCGATGTCGCCGATCCGGCCGTGCGCCTCCGCCGCCTGTCGCGCCAGCTCTCGATGTTCACGTGGTTCGAGTGCAGCTACTACCTGCCCGCGGCGCGCGCCTCGGGCAAGGTCGTCGCGAACGACCGCGAGAAGCTACAGGTCGGCAGCGCGCTCGCGACGATCGCGAAGTGCTACTCCGACCGCGAGGACTGCACGACCGCGCGCAAGGTCCTGACCGAGGCGCAGGCGTTCATCCCCGCGCTCGGCGTCTCCGAGCTGAACGCCGCCTGCCGCTGACCCCGAGCGTCGCCTGCCGCTGACCCCGAGCGTCGCCGGCCGCTGCCCCCGTGCGCCGCCGGCCGCTGCCCCGAGCGCCGCCGGCCGCTGCCCCCGAGCGCCCGCCGGCCGCTGCCCCCGAGCGCCCGCCGGCCGCTGCC
>JAEUJX010000244.1 GCA_016794545.1 Myxococcales bacterium
CGCGAAGCCGAGGCCGCGGAGCGCCGCTACCTCGTCACGCAAGAGCAGATCGCCGCGGGGGAGTTGCCGCCCGATCTGGATCTCGATCGGACGCTCAAACAGGCCACCGACGCGTGGCTCGCGTCGCTCAAGGCGAGCGGCTCTCGCTCGCACTCGAACTACGAAGACCGCGTGAACGCATACATCACGCCGAAGTTGGGGACGGTGCCGATCGCGAACATTCGCAAGTCGCACGTGATGAAGTGGCGAGACGACCAGGCGACGCAGTACGCGGCCACGACGGTCAACGGCAACCTGACGTGCCTATCCTCGGCGTTCTCGTACTTCGTCGATCAGGAATGGATCGCCACGAACCCTTGCCATGGCGTCTCTCGAATGGAGCAGCGCGAGTCGTCGATCTACACCTGGATCCGCACGCGCGAGGAGATCACCAGGCTGTTGATCGAATGCCCGAAGGGCATCCGAGAGATCGTGACGCTGGCTGCCGGCACCGGGATGCGTCTAGACGAGTTGATCCATCTCCAGTGGGCAGACATCGACATCGAGCGCCGCTTGATCGCCGTCCACCGTGGGCGTCATGGCACCACGAAGTCAGGCAAGGCGCGCTACATCCCGATCCTCGATGCGCTACTGCCGTTTCTGCGAGAGCTGTCACTCAAGCGCGGCGGCGCGACTCTCGTGTTCCCCGGCAAGAACGGCAAGGCGCGCTCCAAGCCGGGCGTGCGCTTCCCGTTCAAGCAGGCCGTGAAGCGCGCCGGGCTCCCATCGGTTCTCCGCTTCCATGATCTTCGACACACCTTCGCCTCGCACTGGGTTCTGGACGGCGGCGACATCTTCCGTCTGTCGAAGATCCTCGGCCACTCCAGCGTGACCATCACGCAGAAGGTCTACGCGCACCTCGCCCCCGAGGCGTGGGAACAGGACTACCACCGGGTGGCGTTCGTGGTGCCTGACGGCGGCGTCGTGTACGCGTTCACGACGCGCAAACCGACCGCGGTGAACGACGTGGAGAAATCGCGGGCAAATGCGGCGTGACGGGCCGTCCGGAAGAAAACCGGGAGAAATCGTTTCTACGACTCCCTATCTCCTTGATTTGGCGGCGGTTTCAGCCCGTACTTCTCCATCTTGTAGATCAGCGCGCGGCGCGACAGGCCGAGCCGGCGCGCGGCGCGGGTCTGGTTGTTGTTGTCGGCCTCGAGCGCCGCGACGATCGCGGCGCGCTCGACCTCGGCGAGGTGGCCGCGCACGTCGGAGGAGCGCGCGATCGGGCGGACCTGGCGGCTCATGTCGTGCAGGCGCTCCGGGAGATCCGAGGCGGCGATCACGTCGCTCGACAGGACGAGCGCGCGCTCGATCGCGTTGCGGAGCTCGCGCACGTTGCCGGGCCACGCGTAGGCGGTGAGCGCCTCGCGCGCGTCGTCGGTGAAGCGCGGCGGCTGGCGGCCCTGCTCGGCGGCGGTGGCCCGCGCGAAGTGCTCGGCGAGCGGGACGATCTCGGCGGGGCGGTCGCGCAGCGGCGGGATCGCGATGGTGAAGCCGCCGATGCGGAACAGGAGGTCCTGGCGGAACCGGCCCGCGCGCACGTCGGCGTCGAGGTCGCGGTGGGTGGCGGCGATCAGGCGGGCATCGGTCGCCACCTCGGTGGTGCCGCCGACGCGGGTGATGACCTTGCGCTCGAGGACGCGGAGCAGCTTGGCCTGGAGTGCGAGCGGCATGTCGCCGATCTCGTCGAGGAACAGCGTACCGCCGTCGGCGGCCTCGAAGAACCCGATCTTGCGGCGGTCGGCGCCGGTGAACGCGCCGCGCTCGTGGCCGAACAGCTCGCTCTCGAGGAGCGTCTCGGGGAGCGCCGCGCAGTTGAGCTTGATCAGCGGGCGGTCGCGGCGCGAGGAGCGCCGGTGGATCGCCTCGCACACGATCT
Organism: Myxococcales bacterium; assembly: GCA_016794545.1. GTDB lineage: Bacteria > Myxococcota_A > Polyangia > Haliangiales > Haliangiaceae > JABFXX01. The sequence goes on from JAEUJX010000244.1 coordinate 1,922, forward strand.
CCTTGCCGACCCCGGTCTCGCCGAGGAGCAGGACGGTCATCGACGTGTCGGCGATGCGCTCGACGAGCGTGTACACGCGCTGCATCGCCGGGTCGTGGACGACCGGCGAACCCGGCGCGGTGGGCTCGGTGCGCGGTGCGCGGCCGGTGCGCAGGCCGGCGCGGAGCTGGGACATCAGCGTGTCGACGGTGGTGCCGTCGTCGGGACACAACACGGTGGCGGCCGAGGCCTGGGTGTTGGTGGCGCGCGCGAAGTCGAGTGCGCGCTGGATGGCGGCGGCCCCGTCGTTGCGGCCGAGCTCGGGCAGGATGACGAGGTAGTCGTCGCCCGCGTCCTCGGCGAGCAGGTCCATCGGGCGGAGCGTGGCGGCGATCGAATCGACGACGGCGTCGCTCGCGACGCGGATCAGGGCGACGGTGACGGGCCGGTGATAGCGAACCGCGCGATCGACCTCGGCCGCGAGGCGCTGCTCGCCGGTGGCGACGTCGGCGACCGCGGGCGGACGGCGGAGCGCGCTGGAGACGCCGACGATGGCCGCGATCGGGCCGACCGAGATCTCGTCGCCGTGGGCGAGGCGGAGGGTGCCCTCGATCTTCTCGCCGTTGACCCGCGTGCCGTTGCGGCTACCGAGGTCCTCGATCTCGATCACGTCGCCGGTGCGCCGCACCTTGGCGTGCATGCGCGAGACCTTCTCGTGGTCGAGGTTGATGGTGGCCCCTCGGGAGCGGCCGAAGGTGACGTCGACCCCGTCGGGCAGGTCGACGACCCGCGAGCCGCCCTCCTGGTCGATGTGGATGACGAGGAACGCTCGCGGCTCCGTCGCCACCGCCATTTCGGTGACGCCCGCTTGCGTTTGTGGTTCGGTGCCCATGGGGTTGTACAGATCGTGCACAGTCAACGGTTCCTGCGCAGCCTCGAGGCGCACAAAATCGCGCCCTTGCACTGCAACTTGAGATGGTCTCCGCGTTGCACCAAGCTCCGTGCCATGCGCGGTCCCATCGCCCTCGTCCTTGCCGTCACGGCGGCTTGCGGCGGCGGTGGTGGGGGCGGCGGGGACGACACTCCCGTTTCGGATGCGGCGGCCCTCAGCGATGCGATCACCCAGCAGGGGTTGATCGTCAATGTCGTGGCGCTGCCGGCACTGCCCGGGGAGATCAAGAGCGACCTGACCGTGACCTCGGTCGTGTTCCACGTCCAGCGCCTCCAGGTGATCGGCGACAACGGTCAGCCGATGACGAGCGCGGCGTTCGATCTCGGCTGGCAGGGGGAGGGCACGAACCCGAGCCCGATCGACTTCCCCACCGCGCCGAGCGGTCTCTACTCGCAGGTGTCGATCGAGATCGATGCGTCGGCCGCGGCGCCCGTGTACGAGATCTTCGGCACCGTGAAGGTCGGCGGAGACATCGAGATGTTCCACATCCGCGACACCGAGAACCTCGACATCGACATCACGGGGTACAACGTCACGCTCGCGCCCGGACAAAGCGCGATCATGGGCGTGCGTCTCGATCTGCGCGACGCGATCGACGGGATCGACATGGGGATGCTCCCGATGATGATGGGCCGGCGGACGCTCGAGACCAACGACGCTCAGATGTCGGAGTTCCGCGACAAGCTCGACGACGCGTTCAAGCGCTCGCCGTGACCGCGCGCGCGGGAGCCCGTCGGAGCGCGACCGCGGCGATGTCGTGCTCGTCGAGCAGGCCGATCACGGCGCCCTGCTCGTCGACGACCGGCAGGGAGCGCAGGTCGCGCGCGATCATCAGCTCGGCAGCGATGCGCAGGCCCTGATCGAGCGTCGCCGAGGCGGCCGGGGCCATCAGATCGGCGACGACCGCGACGTCGTGCAGCTCGGGATTCGACGCGACGACCCGGAGCGCCTCTGCGGACAGCACGCCGCACAGCACGCCGGCACCATCGATCACCGGGAACACGTCCTGGTCCGCCGCGCGCTCGGCGACGACGGTGAGCGAGCGGACCGACGCGTGCGGCTCGAGCGCGACGAACGCGCGGTCGCGGCGCACGACGTCGCGGCAGCGGAGCACGAGCAGCGGATCGAGCTCGCGCTGATGGACCGGCGAATCGCGCAGGGTCGGGACCTGCGCGCGATACAGCGACACGCGGCGGAGCGCGACGAACGCCACGCCCTGCGCGAGCATGAGCGGCACGAGGAGGTCGTAGCTGCCGGCCATCTCGCAGACCAGCACGAGCGTGGCGAGCGGCGTGTTCGCGACGCCGCCGTAGAACGCGGCCATCCCGACGAGCGCGAAGGCCCCGGGCGCGATCGCCGGATCGTCGAGCACCAGCTTCGCCGCGAGCCCGAACGCGCCGCCGAGCATCGCGCCGATCGCGAGCGAGGGCGCGAAGTCGCCGGCGCTGCCGCCCGAGCCGATCGTGAGGCTGGTCGCCGCGATCTTCGCGAGCGCGAGGAGCAACAGCACCTGGACGCCGGTCCACGTCGCCGGCAGCCAGCTCGCGCCGCTGATCGCGACCTGCGCGGCACCGTAGCCGCCGCCCATAGCGCCGAGGCCCTGGTCGGTGCGGCCGACCAGCGGTCCGATCAGGTGGATCAGCACCACGACAAACGCGCCGAGCGCGAGGCCGCCGATCGCGGGGCGCAGCCAGTCCGGGACGCGCAGCTTCCCGAACACCCGGTGCGACGCGTGGAGGACGCCGAGGAACAGCAGTGCGCCGGCCGACACGAAGATCGCGAGCAGGATGTAGAGGGGCAGGTGCTTCGGATGGAACGAGAACGGCGGGAGGTGGCCGAACAGCGTCGACTGACCGAACACCGAGATCGCGATCGAGTACGCGATCACCGACGCGAGCACGGCGGGGATCAGCGCCTCGGACTCGAAGTCGTCCCGGTAGAGCATCTCGATCGCGATGAGCGCGGCGCCGAGCGGTGCGCGGAAGACCGCCGAGATCCCTGCGGCGATGCCGGCGACCATGAGGACGCGGCGCTCGCGCGCGGACACGCGCAGGTAGCGGCCGATCGTCGAGCCGAGCGCGGCGCCGAGCTGCATCGTCGGCCCCTCGCGGCCTCCCGAGCCGCCGGAGCCGAGCGTCGCGATCGACGCGAGCGGCTTCACCCACAGCACGCGCCGGCGCAGCACGCCATTGCCGCGGTGAAAGGCGTCGATCGTGGCATCGCCGCCGCCGCCGCGGCACTCCGGCGCGTACCGCGTGATCCACCCGGCCACGAGCGCGCCGAGCGCCGGCAGCAGCAGCACGAGCCAGAGCCGCAGGTGCGGGGACGGGGCCACGGTCCAGACCCGCTCGCCGTCCGCGCGCAGTGGCTCGTAGCCCGCGAGCTGCTCGAGCACCGCCGTCTGCAGCAGCTCGGCGCCCGCGAAGAACGCGCAGCCGAGCACGCCGGCCCCGATCCCGACCAGCACCGCGTGGAGCAGCGTGCGGCCCACGATCTGGAGCTCCAGCGGCTGATCGGGAGTGATCAGCGCGACGAGTCCTCGGACCGGGCGCAACATCGCCGTAGTTTGACCTCAAACGACCGAGCGCTGCTAG
>JAEUJX010000291.1 GCA_016794545.1 Myxococcales bacterium
CTGTTCGTCGGCGAGAGCGACTTCTCGACGCTCGAGAAGGTCCGCAACGTCGAGATCCTCCCGCCGTCGACCTACAACCGCAAGATCCCCGACGAGCTCGAGCGCATCGTGCTGAAGGCGCTCGCGAAGGACGTCGAGGACCGCTATCAGAACGCGATCGATCTGCACGACGAGCTGCAGGCGTTCGTCTACACCGCCGGCGAGTTCTACTCGCGCAAGGATCTCGCGGGGTGGATGAAGAAGACGTTCGGCAAGGAGATCGAGGAGGAGACGGCGAAGCTCGAGAGCTATCGCCAGCTGAAGCCTCCGGCTCCCGAGGTTCCCGCGATCCCACGCACGTCGACCGGCGAGCGCCGGGTGACCGCCGGCATCTCGACGCCACCGCCGGTGCGCCGCGCGACGGCCGCCATGCCGTCGATGGCCCCAGCCGGCACCAAGCCACCACCGCCGCCGGCCCGCGCGTCGGGCCAGATGCCGGTCATCCCGGCCGATGCGAAGCCGAAGTACGAGGACTCGGGCGCGCTGTCGTGGGACGACGACGAGCTCGAGACCCAGATCTACGACAACCCCGAGGACGATCCGAAGAACAAGGCGCTGGCCGCGAAGGCCGCCGCCGCGAAGGCGGCGATCCCGCTCGTCGCCGCCGCGACGCCCCCGCCGCCCGCGGAGCCATCGCCCGCCGCCACCGTGCGCGGCGTTCCCGCCGCGGCGGCCGCGAGCGAGGGCCCGGACCTGTCGTCGCTGGTGTCGACCGCGAAGGGCTGGGAGTCCGGCCATCACGGTGGCCCGCCGCCGCCGTCGCCCGCCGCCACGCTGAACGGCATCGGCGGCATCGGCACGAACGGCACCCCGGCGTTCGCGAGCGGCAGCAACAAGGCCGTCGCGCCGCTGCCTCCGGCCGCGAGCGCGCCGCTCCTGTTCGAGACCGGTCCGCGCGAGACCAGCGCGCCGGCGCGGCTCGTGTCCTCGAGCGAGACGTTCGACCCGATGTCGACGTTCGGCTCCGGGATGCTCAAGAACAAGGGCGACAGCAAGAAGGGCATCCTGCTGATCGCCGTCGGTGGCGCCGCGCTCGCCGCGGTCGCGGTGGTCGTGATCATCGCGATGTCGGGCGGCAAGAAGGACACGGCGACGACGGCCGAGAACCCGACGTCGCCGGCGCCGAACGCGACGAACAGCACGAACCCGGGTGTTCCCCAGACGGGGACGCCGCCGGCGCAGACCGCGGTCGGTGACCAGAACACGGGCTTCGACCTGTACGTGCAGCCGAGCGGCATCACGAACTGGAAGCTCGACGGCGAGGCGCGCACCGATCGGCTGCCGTCGCGCATCCGCGGCATCGCGCCCGGCACGCACAACGTGCAGATCGATCCGCCGGCCGGCTTCATGAGCCAGAACCAGCAAGTGATCGTCGAGGCCGGCAAGGCGCCGCGCGTCGACATCCAGCTCCAGCCGATCGCCGGTATCCACGGCGTGTTCGAGTCGACGCCGCCGGGCGCGACGGTCTCGCTGATCGTCGACGGCAAGCGGGAGACGCTCGGTCCGTCGCCGGCGAAGGCGCCGCTCGATCCGCGGCAGACCTACCAGGTGCTGTTCGAGAAGCCGGGCTACGTGTCGGTCAACAAGCCGATCGTGTTCTCCGGGAACCTCGAGGAGAAGATGGTCGTCCCGATGGAGAAGGCGGGTGGCGCGGCCGTCGCGGTCGCTCCGAAGATCGACACGAAGCCGGACACGAAGCCCGACACCAAGGTCGAGACGCCGATCAAGACCCCGCCCGACAAGACCGGCCCGGTCACCAAGATCACGGACACGAAGCCGGACAAGACGACGCCGCCGAAGGGCACCGACACCAAGATCGAGAAGCCGGACGGCGGCGAGAAGCCGGTCGGCAACGAGACGCCGAAGGTCGCGGACACGAAGCCCAAGGGCATGGGCACGCTGATGCTCGGCTCGAAGCCGTCGTGCGAGATCTACATCGACGGCTCGAACTCGGGCCTGCACACCCCGCAGCGCGAGATCAAGCTCGCCGCGGGCAAGCACCGCATCACGCTCATGAACAACGAGTTCGGCATCAAGGAGACGTTCGTCGTCGAGATCAAGCCGGACGAGACCGCGAAGGCGATCAAGGACTACAGCGACCGCCTGCCGAAGTGACCTCGGCGCGGGCGGGCTGATACGTCGGGTTGATCGCGAGCGCGCGGCGGATCGCCGCGCAGCCGCCGGCGCTGTCGCCGAGCGCGAGCTTCGCGAGGCCGAGGTTGTAGAACGCGCGGAAGTGGGCCGGCGCGAGCTCGACGGCGCGCGTCAGCGCCGCCGCGGCGCCGGCGGGATCGCCGGTGCGCAGCCGGCCGACGCCGAGGTTGTTCCAGGCGAGCACGTTCCGCTCGTCGAGCGCGAGCGCGGCCTCGAACTGCGCGATCGCCTCCGGCCAGCGGCCGCGCTGCGTCTCGAGCACGCCGAGCCGGTACTGCGCGCTCGACGACGCCGGCGCCATGGCGGCGGCGTTGGTGTACAGCGTCGCGTTGTCGGTCCACACCGGCACCTGGCGCCAGCCGACGACGAGCAACAGGGCGCCCCACAGCGCGCCGACCGCGACGAGCGGCACCCGGAGGCGGGGGCGCGCCGCGATCAGCTCGGCGGCGCCCCACACGCCGGCGGCGGCGAGACCGAGCACCGCGAGGTAGGCGTAGCGATCCGCGACCACGCGCTGGCTCGCGATCGCGATCGCCGACGGAGCGAGCAGGGCACCGAACCACACGAGCCCGGCGACCGCGGGCTTCGCGAGGCCGGGCCCTGCCGGGCCGCGCCGCGCGGACGGCGATGCGCGCGTGCCCAGCCAGACGATCAGCGCGAGTGCGGCCGCGGCGACGAGCCAGCCGGGCACGGTATAGGCGCCGTCGAGCAGGCGCTCGGTCGACAGGTCGAACGGCAGGACGACGATGCGGAGGTACTGGAGGAGGATGCCAGGCAGCGCGGCGAGCGCCGCCGAGATCGCCCCCCCGGTCGTCGACGTGACCATCGCGGCGCGGAGGACGAGGTACGCGACGATCACGAGGGCGAGCGATGCGGGCACCCACCACCGCGCGCGCAGGCGATCGCGCTGCCAGGCGAGCGCCGCGATCGCGACGGGCAGCGCGAGGTACGCTTCCTTCGCGAGCAGCGACGCGGCGAACGCGAGCGCGGCGAGGCCGACCCACAGCGCGGGCCGCTCCGCGTCGATCACCTCCGCGCCGCCTTCGGCGCCGCTGCGCGGCCCGGCGGAGCGGGGCCTTGCGATCGCACGCAGGCACGCGAGCACGCAGGCGAGCGCGAGCACGCCGGCGAGCAGGTCGCCGCGCGCCGAGATGTACGCGACCGCCTCGATCTGCACGGGGTGGAGCGCGAACACGGCGGTCGCGATCAGGGCGCGCGGTGGTGCCAGCCACCGGCGGAGCACGAGGTACGCCAGCGCGATGCCGACGAGGCCGAGCGCGAGGTTGACGGCGTGGAGCGCACCGGCGCTGCGCCCGAACAGCTGGATGTCGATCCAGAAGCTCGCGAACAGGAGCGGCCGGTAGCTGTCGTAGGCGAGCTCGATCGTCGAGAGGGTCGTGAGCTCGGGATCGGTGCGCTCGGTCTGGGTGAGCGAGAGCCCCTCGAGGAGTGGGCGATCGAACGCCGCGTTGGTCTCGAGCTCCTTCACGTCGTCCCACACGAACGCGTACGACGTCGCGCGCCCGAGGGAGATCGCGAACGAAAGGGCGATCACCGCGAGCACCGCGAGCTCTCGCCCGCGGGTCACTGCGGCGGCTCGAACCGCTCGAGGTCCTCGGCGATCGGCGCGATGCCGCCGACCGCGAGATCGCCGAGGTCGAAGCCCGGGCGGAGCGGCGGGCCGATGAGGAGGTACAGCGACTGGTTCACCGTGTAGCGCTCGGCGCGCCACGCCGCGTCGAATCGGCGACGGGCCTCCAGCAGCTCGGCCGCGATCTCGTCGGCGTCGGCGTTTGACAGCGTGGCGATCTTCTCGATGATGCGCTGGCGCGCGGCGTCGTCGGTGGTGACGAGCAGCATCTCCTGGAGGCCCGCGATCGCGCGCTGCTGCTGGCCGAAGCGCGACCTCAGCTCCGCCACGGTGGTGGCGGCGGAGGCCGGGGCGTTGGGCTTCCTCAGCGCGGACTCGAGCAGCCGCGTGCCCGCCTCGTCCCACGCGCGGCGCTGCGCCGGATCGGTGGTCTGGAGGTCGACGAGGTAGATCTGTCCCGCGAGGTTCGGATAGCGCCAGTAGTCGGGGAACTCGCGGGCGGCTTGCTCGAGGAGCGCGATCGCGCGCAGGTGCGCCGCGTTGTCGACGCCGCGCCTCGCCGCGGTGATCGCGACCGCGCCGAGCTCGTAGGGGCGGCGGAGCCGTGGATCGAGGGCCGCGATCGCCTCCGCGAGCGAGGCCATCGCGTGAGCCTCGTTGTCCTGGCTGCCGAAGTAGCCGACGAGGCGCACGAACAGCAGGTCGGCCGCGAGCTCGCGGTAGCCGAGCGTCACGATCGGCGCCGCCGCGGGCGTCGGCGCGTAGGGCGCGGCGGACAGCCCGTCGTTCGGCGCCGCGTCCTTGGCGAGGCCGCGCGCGACGCGCGCCGTTCCGATGCCGGCGACGGCGATCAGCGCGACGAGCCAGACCTTCACGACCCAACGATACTCGCCCGAAAATGCCAACGCCACCTCGAGGGTGGCGTTGCTGGTTCCGAATCGTCGGAGAAGCGGAGCTTAGTCCGAGTTCGGCGGCGGCTCGGTGATGATCGCCGAGGCGTTACCACCGGTCGCGTTCAGGGTCAGCGTATAGGTGATCGTCGTGCTGTCGCAGTCGAGGTCACCGGTCGCGGTCGCGGTCGCATCGATCAGACCGGAGGCCGCGTAGTCGTACTGGAACAGGTTGTCCTCGTCGATCTGGAAGTCGAGGGCGGCCCAGCCGGTGTCCGCCGCCCAGTCGGACTCCTTCGTCATCTTGCACGTCGTGCCGGCCTGGAAGGTCGTCGGCTTCGGCACCACGGTCACCTGGGCGAACTGCGAGTTGGTGTTGTAGAGCACCTTCGAGTTCTTCGCGATCTTGTTCAGCTGGAGGGACGCCTCGGTCTTCTTCGACTTCTTCATGTAGTCCATGAAGGCCGGGATGGCGACGGCCGCCAGGATGCCGATGATCGCGACGACGATCATGAGCTCGATGAGAGTGAAACCGCGTTGCTTTAGCTTCTTGACCATGATGCTGGATCCCCCAGGGTGGATGACGTTCGTGAAAGCGTACGCGAGCAACGGCCGTGCCACGAGTTTCTGGCTGCAACTCGCCGAACCTGCGTCGCCACGTCCAGCCGTGGTGACAATTTCCGGCACCGAGCTCGCGAAGATTGGCGCTTATCGATGTGGTTCGATGTCAGCTCGGGTCGGGATCGTCGTCGCCGTGCTCGGGCTTGTCGCCGCCGAGCCCGAGCTTCTCGAGTCGATAGCGCAGCGATCGGAAGCTGATCCCCAGGAGCGTCGCGGCCCGCTTGCGAACCCCGTCCGCCTTCTCGAGTGCGCGGGTCACCCACATGCGCTCGTAGTCGGTCAGCAGCCGGTCCAGATCGACGCCCTCCGCGGGTAGCTCGGCCGGCACCTCGGCGGACGGCCGGGACTGCCTCAGCGGGAAGTCCTCGGCGCCCAGGGTGGGAGAAGAGGCGAGCGTCACGCCCCGCTCGATGATGTTGCGGAGCTCGCGGACGTTGCCCGGGAAGTCGTAGCTCTCGAGCGCGCGCAGCCCGGCGGCCGAGAGCTGCACGGCGCGGCCGTGCTCCGCGGCGAACTCGCGGGCGAAGTGCTCCGCGAGCAGCGCGATGTCCTCGCGGCGGTGGCGCAGCGGCGGGATCCACACCTGGATCACGTTGAGCCGGTAGTAGAGGTCGGCGCGGAACGCGCCGCGCGCGACCTCCGCCTCGAGGTCGCGGTTGGTCGCGCACACCACGCGCACGTCGACCTCGACCTCCTCGGTCGAGCCGACCGCCTTGACCTTGCGCTCCTGGAGGACGCGCAGGAGCTTGACCTGTAGCCCGAGCGAGAGCTCGCCGATCTCGTCGAGGAACAGCGTGCCGCCGTCGGCCTCCTGGAACAGGCCGACCTTGTCATGTACGGCGCCCGTGAAGGCGCCCTTCTTGTGGCCGAACAGCTCCGACTCCATCAGCTCGTCGGGGATCGCGCCGCAGTTGACCGCGACGAACGGCATCTTCGCGCGCGAGCCCTCGGTGTGCAGGGCGCGCGCGACCAGCTCCTTGCCGGTGCCGCTCTCGCCGGTGATGAGGACGCTGGTGCGCGCGGAGTGCAGCTTGCCGATCAGCTCGAACACCTTCTGCATCGCGTTGCTCTTGCCGAGCAAGCTCGCGAGGCGCCACCGGCCCGCGACCTGATCGCGCAGCTTGAGGTTCGCCTGGACGAGCGCCCGCTTCTCGAGCGCGCGATCGATCACCGCGTTGATCTCGTCGACCTGGAACGGCTTGGTCAGGTAGTCGTAGGCGCCGCGCTTCATCGCGGCGAGCGCGGTCTCCTTCGTCGCGTAGGCCGTGACGAGGATGACCTCCGGCCGGTGCGTCGCGGCGTTCGGCGTGGCGGGGTCCTTGATGCCGGTGAGCAGCGCGATGCCGTCGACGCTGCCCGGCATGCGGAGGTCGGTGATCACGACGTCGAACGCGGTCTGCGCGACCTTGCCGAGCGCGATCTCGCCGGTGTTCGCGACCTCGACCTCGTGCCCCGAGCGGCGCAGACAGATCGCGAGGAACTCGCGCATCGACTGTTCGTCATCGACGACCAGGATCTTCCCCACGCCCGCACTATGGCATCATCCGTGTGCTCTGAGGCGCGGGATCACAGACGTCTTCGTCCAGCGGGGCGGGCTGGTCGCGCTGGCCACGCTCGCGCTCTACCTGTGGATCGCACCGAGCACGATCATGAACGGCGACAATGCCGACTTCTGCGCCGTCGGCGCGGTCGGAGGCACCGCGCATCCGTCGGGCTATCCGCTCTACGTGATGTGGCTGCGCGCGTGGTCGTGGCTGCCCGGGACGCCCGCACACGCCGCCGCGGTGGCGACCATCCTGCTCGCGGTCGCCGCCGTGCTCGTGCTGCACGCCGCGTGTCGGGCGTGGGGCGCGAGGCCGCTCGCCGCCTCGATCGCGTGCGCCCTGTTCGCGACGAGCCCCATCGTGATGCGCATCCACACCGAGGCCGACGTGTTCCCGCTGAACTGCCTGGTGTGTGCGGCGGTCGTGTGGCTCGCCGCCGCCGAGGGCCCGCTGCGCGGCACCCGGCGCGCCGCCGTGCTCGGCCTCGTCGCGGGCCTCGGCATCGCGCACAACCTGACGTGCGTGCTCGTCGCGCCGATCGGCCTCTACGGCGTGGTGCGCGGCGCGAGGGAGTCGTCGGCGAAGGCGTACGCCCTCGCGGTGCTCGGCCTCGTGGTCGGGCTCTTGCCGTACGCGTACCTCCTCGTCGCGCCGGAGACACCGGTGTCGTGGGGCAAGGTCGACGGCCTGACCGAGCTGTGGCACCACGTGCTGCGCCGCGACTACGGCAGCTTCAAGCTGTCCCCGAAGGGCGACGAGCTGTTCGTGGCCGAGAACCTGACGCAGCTCGCCTCCAGCATGGGCCGCGCGTACCTGTGGCTGCCCGCGCTCGCCGGGCTCGGCGCGCTCGGCTACTCGATCGCAAGGCCGGACAAGGACACGCGTGTCGGGTGGATCGCGCTCGCGGCGAGCCTCGTGCTCGCCGGCCCGGTGCTCGCGGCCGGCTTCAACAAGCGGCCGGTGGAGCTCGGGCTCTGGCTGACGCAGCGGTTCCACATCCAGAGCGTCATGCTGCTCGCGATCCCGGTCGCGGTCGCGCTGACGCTCGCCGGCGAGCGCGTGCGCGAGCAGCGGTGGAAGCGGCTCGGTCCGCTCGCCGCGATGGCCGCGTTCCTCGGTGGTGCCGCGCTGTCGCTGCCGTTCGTGGCGCGCGTCCACTCGGTCGCGATCGAGCGCTCGCTGACGAACCTCCTGACCACGCTGCCGCCGGCGGCGATCGTGATCGGCACGACTGACGAGCTCCACTTCGGCACGGGCTACCTCCAGACCGTGCTCGCGGTGCGCCCGGACGTGCAGCTGATCTCGCTGGGGCAGGTCGGGCTGCCGTTCTATCGCGACCGGATCGCGCGCCGGTCGGGCATCGTCATCGAGAGGCCGAGCGCCGACGAGAAGCTCAGCGTGACGATCGCCGAGCAAGCGCTCGCCACCGGCCGCCCGGTGTTCATCGATCCGTACCAGGCGAACATCGCGCAGGCGTTCTCGACGTATCCGTATGGCCTGGTGTTCCGCGTGGTGCCGAGAGGCGCGACGCCGCCGACCGTGGAGCAGGTGTTCGAGCTCAACAAGCAGCTGTACGCGCGGTACCAGTTCGACTACGCGTTCCCCGGTCCCGGCGATCAGCTCGCGACCCAGATCCACAGGAACTACGCGCGCGCCTGGACGATGATCGCGCAGGGCCTCGAGGCTGCCGGACGCGGGCAGGAGCGCGACGAGGCGCTCGGCATCGCGGCGGAGCTCGCGCCGCGGTGAGCGAACGGCGCTCCCTGCGCGAGTGGCTGCGCGCCGATCCGGGGCTCGCCCTCCTGCTCGCGGCCCTCGTCGCCGCGGCGGCGATCTACGCCGCGACGATCACGCGCGGCCTCGTCAACTACGACGACCCCTGGCTGGTCGGCGACAACTACCTCCTCCAGCGGCCGTCGATGGCCTCGCTGCACGCGATCTGGCTCGGCTTCGATCGCGAGACGCGGTTCCTGCTCGGCGCCGAGTACCTGCCGGTCCGCGACCTGTCGATCATGCTCGACGGCATCGTGTGGGGCCGGTGGTGGGGCGGGTTCCACCTCACGAACGTGCTCGTCTACCTCGGCGCGATCGCCGCGTGGTTCGCCGCGCTCGCCGCGTTCGGGATCGATCGCCGCGTCGCGGGCGTGATGGCCCTGCTGTGGGCGCTGCACCCGACGCACGCCGAGTCGGTCGCCTGGCTCGCCGAGCGCAAGGGCGTGCTCGGTGCGCTGTTCGCAGGTCTCGCGGCGCTCGGCTACGCGAAGTTCAGGGCGGGACGGCCCCCGCGCTGGCTCGTCCTCGCCGCGCTCGCGACCGCGTGCGCGGTGTGGAGCAAGGCGCTCTCCGCGTTCGCGATCGCCGCGCTCGGCGGCCTCGAGCTCGTGCTGCCCGCGCGGCGCGTGTCGTGGCGGCGCAGCCTCGTCGGTCTCGGCGTGATCGGCGCGCTCGGCGCGGCCGCGTTCGCGCCGGTCGTGATGGTCGCGATCGACGACGCGGTCGTCGGCTCCGGCGGGCAGGAGGCCCCGGCGGGCTGGGCGGCGATGGTGCTCGGCATCCTCGGCTTCGACCTCGAGCTCGCGGCGATGCTGCGGGCGAGCTCGCCGTCGTACCGGATCGCGATCGCCGGGCCGACCGCGCTCGACCTCGCGGTCGGCGCGATCGGGCTGGTCGTCCTCGTCGCGGTCGCGGTCGTGCCCGCGCGCGGACGCTGGCGGCCGCCGCCCGAGCTGCGCGCGGCGGCGGTGCTGTGGCTGGTCTGCTGGTTCCCGTCGAGCCGGCTCGTGCTGCCGCTCAAGGCGGTGCTGATCAGCGACCGCTACCTCCTGCTGCCGACGCTCGGCACGTCGCTGGCGCTCGCGGTCGGCATCACGCGGATCGCGAGTCCTCGCGCGCGCCGCGCGCTGCTCGCGACGATCGTCCTCGCCTCGGCGCTCCGCACGATCGACGCGCAGAGCAACTGGCGCGACAACGAGACGCTGTGGAAGCGCGCGACCCAGGCGAACCCCGCCGACGGGTATGCGTGGAGCATGTACGCCGAGGCGCTGATGGAGGACGGCAAGCACGACGTCGCGTTCGAGGTGATCCGCGAGGGCTTGCAGCACAGCCGCGCGCCGCGCCTGCTCCTCCGCAAGGCGCTGCTCGTCGTGTGGGGCGGCAAGAAGCAGCAGGCGATCGGGGCGATGCGCGACGCCGCGGTCGCGGGAGAGCCGCGCGCGATGCTGAACCTCGCACTCCTGCTCGACCAGGCCAAGCAGAGCCCCGAGGAGGCGATGGACTGGGCGAAGCGCGCGGTCGCGCAGCTGCCATACACGGCGTCCGCGCACCGCGCGCTCGGCGTGGTCGCGCTCCACCAGCGCCAGCCCGGGCTCGCGCTCGTCCACCTCGAGCGCGCGCTGCACTACGAGCCGTACAACCCGCAGAACAAGTACAACCTCGCGCTCGCGCTGATCGGCGTGTGGCGGCTGCCCGAGGCGACCGCGGTGCTCGAGGCGTTGAGGGGCGATCCGGCCTACGGCTGGCGCGCGGTCAAGCTGCTCGAGGCGATCGCCGCCACCAGCAAGGCGATGCCCAGGTAGAAGCCGGCGATCGCCCACGGCGGACGCACGGCGACGGGCCCGAGCACCACCGTCGCCGTGCCGGGCGGGACCTCGATCCCGACGAGCGCGAGGTCGACGGGGAACACGGGCAGCTCGGCATTTCCGATCGCAAGGCCCGGCTCCGCCGGGCCGCGCAGCGCCGCCGAAGGCGGTGCGGAGGTGATCGACGCGCGGAGCGTGTGTACGTAGCTCGCGGCGACCACGAGCGTGCACCGGCCGGGGCTGTCGATCACGAACGACGCCTCCTGGCCGCGCGCGTCGACGGTCGCCGACGTCACCGTGCCGCTCGCGCAGCCCGGCGGCGGATCGGCCCGGTCGGCGCGCAGCACCCACGCGGTGTCGAGCGAGGCGCCCGCGAGCTGCGCGGCGGTGTCGATCGAGGCGACCGTCGCGGGGAACCAGGCCGGACCCGGCGTCGGCGCGAGCCGCGACAGCTCGACCTGCGTGCCCTTCGGCTGGAGCGCATAGCGCACGTTGTAGAGCTGCTGGAGGACCGGGAACGCGCGGCTGCTCGACAGCGCGAACACGCCGGTCGTCGAGTCGACCGGCGTGCCGGCGAGCACGGAGAGCAGCGTCAAGAACCGGCGGGTCGGGAACCACGCCCCGTCGAGCGAGCCGAGGCCGGCCGCGAACGCGGTGCTCATCTCGAACGGGCGCGACGGCTGGGTGATCGCGATGCGCACGAGCGGCGAGGCGAGCTCCGGCTCGGCCGCGACGAGCTCGTCGTGCAGCTCCGCCGGGCCGGCCTCGATCCGGTCGTGCACGACGTGGCGCGGGAACCGCTCGTCGAACGCGGCGAGCGACAGCGCGGCCAGCACCGGCACGAGTGCGATGGCGTGGCGCGCGGGGCCGTCGGGCCGCCACCGGGAGAACGCGATCGCCGCGATCACGAGCACCGCGAGGACCTCGCACGCGACGCTGCCGGCGAACCGCGCCGCCACGGCGACGAGGGCCCCGGCGAGCAGCGCCGCGAGATCGGCGCGCGCGCTCGGACGCACGCCGCGGGCGATCGCGGCGGCGAGGGCGATCGGTGGCAGCAGCACGAGCACGACCAGCAGCGCGCGCGAGGGCACGCGGAACGCGGACAGCCCGGGCAGCTCGGCGAGCCACGATCCCGGCGGGATGCCGCTGGCGAACAGCACGCAGACGACCGCGACGGTGCCGAGCGCGATCGGGATGCGCCTCCGCGCCGCGGCCGGCCACGCGACGAGGAGCAGCGCGAGCGGGCCGATCGGCACGTTCGCCTCGTGGAGCCCCAGCGCGGACGACGACGACGCGCCGGCGGCGGTCCACGGCAGGGAGGCGAGCCAGTCGCCGAGCTCGAGGCCGCCGAACGAGTACACGAGGTGATCGGTGCGCGGGAAGTCATCGCTGGCCACGCGCGCGAGCATCCCGGCCATCCGCGGCAGCACGAGCAGCGCGGCGGAGGCGAGGGCGAGCGCGATCGCGAGCTGCGCTCGACTCCATCGTGGTCGCTCCGTGCCTTCGAGCGCGAGGCACGCGAGCAGCGGCGCACCGAACACGATGCCGTAGACGACCAGCTGCGCGCCGAGCGCCGAGAGGCCGTTCCACACCGCCCACGCGCCGAACGCGATCGCGAGCGGGCTCGGCGTCTCGCTGCGCGCGCGCGCGACGAGCCCGGCGGCGACGACGAGCGGCAGCAGGCCGAGCACGAGGTTGTCGTGCCCGTACGCGAGCCGCCACGCGAGGTACGGCGCGAACGCGCTCGCCCAGATCACCGCGACGCGCTGGGCGCGGGTCGGCGCCTCGGCGCCCCAGGCGCCCGTGAGGCCGACCACGAGCTGCAGCGAGAAGAAGCCGATCGTCACCTGTTCGAACAGCGTGATGAGGTTCGCGGTCCACGTCGGCCCG
>JAEUJX010000292.1 GCA_016794545.1 Myxococcales bacterium
TCCGCGACGCTGCCCAGCAGTAACCGGCGGACGCCGCGCTTGCCATGCGCGCCCACCGCGATGAGGTCGTAGCCGCCCTTCTCCGCGGCCTCGGTCACGACCTGGGTCGGCGGGCCCTGCACGAGCTCGACGTGAACGGCGTTGCCGAGCGGCGCCGCGTTCGCGACCAGCTTGTCGGCCTGCGCCTGCGCGCTGGACAGCACGGCGTCGCGTACCGTCGACCACGGGAACCGCGCCTGCCCGAGCAGCGTCGCGCCCCACGATCCCGCCGGCAGCTGCCACGCGTGGACGACCTCGATCGGGATCCCCGGGCCGACCAGCGCTGCCGTGCGCGCGAGCGCGAGCGCCGACGCCGGTGAGAAGTCGCTCGCGACGAGCGGCTTGCCGAACGGGCCGGTCACGGCGCCGCGGCACACCAGCACGTCGCACGTCGCGTGGCGGATGACCTCCGTCGCCTGGCTGCCGATCAAGAATCGCGACAGCCCGGTGCGCCCGTGCGTACCGACGACGATCAGCTGCGCGTCGCGCTCGACCGCCGCGGCGGTCAGCACCTCGCCCGGCGGACCGATCCGGCTGATCACGTCGGCGGTGAGCCCGCGCGCCTGGATCACGTCGAGCTTGTCGGCGAGCTGGCGCGCCTCCTCGACGCGCACCGCCGCGCTGACCTCGCCGATCTGCTTCAGCATCTCGTTGTCGACTTCTTCGATCGGCGCGTCGTCGGCCTGCGCGTGGACGAGGACGATGTGGGCGCGGTGCTGCTCGGCGAGCTGGATGCCGCGCTGGACCGCGTGCTCGCTGCCCTCCGAGAGGTCGCAGCCGATCAGGATGGTCGAGATCGCGGCGCTCACGGTGCTCCGATCGTGACGACGACCGCGCCGTTCTCGGCGAGCAGGACCGTCAGGCGCCGGGCAGGCCACGCCAGCCGCAGGTCCCCGGACGTCTCGTCGACCTTCGGCGTGCCGAGCGTGCGCCGGAGGTGCTCCGCGAGCGCCTCGCGCGTCGGCCGGGTGGCGAACGTCTGCGCGGCGATCCGCGTGACCTTGCCGTTCTCGATCGTGGCCGTGAGGCTCGTCGCTTCGCGACCGGCACCCACGCCGTGCGCGGTCCACTCGATGACGCCGCCGGACTCGGCGCTCCCGACCGCGTCCTCCACGACCTTCTTCGGCTTGCCGAGCCAGGACAGAGGCACCGTCGACGTGCCCGACGTGCCGAGCCACGTCGCCGGCTCGTCGTACCGCTCGAACACCAGCTCGCAGCTCGTGCGCGCCTTGAACCGCGCGCGGACCCGCGTGACCTTGTTGGTCCACAGCGCCGCGCCGTCGTCGTCGAGATAGGCGCTGCCCCAGGTGGTGCCGAGCAGCGTGTTCAGCTCACCGCACAGCTCGTCGCGCTCCGCGTACGACGCGTACTCGTCGGGGCTGATCGAGAAGCGGTCGTGCTTGTCCCCGGTGCCCAGATCGACCGAGAACGACGTCGCGCGGCTGAACTCGGCGAGGCGCTCGCTCGCCGCGATGGACGTCGAGGTGTCGTCGAGGGCGATGCCGGCGAACAGGGGGCCGGGCATCGCGACCTCCGCACCGACGAGCGCGCGCAGTCCCGCTTTCTTCTTGGCGAGCTCGCGCTCTGTCTGCTCCGCCTCCTCGGCGCGCCGGCGCTCGCGCTCCGCCTCGAAGCTCCGGTACTCCTCGAGCGACTCGTCATCGTCGTCGACCTCGAGGTCGTTGTCCTCGAGGTCCTCGTCGTCGTAGTCGTCATCGTCGAGGTGCCGGCGGTCGGCGGCGCCGCCCTTCTTGCCGGCGGTCTCGTAGATGGCCACGCCGAACAGACCGAGCGTGACGATGCCCATCACGAACGTGGACTTGGGGAGCGCCATCGCCGCCGACGCTACTACAGGCGCGCCTCGTACGACAGCCAGAGTTGGAGCTCCGGGTCCGGCGTTCGGCGCCCGGTGCTCGCGCGGTCGTCGAGCCAGAACTTCGTATCCGCGCGAAGCTGCATGCTGTCGCGCTCGCGCAGCCTGAACCGCGCGTCGATCAGGCCCGAGAACGAGGTCTCGAGGTAGCCGTCGTTCGCGATCGCCTCGTCGAGGTACCGGGCGCGGACGCGCACCCGCACGTCCTTGTGCGGGTGCCACAGCGCGATCCCCCAGATCGCGACGTCCTGGCGGAACTTGGTGTCGGAGGCCGCGGTCGCGTTGTCGTCGAGCAGCTGGTGCTGGAGCTGCAGTGTCAGCGCGATCTTGCGCTGCGGCTCGTACGTGACGCGGCCGATCGACGAGAGCTGGCGACCGGCGCACGGGACCGGGCCGTCGATCGGATCGGTCTCGGTGATCACCTCGAAGCACTGGTCGTGGCCGCCGCGCGTCAGGTCCTTGTCCTGGTAGCGCTCCCACAGGCCGAGCGTGAGCTGGTCGTTCGAGCGGACATCGATGCGCGCGTAGGTCTCGAGCTTGGGCTGCCAGTCGCCGTCCTGGATCGACGACGGGGGCACCCACAGATCGAGCAGCGCGCGGAACACGTAGCGCTTGGTCTGCTTGACGTAGCGGCCGCGGAGGCCGGCCTCGTCGCGTGCCCGCTGCCCCTCGAACTCGTCGGCCTGCGCGATCGGCCGGCCGTACGGGTTGGCGTAGTCCTCGTCGTAGTACCGCGCGACGAGCTCGAGCTCCTCCTTCTTGCGGGTCGCCGTCATGCGCAGGATCGCCGCGGGGCCGCCGCCGGCGAGCACGCGATCGGTGCCGTCCATGCCGTCCGGATCGACGACGCTCCGCACGTTGAGGCCGGCCTCGCCGAACAGGTCGAGCCAGTCGCGGCCGAACGAGAAGCTCGCGCCGGCCGCGCCGAACGTGCGGCCGGTCGGATAGCGAGACCACTCCTGGAAGTCGAGCGCGATGCCCGACACGAGGTTGGTCTCGGTCGCGCCGTAGGCGGTGATGCCGATCGAGTTCCGCCGGTCGGCGAAGTACGTCACGTTGCCGCCGACCAGCTTCTCGGCGAACACGTTCGGCAGCGTCGCGTACGCGTGCGCGGGTGCGGGCGCGAGCGGGTTGTCGTCGTCGCGCACGAGCACCGCCGGCGCCTTGCAGGCGTCGGTCGTGTCGTGCGGGTCCTCGCACAGCTCGGCGTTGTACAGCTCGTACTGATAGATGCTGCGCGTCGACGCGCTCGCCCAGCCGTACAGCTGGAGCCAGCCCGCGCCCTCGATCTCGAGCTTCTTCGCCCCCACGCCGACGCCGAACAGCGCATCGCGCCACGCGAAGTCCGGCGTGCGGTAGACCTGCGGCGCGTCCTCGGGACACGGCGTCGAGCCGAGCTCGCCCGTCGAGTACTTGCAGTCGCGGTTGAGATCGACCGAGTAGAACAGCTGATCGTCGAGGTACAGGCCGTTCGGCGTGTAGTCGTTCGAGTTGTCGAAGATCAGCTTCTGGCCGAAGCCCGCGCGGAACGAGCCGACGATCGCGGCGAGGCTGTCGTTCTCCCACTTCACGAACGCCTTCGGCACGTGGACCTGGAAGCTGCGCTTCTCCGCGACCAGCGCGCCGCGCGCGGGGTCGTAGACCGGATCGCCGATCCGGAGGCGCGTCGTGGTCAGCGCCACGCCGGCCTGCAGGTGCTTGTACGCGGAGAACCGCGCGCGCAGCATCATCGGCGGCGCCGACAGATCGTCGTGGACCTCCCAGCGCGTCGCGAACCGCACGAAGCCGTGCAGGTTCATCGGGTTCGCCGCGGGATCTCGCGTCACGAGGAACACGCTGACCGCGAGGAACTTCTCCTGCGAGAGCGCGCCGGCACCGACGAGGTCGGCGGGGTCGCGGATCCGGCCCTTGTTGAGGCTCCGGTACTGGATGATCTTGTCGACGTCGTCGTAGGTCAGGTTCGGCAGCGAGTACAGCTCTGGCCGGCTCGCCGTCGACAGATCGACGCCGCGCTCGAGCAGGTCGAGCAGCTGGTCGTAGGTCTCCTGCGTGATGTCCTGCGAGGCGAGCAGATCCTCGAGATCCGCCTGGTCATCGATGTCGATGAACGTCTCGTACGGGATCGCGGCCGCGGGGCGCACCGCGAGCGTCACCATCACGAGGACCAAGATCGCGCGGCGCACCGTCTCCCGAACGTAACACGTCAGTGGG
>JAEUJX010000330.1 GCA_016794545.1 Myxococcales bacterium
TCGTCACCTCGCTCGCCGGGAATCACCCCGGCGACTTCCTCGTCACGAACGACCTGTGCAACGGGATGACGCTTCCTGCGATGGGCACGTGCACCGTCGACGTCCAGTTCAAGCCGACCGTGCTCGGCCCGCGCGACGGCCTGGTCCGGATCACCGTCGGCGGCGTGATCATCGTCGACGGCATCGTGCGCGGCACGGCGGATCCGGTGAACACGCTCACGATCACACCGCCGGCGACGTTCGCGTTCCCCGACACGACGGCGACGATGACCAGCGCGCCGCACGCGTTCACCGTCAACAACACCGGGACCCAGCCGACCGGCGTCCTCGCGAGCGCGCTCGCCGGCACGGATCCGACCGAGTTCGCGATCGTGACCGCGACCGACACGTGCACCGGCCAGTCGATCCCGGTCGGCGGCACGTGCAGCATCAGCGTGGTGTTCGCACCGACGACGGCCGGCGCGAAGTCCGCGACGGTGACGATGAGCGCGACCCCAGGGGGCACCGCGACCGCCACGGTGACGGGAACCGCCAATTGAGCGGAACCGGAATTACCGGATCCGTTCTCAGTTGTCCGACCAGGTCGCGCGCGCTGCGGTGAAGTTCAAGTAGAACCACCAGCCCGTCACGCCGTTGTGGACGTCCTTGTCGGACAGCGTGGAGGGGCGGCAGTTCCGGTCGTTGCCCGGCGGATCGCCGCCCGGGAGGATGTAGCTGAGCGCGTGGCCGCCGACGATCGGGAGGTTCGAGGGCAGGATCGTCGTGTCCGCGTCGGCCTCGGTCACGAAGCCGCGCAGCAGGCCGTTGACGGTCTGGTTCGCGGGGTTGCCGACATAGGTCGCGGCGACCTGCGCGTCGTGGAGCCGGATCGGCACGCCGCCCACCATCACGGTGACCGTCGCCTGGGTCGACACGTAACAGGGCGGCGAGGTCGTGGTCACCGCGGGCGTGTACGGGCGCACGGTGCCCGGGATGATGCCGAGGCACTGCGAGGCCATGTTCGTCGCGGTGAGCTGGACCGGCGCCTCGGCGCCCGGCCGGCACGTGGTGCCGGCGACCGGCGCGGTGCACTCGGCGAAGTGCAGCTCGAGCGGGCTCGTCGCGCCCGCGGCCTGGTCGAGCGGACGGAACACCGTGGTCGGCGAGAAGTCGAGGAAGCCGTCGTTGTCGCCGTCCATCGTCATCTGGTTCCTGAACTGCTCGTTGATCGCGTTGCCGAACGCGCTGTCGGTGATGTCGCTGCACGACAGGAAGATCGGCGCGAACGCGTGCGGATCGCGCAGCGCGAGCGTGCTGAACCGGAACGCGGTCGGCAGCGCGTTCGTGGTGCACTGGTTCGAGCAGGCATCGGTGTTGATCAGGTTGCCGTCGTCGCACTGCTCGAGGCCCTCGCGCACGCCGTTGCCGCAGCGCGGGACGCAGTCGGTGTCGGTGAGCGCGTTGGCGCCGGCCGGACAGCAGCCGTCGCCGTTCACCGGCATCGTGATCGCCGGGAACGCGCACACCGCGGTGCACGTGCCGGCGTTGTTCAGCACGTCGCGGGTGCAGACCATGCCGTCGCTGCACGTCGTGGGGCAGCGGCCGTTGCCCATCGTGATCGCGGTATCGCAGGTCTCGCCCGCATCGAGCATGCCGTTGCCGCAGCTCGGCAGGCAGTCGTTGTCGTTCGCCGCGGTCGCGCCCATCGGGCAGCAGCCGTCGCCGTTCATCGGCGTGGTGATCGGCATGTTCACGCAGCGCGCCTGGCAGGTGTTCGCGCTGACGAGCTGATCGGTCGTACACGCCTGGCCGTCGTTGCAGCCGATCGGGCACGCGCCGGCGCCGGCGGTGATGCCGGTGTCGCAGAGCTCGCCGGCCTCGAGCGTCCCGTTGCCGCACATCGCGGTGCAGTCGTTGTCGGTGTTCGCGTTCGCGCCCGACGGGCAGCAGCCATCGCCGTCCTGCGGTGCGGTGATCACGGTGGAGATGCAGGTCGTCGTGCACTCCGATCCGCTCTTCACGTCGCTCGTGCACGCATCGTTGTCGTCGCAGGTCGCGGCGCACGCGCCCGCGCCGGTCGCGATCGCGGTGTCGCACTCCTCCCCGACGGTGGTGTCGACCGCGCCGTTGCCGCACGTGAAGTGACAGCCGGTGTCGCACACGCTGTCGAGGACGACGTTGCCGTCGTCGCAGTCCTCGTCGCCCTCGACCTTCAGGTCGCCGCACGTCGCGGGCTTCGCGTCGGGCGGGCCGCCGTCGACCTCGGGGTGGATGTTGTCACCGCACGCGGCGATGACCAGTATCACCGTGCCCAGGGCCCGGATGCTCCTCATGCCCTCCAGGATAGAGCAAGCGCGGGCTAATAGGCGTAGTCGCCCATCTTGGCCTCGTAGTGATGCGGGACCTCCTCGCGCTGGGTCTGGGTCGTCTTCTCGACCGCCGCCGCCGGCGCCGCCCAGGGCGCGCCGATGCAGGTGGGCTGTGATCGTTTCGACAGCACGAGGTAGCCGCCGACCCCGGCGAGCAGCGCCGCGACGCCCGCCGCCACCACGGTGCGCTTGCGCTTCCTCCCGATCCCGACCGAGCAGTCCTTGAGGAGGATCGTGCCGTCGTGGCGCTGGTAGTAGCGCACGCACAGCTTGCCCTCCTTCTCGACGATCAGCGCCTGGGCCTCCTCGCGCGTCAGGTTCGAGAGGTTGTAGACGGTCTTCTGGCAGGAGCCGCACGCGCGGACGCGCTCGTCGCCGGTCATGCCGTCCCACGACACCGAGCACGGCGTCGCCACGCGGAGGTTGTCCAGGACGGGGAGCTTCGCCTTGCGCTTCGCCTCGTCGAGCAGGCGCGCGGCGTCCGCGAGCTCCCGGGTCTTGGCCGCGAGCTCGGCGGACAGGGCTGCGTGGCGCGCATCGAGCGCAGCGACGTCATCACGGTAGGCCGTCATGGGCCTACCGACGCACGCCGCTCCGGTCGGATCTACTTCTTGCCGGCGGTCGAGTAGAACCCGGGCTCGATGGCGGTCGGGGTCGCCTTGTTCTCGGCGACCGAGAACGACTCGGCATCGGAGGGGAACGCACCCGTCCGTACGTCGGCGACGTAGTGCGAGACCGCGTCCTTGATGGTCTGGCCGAGCGTCGCGTAACGCCGCACGAACCGGGGCTTGAACGTCTCGTCCATGCCGAGCATGTCGTACGAGACGAGCACCTGGCCATCGCAGCCCGTGCCGGCGCCGATGCCGATGGTCGGGACCGACAGGGTCGCCGTGATCTCGCGCGCGATATCCGCCGGAATCGCCTCGAGAACGACCGAGTAGCAGCCGGCCTCCTCGAGCGCCTTCGCGTCCTCCATCAGGCGCTCGCGCCCGCCCGGGTCGCGGCCCTGGACCTTGAAACCGCCGAGCTGGTGGAAGCTCTGGGGGGTCAGCCCGACGTGGCCCATCACGGGGATGCCCGCGCCGACGAGGCGGCGGACGAGCTCGGCGTGCTGGGCGCCGCCCTCGAGCTTGACCGAGTGGCAGCCGCCTTCCTTCATCAGCTTGCCGGCATTGCTGATGCCCTGCTCGATCGACGCCTGATACGACATGAACGGCATGTCGCCGACGACGTGCGCCCGGCGCGCGCCGCGGACGACCGCGCGGATGTGATACGCGATCTCGTCGAGGGTGACCGGGAGGGTGGTGTCGTGGCCCTGCACGACCATGCCCAGGGAGTCGCCCACGAGCAGCACGTCGGCGCCGGCTTCATCGAGCAGCCGCGCGAACGTGGCGTCGTAGGCAGTGAGCATGGCGATCCGCTCGCCCTTCTCTTTCATCTGCCGCAGCGTGTGGATGGTGACGCGACGAGGAGTCGTCTGCATGCCGTCCTACCTTTCAAAATCGGTATGCCGTCGGGGAGTCGCGCGCCGGAACATCCGGCTACGTGCTCGTTGGCTACCTTCCTGATCGATCTAGCACGCTTCTTCGACGGTTTGACGCCGTATTGCATTCACCTGAAACCATTGCCTTCCCGTAGGCTCCTCCCACCGTGACCACCGACCGGATCGCCAAGCAGGTCATCGTGATGCGCAAGGACCTGAACATGCGGAAGGGCAAGATGATCGCCCAGGGCGCCCACGCCTCCCTCCGCGTCATCCTCCAGGCCGGCTCCGCGAACGCCGACAAGACGACCTATTCGATCGCGATGACCGAGCCGATGGCCGCCTGGATGACCGGCCGGTTCCTGAAGATCGCGGTGTCCGTCGACAGCGAGGCCGCCCTCGACGCGATCGTGGAGAAAGCAACGGCGGCCGGCGTGCCGGTCGCATCGATCACGGACGCCGGCATGACCGAGTTCCACGGCGTCCCGACCAAGACCTGCTGTGCGGTCGGGCCGGCGTGGGCGGAGGACGTCGACGCGATCACGGGCGGCCTGCCGCTGCTCTGAGCGCCGCCGCGCTCAGCCCCGCAGGTCGGCGAGGAACGTCTGCGCCCACGCGGACGCCGTGTCCTGCCACACCGTCGCGCGCAGCAGCTCGTAGCGCGACAGGCGATCCAACAGCGGCATCTCGAGCGCGGCGTGGAGGTCGGCCGCGACGCCATCGGCGTGATAGGGGTTCGTCAGGACCGCGAGCGGCATGCGCTCCGCCGCGCCGCAGAACTTCGACATCACGAGGACGCCGGGGTTCGTCGGATCCTGCGCCGCGATGTACTCCTTCGCGACGAGGTTCATGCCGTCGCGCAGCGGCGTGACCAGGCCGACCGCGGCCTCGCGATAGAGGTGCGCGAGCGTGTCCTGATCGTAGCTGCGGTAGAGGTACCGGACCGGGACCCAGTCGGCCTCGCCGTACGTGCCGTTGATGCGGCCGACGAGCGTCTCGACCCGCGTGCGCAGCTCGGCGTACTCGGGGACCTCGGAGCGTGTCGGCACCGAGACCTGCACGAACGACACCTTGTTGCGCCACTGCGGGTAGACCTCGAGCAGGCGCGCGAACGCCTCGAGGCGCTCGGGGATGCCCTTCGAGTAGTCGAGGCGATCGACGCCGAGGATCAGCTTGCGCTCGCCGAGCAGCCGATCGAACTGCCCGAGCTCGGCGGACGGCGGCCGCAGCGCGGCCTCCGCGAACCGATCCGGATCGATGCCGACCGGCACGACGCGGAGCCGCTCCTTCGCGCGCGCCTCGCCCTCGACGCCGAGCAGGCCGCGCGCCGTCGCGAGCACGTTGCCGGCCCAGCGCTGCGTGTGCACGCCGAACCGATCGTAGTCGAGCAGCGCGCTCATCACCTCCGCCGCCCACGGCATCGTCTCGAAGATGTCGAGCGGCGGGAACGGCACGTGGAGGAAGAACCCGATGCGGCCCCGGTGACCGGCGCGCCGCAGCTCGCGCCCGACGAGCATCAGGTGGAAGTCCTGGACCCAGATGTCCGTCTCCGGACCGCCCGCCTCGAGCAGCTGCGCGGCATAGGCGCGGTTCGCCTCGGTGTACACGCGCCACTCGTCGTCGTGGTAGCGCACTCGCCCCGGCATCGCGTGGAGCAGCGGCCACAGCGACTGGTTGCAGAACCCGATGTAGAACTTCTCGCGCCAGCTCGGCGGGTAGTCGAACTGCGCACGGCTGAACGCCTCGCCGTCCTCGACCCGCAGGCGCAGGCCGGGGTCGCGCTCTGCCCCGCTCCAGCCGAGCCAGATGCCGCCGGCCTCCGACAGCGCGGGGATCAGCGCCGAGACCAACCCGCCGACCTCGCGCGTGCGATCGCCGGTCGGCGCCGCCGGCAGCCGGTTCGACGCGACGATCAAGCGGGGCGCGGCCGAGGAGCGCGGCGCGCGGGCCGGCACGACGTCGTCGGGGACGGCCGCGGTCGGCTGGCGCGCGCGGGCGTCGATCAGCCAGCGCAGGAAGCGGTGCACGGCCGGCGGCCCGGGGAGCCGGAGCACGGCCTGCGTGCGGCGCGGCTCGGCGGCGACGAGCATGCCGACGTCGTGCTCGCGCAGGCTCACGAACATGTCCTCGTCCGTCAGATCGTCGCCGATCGCGAGCACCCGGGCACCGGCGGGCGCGAGACCGCGCAGCCATCCGACCGCCCCGCCCTTGTGCGCGGCGCGGTGGCGCACCTCCAGCGCCTCGATCGCGGGCAGGCGCTCGAGGTGCGGCTGGGTCTCGAGCCACTCGTCGACGAGCACCTCCGCCGCCTGGGCGATCTCGTCGTGGTGCTCGCCGCCCACCCGGCGCCAGTGCAGACACACCGAGCACGACTTCCGCTCGATCAGCGCACCGGGGTGACGCTGCGCGAGCGCGGAGAGCGACTGGGCGATCTCGTCGAGCTGCACGACGGGCGGGAGCGCCGCGGTCCACGCGCCGTTCGTGAAGCGCCACACGCCGTGCTCGGCGGCGACCGAGAGGCGCGGGAAGCGCGTGACGAGGTCGTCGACCAGATCGCGCGGCCGGCCGCTGACGATGCCGACGGTGGCCGCCGGGAGCTCCGACAGCGCCTCGAGGAGCGCCGCGGTGTCGCCGTCGATCCGCGCCTCCTCCGGCGTCGCCGCGAACGGGATGAGCGTGCCGTCGAGATCGAGCGCGATCACGAGGTGACCGACGGCCGCGAGCTGAGTCCACTCGACGTTCACGGAGCACACGATAAGCCGCGGCGCGTCGGCGGCGGGCCTGTTTCCGGTGATTGTTCCGTGAGGCCGAAAAATGACCGCCGCACTGTTCTCCGGTGAGGGGTCACAGCGCGGCCGTCAGAAATGAGGGCACGTCCAGTCGAGCTTCCCGACGTGACCTCGCCATCGTCGGTTCGCTCTTCGCTTCACGTGGTGTCACGACCGAGCTACGTCTGGTCGATGTTCCAGCTGTATCTCTGTCCTGGATGTGCCTGACCGGAGGCAGTGCGATCGGCGTGCCACTTAGCGCTCCTCGACCGGCTCCCAGCTGTCGCTCGCATCGGCCGCGCTTGCCGCGGGGTGATCGAGAGTCTCCTGGTCGGAGAACCAGGCGAGCTGTGCCTCCGCGCGCGCGACCAGTGTGCGGCGTGCGCCGAGCCAGTCGTCGCACCAGCGCACGAGCCCGAACAGGACCTGCCGGCGGGTGATCTCCCTCAGCAGCTTCACGACCTCGACGCCGTGGCGGAGGTCGAGCAGGGTCGTGCGGTACGCGCGCTCTCCGTGGACCACGCGATCGACCACGAGGTGCCGCAGCGAGGTCAGCGGGGCCCCGAGCGCGCCCCGCGACAGGTGGAGCTCCAGCGCGTGGCCATCGAGCATCGCCGCGAACCGGCGCTGCATCCGCTCCGCGTGGTCCGCGATGTCCGCGAGCGCGGCGACCGGAGGCGACGCGCCGATCCTGCGCGCTTCGCGCCCGGGTGCTTCCATCGCCTGCGCCTCCGCGCGGACGGTCTCGCGGACGAGCTTCTCGAGGAGACGGCGGTTATCGTCACCGAACGCCATGGTGCCGCGCTGAGCTGCACCGAACGTGCCGCAGCGCGCCCGACGCCTTCCGCAGCCGTGCAGGATCGCAGCCGCGCGCTCCCGCTCGCCGTGCGCGTCCGCCACGCGGCGGGCGTGGCACGCGGAGTGCGTCGGTGTGTGCCAGGAGAACGCTCCCATGAAGCTCTACTACGCACCCGGCGCGTGCTCGCTCGCGCCACACATCGCCCTCCGCGAGGCGGGACGGACCTTCGACCTCGAGCGCGTCGATCTCGGGACGCACCGCACCGCGAGCGGCCGCGACTTCCTCGAGATCAATCCCAAGGGGTACGTGCCGGTGCTCGAGCTCGGTGTCGGCGGCGAGACGCTGACCGAGGCGCAGGTGCTCCTCCAGTACATCGCGGACCTCGCGCCGGAGGCCACGCTGATCCCGGTGACCGGGACCTTCGCGCGCTACCACGCGCTCGAGTGGCTCGCGTTCATCTCGACGGAGCTCCACGAGCAGTTCGGTCCGCTGTTCGCGCCCGGCACGCCGCAGGCCGTGATCTCGGCGCAGCGCGGGAAGATCGGCGACCGCCTGCTCTACCTGTCCGACGTGCTCGGCACGCGCGGCTACCTGATGGGCGAGCACTTCACGGTCTGCGACGCGTACCTGTTCGTGATGCTCCAGTGGTGCGGGAAGTTCGGAATCGACCTCGCGCTGTGGCCGAACCTCGACGACTACGAGACCAGGCTCGAGCAGCGCCCAGCGGTCCAGGCCGCGATGACCGCGGAGGGCCTCCACGGGCGCCACCACTGGGTGAAGCGGAGCGCGTGATCTTTTCGCCAACACTTCGCGCGGCGGCGGCATGCTCTGTCCGTGACGCCGGAAGCCGTGATGCGCGAGCTCGAAGGGCTACGTGCCCTCGCGCGCTCGCTCGTCCAGGGCGATGACGAGGCCGACGACCTGATCCAGGAGACCGCCATCGCCGCGGTCGCCCATCCGCCCGATACGCAGCGGCCGGTCCGGCCGTGGCTCGTCACCGTGCTGAAGAACCGGTGGCGGATGAACCGCCGCGCGGAGGCGCGCCGCAGGGCCCGCGAGGACGCCGCGGCGGTCCCCGGTGACGAGGAGGCGCGCGAGGATCCCGTCGATCGCGCGCGCGTGCTCGAGCGGCTGTCGTCCGCGCTGGTCGCACTCGACGAGCCCTTTCGCACGACCGTGATCCGGCGTTACCTCGACGGGCTGAGCGCCGCGGACATCGCGCGGGACGACGGCATCCCCGCCGCGACCGTCCGCTCGCGCCTCAAGACCGGTCTCGATCGCTTGCGCGCCGCGCTCGATACGGCGACGCCGCGCTGGAAGCGCGTGCTCGTGCCGTTCGCCGCGGCCGGAACAGGAGCCTTGTTCGTGAAGGGAAAGACGACGTTCGCCATCCTGATCGCTCTCGTGCTCGCCATCGGCGCCGGCACGGTGATCTACCTCCGGCGCGACGCGGCGCCCGGCGCACCGGCCACACCGGCGGTCGCGCCAGGATCCGGATCGGCCGCGCGCCCCGCCGCGCTGCCCGCTCCGGGCCGTCCCGTGGCGCTGCCGCCGCCGATCGACGGCGCGATGCCCGGCCAGGCGCGCGCGATCGTCGAGACCGTCGATGCCGCGGGCGGCGTGCTCGGCGGGCGCGTGATCAACTGGTCGACCGGCGCGGGCGTCGCCGGCGCGGAGCTGACGTTCTCGGGCACGAGCGGAGCGATGACGATCCGGTCCAGCGAGACCGGCGCGTTCGAGCTCGCCCCGGCCGCGCCGGGCGCGTTCGAGCTGGCGACCGCGGTCGCGCCCGGCTTCTTGCCGTACGCGCCCGAGCTCGCACACTCGCCGGTGCGCGCGGTGCTCGCGAAGGGGCGCGCGGTCCGCGGCCTGACCGTGTTCCTGTTCCCGGCGGTCGACTACCACGGCACCGTCGTCGACGCGGCGGGCGCGCCGGTCCCCGGCGCGAAGGTGCGCCTGGTCGCTTCGCCGGCCGGAGAGCAGGCGCTCGAGAAGCTGCCCACGGAGTGGATCGCCGATCAGGCCGGCGCGTTCGTGTTCCACGCGCCCGACGACGCCGTGCTCGAGGCGACCCTGGGCAAGCGCCGCGGCTGGGCGCGGCTCGACGGCGACGCCGCGCTCACGCACGCGCTCGTCATCCCGATCGGCGACGCGCCGGCGCGCGAGGCCACGATCCGCGGCATCGCGGTCGACGAGAGCGGAGCGCCTCTCGCGGACGTGCTCGTGCGCGCCGAGCCCGACGACGCACCGGGCACGGCCCCCGAGGTGCCGCGCTCGAACGCGTTCGCGACGAGCGGGCCCGACGGGACGTTCGTGCTCGAGGGCCTCGATCGCGGCGAGCACCGGCTGGTCGGGGAGCTCGACGGCCACGCGATGGGGCTCCAGCGCGGCGTGAAGGGCGGCGCGACCGGTGTCTCGCTCGTCATCCCGACCGGCGCCCCGCTCGAAGGGCTCGTCGCGACCGCGTCGGGTGATCCGGTGCCCGCGTTCACGCTGCTCGTGATGAAGCGCGAGGGCGCGGTGCGCCACGTGGTCGAGGCCGACTCGATCGTCGATCCCGCTGGCCGGTTCCGCGTGCACGTGAGGCCCGGCGACTACGAGCTGATCGCCACGGCCGCCGGCCTCGCGCCGAGCGCCCCGACGGACGTCACCGTCGGCAGGACCGGCGCGAAGGACACGAAGCTCGTGGTCACGGCGGGCGCGCTCCTGCGCGGGAAGGTGGTGAGCGCCGAGGGCGGCGGCCCGATCCCGTACGCGCGGATCATGCGCGAGGCCCGCGGCGGCGGCGCGAGCGCGCTCCCCGCGAACGCCGGGACGGTGACGCGCGAGGACGGCACGTTCGAGCTGACCGGCATCCCACCCGGTCCGGTCTCGATCACGATCGGCGCGGGGAACCACCACCCGAAGATCGAGGCCGGGATGACGGCCGTCGATGGCGGCGAGCTCGGCCCGATCGTGATCCCGCTCGCGAAGATCAAGGAGGGCGAGAAGCCGACGCTCGAGCTGGTCGGCATCGGCACCAAGCTCGCCGCCGACGGCGACGCGCTGCGCGTCGACGGCGTGTTCCCCGGCAGCGGGGCCGAGGCGGCCGGGATCGTCGTGGGCGATCGGCTGATCGCGGTCGACGGGCTCCCGGTGACCCAGCTCGGTCTCGACGGGGCGGTCTCGAAGATCCGCGGCACGGTCGGCACGACGGTCGCCGTCACGGTGAGACGCGGCGAGAAGGCGGTGACGCTCGTCGTCGAGCGCAAGAAGCTCAAGGCCTGAGGTACAACTGCCGGCGCGTGCGATTCGCGCTGGTCTGGCTGCTGGTGGCTGCGTGTGGAACCCCGACGACCCCGTCGAAGGTCCCACCGCCCGCGGGCGGCGTGGTCGCGAGCAACGTCCTGCGCGCCGACTATGCCGGCTCGCGCGCGTGCGAGGACTGCCACGAGGCGCAGTACACGGCGTGGGCCACGTCGCCGATGCGCAACATGACGCGCGACGCCTCGAGCGCGACGATCCGGGCACCGTTCGATGGGGCGACGATCCGGATCGGCGCGGACACCGCCACGATGGAGATGGCGGAGGGCGGCGCGCGGTTCATGCGCGTGACGACCGCGAAGGGCACGACGCGCTACCGCGTGACCAAGGTGGTCGGCGGGCGCTACCGCGAGGACTTCGTCGGCATCGAGGACTCGGGCATCGGCGACGAGCGCGTCCTGCCGGCGACGTACGTGTTCGCGACGCAGTCGTGGCGCTACAAGGGCTACTCGGTGATGGTCAAGGAGCGCCCCGCCATGAGCGTGCGGGCGCTGTGGCGAACCGACTGCATCGGCTGCCACAACACGCTGCCGCTCGCGACCATGCTCTACGACGAGCTCTACGGCCCGGGCCTGCCGGGCTACCAGGGCAAGCTCTCGGACCGCCTCGTACCGAAGCGCCTCGCGTGGAGCGCGCGCTCGCGCGACGACGAGCGCCTCGCCGCCGAGCTCGCGAAGGAGATCGCGTTCCTCGGCGGCACGCCGGCGCCCTCGACGACGCTGCGCGACGTGCTGCCCGCCGCGGCGACCGCGAGCGAGCAGTACCTCGATGCCCGGAAGCTCGTCGAGCTCGGCATCGGCTGCGAGGCCTGCCACAACGGATCGGCGGCGCACGCGGCCGATCCGGCCCGCGTGCCGAGCTTCGCGGTGCAGAGCGACCTCCTCGAGGTGACGCCGCCGAAGGGCCACGACGGGTCGCGCGCGCAGTGGATCAACAAGACCTGCGCGAAGTGCCACACCGTCCTGTTCACGCGCTACCCGTGGACGTGGGAGGGCGGCGAGCGCGCGAAGAACCCGGGCGGCAGCACGACGAACTCCGGCGAGGGGCGCGACTTCCAGCTCGGCGGCTGCGCGTCGCAGATGACCTGCACCACGTGCCACGATCCGCATGCCGCCGACGCGCCGGAGAAGCTCGCCGCGCTCGCGACGCCGGCCGGCAATGCGACGTGCACGGCGTGTCATCCGCAGCTCGCGAGCGCGGACGCCCTCGCCAAGCACTCGCATCACCAGCCGGGCTCCACCGGCACCGCATGCGTCGCGTGCCACATGCCGAGGAAGAACATGGGGCTCGACTACGCGCTCGTGCGCTACCACCGCATCGGCTCGCCGACCGACAAGGCGCGCGTCGAACGAGATCGCCCGCTCGAGTGCGCGCTGTGCCA
>JAEUJX010000398.1 GCA_016794545.1 Myxococcales bacterium
CGGGCCCGCCTGCCACTGCCGCCACGATGGCCAGGTCACGGCGACGGATCAGGAGCTGGGCATTGCACGACCAGCGGTAGTTCTTAGACCTCGCGGCACGACGGTGATCTCGTGTCGGGACGAGCGTTCCGTCGAGCACCCCTGGGCTCGCGCTCGTAAGCCCCGGACTCGTCGATCCGGACGAACGGCTCGGTGTCGGGCTCGACGGGCGCGGCGCCTTCGATCTCGCGCAGCTGCGCGACGAGGGCGAGCAGCTCGCGGCGGGGGAGCAGGGCGCGGGGCGACTGCATCAGAACATCTCCGCGAGGCTGCGCCAGGCGCGCTTGAACATGCCGGGGCGATCCTCGCCGCGTGCGGGGAGCTGGACGCTCCGGCCCTGCTCGGCGCCGAACATCACGAGGCCGACGCCGGTGGAGTAGCTCGGCGAGCGGACGACGTCGACGAGGCCGCCGATCTTCGACGGGGCGGCGCGGCGGGTGGGGACCGCGAGCACCTGCTCGGCGATCTCGGTGACGCCCTCCATCACGGTGGCGCCGCCGGTGAGGACCACGCCCGCGGCGAGCGCGTCGTAGTAGCCGCAGCGGATCAGGTCCTTCTTGACGTACTCGAAGATCTCCTCGACGCGCGGCTCGATGACCTCGACCAGCTTGTGGCGCGGCATCGTGCGCGCGCCGCGGCCGCCGACCGAGGGGACCTCCATCATCTCGCCGGTCTCGACCAGCTCACGCCACGCGCAGCCGTACTTGCGCTTCAGCTTCTCGGCGGACTCGAGCGGCGTGCGGAGCAGCGTGGCGATGTCGTTGGTGACCCGCTCGCCGCCCAGCTCGATCACGCTGGTGTGGACGATCGCGCCGTCGGCGTAGACCATGATGTCGCAGGTGCCGCCGCCGATGTCGACGAGCGCGACGCCGAGCTCCTTCTCGTCATCCTCGAGGCAGGCCTGCGAGGCGGCGAGCGACTCGAGCACGATGTCGGAGACCTGCAGGTTGCACCGGTTCGCGCAGCGGATGACGTTCTGCACCGAGGAGACGAGCGACGTGACGATGTGGACCTTCGCCTCGAGGCGGACGCCGGCCATGCCGAGCGGGTCGCGGATGCCGTCCTGATCGTCGACCAGGTACTGCTGGGGGAGGACGTGGAGCACCTCGCGGTCCATCGGGATCGCGACGGCCTTGGCCTGCTCGAGGACGCGGGCGACGTCGTTCGCGCGGATCTCCTTGTCCTTGATCGCGACGATGCCGTTGTTGTTGATGCCGCGCACGTTCGGCCCCGAGATCGCGGCGTACACGCTCGAGATCTCGCAGCCGGCCATGTTCTCGGCCTCGTCGACGGCCTGGCGGATCGACGACACGGTCGCGTCGATGTTCACCACGTTGCCGCGGCGCATCCCCTTCGACGGCGACGTCCCGATGCCGATGATGTCGACGCCATCCTCGGTGACCTCCCCGACGATGCACGCGATCTTGGTGGTGCCGATGTCGAGGCCGACGATGATCTCGCTGCTCTTGGCTTTGGCCATGGTGCTGCTTTCTAGTCCTTGGGTGTCAGCGCGACGAAGTGTTCAAGGCAACGGTGACCTGATCGATGCGCGCGTCGACGTGGATCGCGCGGGCGCGGAGGCGTTCGGGCTCGGAGAGCTCGGCCCACGCCGCGTCGAACGTCTGCATGCGCGCGGCGAGCTCGGGGCCGATCGTGCCGAGCTGGATCGCGGTCGCGCGCTCGTACGTGCGGAGCGTGAGCGCGTGGTGGGTGTCGAGGTGGATCTCGCCGATCGCGGGACGCGTCGGATCGGAGCGCCAGGTCGCGAGCGCGGCGAGTGCGGTGACGATGGTCCGGGCGGTGACCTCGGGCGCGGCCTCGTAGGCCTGGCGCGGCAGGCCGGTGATCACGGGCAGGCCCGCGCCGTCGCCGGCCTCGAGCTGCGCGCGCTTGAACGGGTGGCCGGCGGCATCGACCAGGTAGAGCTCGCCGAGCTCGACGACCGCGGCGGCCTCGTGCTCGCGCAGGTCGATCACGATCGTGCGGGGCAGCACGCGGCGGGCCTCGGCGGAGCGGACCCAGGGGAGCGCGCGGGCCGCCTCGGCGACCTGGCCGAGATCGGCCTCGAACACGTTGTCGCCGAGGTGGACGGGGAGCCGGGCGCGGATCTGGTCCTCGGTCAGGTGGCGCTCGCCGGTGATCTCGATCGTGGTGATCGCGAACCGCTCGTTCGTGGTGAGGAAGCGGTAGCCGGCCCACACGCCGAAGCCGGCCGCGGTCAGCGCAGCGGTCACGCCGATCGCCGGCAGCGACCGGCGCAGGGCCCGGCCACACGCATCGACCGCGACGCGGGGACGGGGCAGCCGGGACCACAGCGATCCCGGGCGGCGGCGGTTCTTCTTGCCGCCGCGAACCGTCAGGCGCGAGGCCGCGGGAACACCGGCGTCAGACGACGCCCGTGCCTGCTTCGTCCCCCCGCGACGGGATCGATCCATGCTCTGGAAATACGCACGCGTGGATCACGCGGGCAATTTTTCGGCGGCACTCCGGATCACTTCGTTTCCGTCGAAGCGACGGCGCTTTATCCGACCTGAACAAGCGTGCTCCTGCGCGCACGCCGAACGGCGATCAGTGACTACTCGTCGTCGTCTTCGATCACGACGTAGTCATCGTCCATGGTGGACGACTTCCGCGGCGCTTCATCGTCATCCGGCGTCAGATCATCGGCGCGGCCGGACTCCGCGGCGCGCGACGGCTTCTTCTTCTTCTTCGGCGCGGGCTTCGAGGTCACGACGCGGCGGGGCGCGGTGTTGCCCTTCTTCGCGGTGGCCGGGGCCTTCTTCGCGGCGGAGCCCTTCTTCTCGGCGCCGCCCTTCTTGGGCTTGAACGCCTGCGCCGCCGCCTCGCCCGTTGAGGTCACGGCGAACACGGCGATCAGCAGGGCGACGAGCCAGCGGGTCACGACGATCATGGTGCCACAGCGGCGCGGAAGATCCATGTTGCGGGGGCAAGGTTCGGGAATCGCTGGCCTTGTCATGGGGCTGCTACGAGGCGCGCGCATCGATGTCGGCGATGAGCTGCGAACGGGCGGTGTAGAAGTCGGGGGCGGTTGTGCTCGGCCTGCGAAGCGCAGCACCTCGTCGAGGTGCAGGAAGCCGCAGCGCGTCGCGGCCTCCCGCAGGGAACCGTCGTCCACCTCGGCCTCCCAGAGCGTGATGAAGAGGGTGGCGAGCAGGCCCTGGACGGTGCGGGCGAGCGGCGAGACGAGATCGGCGTCGTGGCTTGCCCGAGCGAACGCGTAGGAGGAACCCGAACGGAGCAGCAGCGTCTGGTTGCTGTTCGTGCTCCACAGGCGTAAGCGACCTCCCCTTCAGCGGGCACGGATTCCGCCCAACCGAGCTCGTCCGCCTCGCACCAGAACGAGAAGCAGTCTGGCTTCGCCGGAGACAGGACGAAGTCGACGAAGACCGGGTCGAGCGCACGCTCGGCGCCGAGGTCGCGGGTGAAGGGCCGCACCTTGGGGTGGTTCAGATCGTCGTCGTCCATGCTCGCTCCAAACATCAACGACCCGGGCATGGCGGGCGCTCGATCAGCTCGAGCGTCGCGAGGGTGAGCTCGCCGCCGACCAGCTTCAAGCCGAACCGGAAGTCCCGATCGTTGGAGCTGCACGTCGTGCCCTTGCAGCGGCGGAACGCGCGGACCATGTCGTCGACCTCGGGCACGACGACGTCGGCCTTCGGGATCAGCGTCACCGTGCGCTCCGTGTGCGGGTCGCCGTCGCCGTCGGGGTCGGTGTCCGAGAGCGCGTCGAAGGCGATCTTCACGTGTTCGAGCCCCTTGGGCGGGACGAACCCGGGCAGCAGCGACGACTCGTCGTTGCCCTGGAACCGCTCGTACGCGGCGAGCACGCACAGCGCGCGCATCATCACGTCGGGTGACCTCGTGCGCGGCTTCTTCGGCACCGCGCGCCTGTCGCCGCGGACCTCGAGCGCGCGGACGGCCGCGGCGGCGACGTAGCAGTCCTTCGCCTTGGTCGCGGCGATCAGCGCGGCCCTGGCATCCGGCGCGAGCTTGTCCTCGCCGGCGACCAGCTCCTGGATCGCTTCGGCGCGCGCCTTCGGAGACATCTTGTCGTCGGCGATCGCGGTCAGGAACACCGCGCGGTGGCTCTCGACCGCGAGCGCGTCGAGGGCGCCGTCGAGGTGGTGCTTGGTCGCCGCGTCGATCAGGTGCGGCTCGTCGAGCGACCCGACGTGACCGTTCGCCAGATCGCGCTGCCCGGCCTGGAAGGCGATCGACAGCAGCTCGAGGCGCTTGTCGTGGTCGGTCTCGGGCACCGCCTGGATCGCGGCCGCCACCAGCTGCGACTCCGGCGGCGGGATCGCGGCGATCTGCTTCAGCGCGCCGTAGATCTGCGGCAGGTCGCTGTCCTCCACCGCGCCGAGCGACCACAGCGCGAGGAGCCGCCGGAGGCACGGATCGCTCATCCCCGCGGTCGGCGCCGGCCCGTCGACATCGAGCACCAGCGGCGCGCAGTCCCGCGGGGGCTGCGGCGGCACGCACGTGAAGTTCCCCGCGCGCAGCATCGCGACCGCGAGCGGTCCGGCCTTCGCGACCGGGATCTCGTCGAGCTTCGCTTCCCAGTCCTCGCCGGTCGGCGCGATCTGCGCCCACACCGCGTTCGCCTCGGCCTCGGTCGACAGCGGCACGCTCGTCCAGTCGATCGACAGCAGCGGCGCCGGCGGCTGGCGGTTCAGATCGGGATCCGGCGGTCGGGGCGCGGCATCGGGGGGCGGAGCCACCGGCTCTGGCTTCGTGGCGACCGGACCCTTCGGCGGCGTCCCGCAGGCCGCGACCACGATCAGCGCCAGGCACTTCCTCACATCCATGGAGACTCGCGAACCGGCCACGGGTTTCCGCTTATAGTGCCGGAATGAGACTCTCCCTGGTGGTCCTCGTGACCGGCGTCGCGGCGACCGCGACCGCCGATCCCAAGGTCCCTCAGGAGGTCACCGACCTCGCCAAGTCCCTGACCGGCACCTGGAAGTGCACGGGCACCGCCACGCTCGCCCCCGAGCCGGAGGCCCCGCTGACCGGTACGCTCAAGACCAGGGCCGATCTCGACGGCTTCTGGATCCGCGACGTGTTCGACGCGAAGGTCGGCAAGACCACGCGCTTCAAGTACGAGGCGTTCACGACGTTCGACGGCAAGAAGTGGCGCCGCGTCCTGCTCGACAACCGCGGCTCGCAGGCGCTCGGCACGTGCGACGGCGTCAAGGACGGCGGCCGGATGGACTGGAACCTCGACGTCATGGGCCAGGGCCCCGTGGCGATGTTCCGCGATCACCTCGACGCGACCGATCCCAAGCTCCTGAAGCTGTCCGGCGAGCTGTCATCCGACAAGGGCAAGTCGTGGACCAAGGTCTACGAGATGACCTGCAAGAAGTGATCGGTCGCGTCCGGCCCGGACAGTTCTCGATGCACGAGTTGCGCATCAATTAGGTCGGACCTAATTACGCGCGAGTCGCGAGGTGCTTGTCGACCTCGATCAGATCGTCGACGCGGTCGACAGGATCTCCTCGCACAGCGTCGCGTAGTCCATGCCGATCGACTTCGCGATCTTGGGGAGCAGCGAGGTCGCGGTCATGCCGGGGAGCGTGTTGACCTCGAGCACGAACGGCTCTCCGGCGGCGGTGATGCGGAGATCGGGACGCGCGTGGCCGGCGCAGCCGAGCGCGTGGTAGGCGGCGAGCGCGAGCGACTCGCAGCGATCGATCACGGGGCGCGGCAGCTCGGGCGGGATCAGGTACTTCGTGTCGGTGCGCTTGTACTTCGCCTCGTAGTCGTAGAACTTCGTCGCGGGCCGGACCTCGACGGAGCCGAGCACGCGGCCGTTGAGGATGCCGACGAACACCTCGGTGCCGGCGATGTAGTCCTCGACGATCACCGGGCCGTGGAACTGCCGCGCGGACGCCAGCGCGGGCGCGATGTCGTCGGCCTTCTCGACGATCGAGACGCCGACCGAGCTGCCCTCGTTCGCGGGCTTCACGACGCTCGGCATGCCGAACGCGGCGACGGCAGCGACCTCGTCGGTGCCCGAGGGAGCGACGTGCGGCAGCAGCTACCAGCGCGGCGTGGGGACCTTGTTGGACTCGAAGATCCGCTTGGACATCACCTTGTCCATCGCGAGCGCGCTCGCGAGGATGCCGGAG
>JAEUJX010000403.1 GCA_016794545.1 Myxococcales bacterium
GGCATCGCGGCCACGCTGGAGGCGGTGGGGCGGCTGACGCCCGTGTACGAGGACGCCGAGGAGCTCAAGGTCGATGTCATGGCGCGCTGGACGCGCCGCGATGGGCGGGCTCGCATCGGCGCCGGGCTCGGCGTGCGCTCGATGGCACTGGAGAACGGAGGACGGGTTCGCGGCTACGACCTCGTGCGCGTGGACACGACGATGGTGCTCGCGCGCTGGGAGCTCGCGCCGGGTGCTCTGCAGATCCAGATCGAGGGCTACCTCGGGTGGACGTTCGGCGTGTATGACGACAGCTATGCCGACGCGCGCGTCGGTGACATGGAGCCATCGCGTCACGCCGTGAAGGCGATGACGACCACCTACGTCGGTGGGCTGCGCTCGACGATACGCTGGCGTTGATCGCCGCGAGGAGTTCTAGCCCGCGCCGTCGCTCTTGGTCGAGCGCTCGCGGGAGATGAACGCGGCCTTCGCGTAGTCCCGGTTCATCAGCGCCATCACGTCGCGCTTGATCTCCTTCGGGCACGCGGCCTCGCACTCGTAGTGGTTCGAGCAGTTGCCGAACCCGGCCGCGTCCATCGCGGTGACCATGGCCTGCGTGCGGTGCATGCGCTCGGGCTGGCCCTGCGGCAGGTGATGGAGGTGCGCGAGCTTCGCGGCGACGAACAGCATCGCCGAGCCGTTCGGGCACGCTGCCACGCACGCGCCGCAGCCGATGCACGCGGCGGCGTCCATCGCGGCGTCGGCGCTCTCCTTCGGCACGAGCACGTCGTTCGCGTCGGGGGCCGAGCCGCAGTTCGCGGTGATGAAGCCGCCGGCGGCGATCACCCGATCGAACGGCGTGCGGTCGACGCAGAGGTCCTTGATCACCGGGAACGCCTCGGCGCGCCACGGCTCGATCCAGATCTCGTCGCCGTTCTTGAAGTGGCGCATGTGGAGCTGGCACGTCGTCGTGGCGCGGTGGCCGCCGTGCGGGCGGCCGTTGATCATCAGCGAGCACATGCCGCAGATGCCCTCGCGGCAGTCGTGATCGAACGCGACGGGCTCCTCGCCCTTCGCGATCAGCTGCTCGTTCAGGATGTCGAGCATCTCGAGGAAGGAAGCGTGCGCGGACACGCCCTTCACCTGGTACGTCACCATCTTCCCCGGTGACCGCCCGTCCGCCTGCCGCCAGATGTGCAACGTGAGATCGAGGTCCGACATTACTTGTAGCTCCGGGTCGCCAGCTTGACGTTCTCGAACACGAGCGGCTCGACGTTGCGCACCGGCTCCTTGCCGTCGCCGGTGAACTCCCACACGGCCGCGTGGCAGAACTTGTCGTCGTCGCGCTTGGCCTCGCCCTCGAGCTGGTGCTCGACGCGGAAGTGGCCGCCACAGCTCTCCTCGCGCACCAGCGCGTCCTTCACCAGCAGCTCGCCGAACTCGAGGAAGTCGGCGACGCGGCCGGCCTTCTCGAGCGATTGGTTGAACGAGTCGGGATCGCCGAGCACGCTCACGTCGGACCAGAACTCCTCGCGGAGCTTCGGGATCGCGGCGAGCGCGCGCTCGAGCGACTCCTTCGAGCGGGCCATCCCGCACTGCTCCCACATGATGTGACCGAGCTCCTTGTGGAAGGAGTCGATCGAGCGCTTGCCCCGCACGTTCATCAGGCGGTCGAGGCGCGACTTCACCGCGTCCTCGACGGCCTTGAAGGGCGCGGAGGTCGTCGAGGCGAGGTCGCTCGCCTTCACGCCGGCGAGGTAGTTGCCCATCGTGTACGGGATGATGAAGTAGCCGTCGGCGAGGCCCTGCATCAGCGCGGAGGCGCCGAGCCGGTTCGCGCCGTGATCGGAGAAGTTCGCCTCGCCGAGGCAGAACAGGCCGGGGATCGTGGTCTGGAGGTTGTAGTCGACCCACAGCCCGCCCATCGTGTAGTGGACGGCGGGGTAGATGCGCATCGGCACCTTGTACGGGTTCTCGCCCGTGATGCGCTCGTACATGTCGAACAGGTTCCCGTACTTCTCGCGGACCTTGGCCTCGCCGTCGCGCTTGATCGCGTCGCGGAAGTCCAGGTACACGCCGCGCCCGCCGGGACCGATGCCGCGGCCGTCGTCGCACTGCTCCTTGGCGGCGCGCGAGGCGATGTCGCGCGGCGACAGGTTGCCGAAGCTCGGGTACTTCCGCTCGAGGTAGTAGTCGCGCTCGTCCTCGGAGATATCGTCGGGGCGCTTCGCGCAGTTCGCGGGGTTCTTCGGCACCCACACGCGCCCGTCGTTGCGCAGCGACTCGCTCATCAGCGTCAGCTTCGACTGGTAGTCGCCTGACACCGGGATGCAGGTCGGATGGATCTGGGTGAAGCACGGGTTGGCGAACCCGGCGCCCTTCTTGTACGCGCGGTAGGTCGCGGTGACGTTGCAGCCCTTCGCGTTCGTCGACAGGAAGTACACGTTGCCGTAGCCGCCGGTCGCGAGCACGACCGCGTGGGCCGCGTGAGACTCGATCGCGCCGGTGATGAGGTCGCGCGCGACGATACCCACCGCGCGTCCGTTATCGACGACGAGGTCGAGCATCTCGTGGCGCGAGAACATCGTGACCTTGCCGGCGCCGATCTGGCGCTCGAGCGCGGCGTACACGCCGAGCAGCAGCTGCTGGCCGGTCTGGCCACGCGCGTAGAACGTGCGCGACACCTGCGCGCCGCCGAAGCTGCGGTTCGCCAGCGTGCCTCCGTACTCGCGCGCGAACGGGACGCCCATCGCGGCGCACTGGTCGATGATGTCGACCGAGACCTCCGCGAGCCGGTGGACGTTGGCCTCGCGCGCGCGGAAGTCGCCGCCCTTCACCGTGTCGTAGAACAGCCGGTGCACCGAGTCGCCGTCGTTCTGGTAGTTCTTCGCGGCGTTGATGCCGCCCTGGGCGGCGATCGAGTGCGCGCGGCGCGGCGAGTCCTGGAAGCAGAAGCACGCGACGTCGTAGCCGAGCTCGGCGAGCGTCGCGGCCGCCGCACCGCCGGCGAGCCCGCTGCCCACGACGATCACCTTGTACTTGCGCTTGTTCGCCGGGTTGACGAGCTTCATCTCGAAGCGGGCGTTGGCCCACTTCTGCTCGATCGGGCCTTGGGGGATCTTCGCGTCGAGCGTCAACATCAGCCCACTCCGTTCATGCGGACGAGGCCGACGAGCACCGCGGTCGGCGGCGCCATGTAGCCCACGAACAGGACGATCGCGATCAGCGGTCCCAGCCGGTCGACCGGGTACTTCGGGTGGCGCAGGCCGAGCGACTGCAGCCAGCTCGCCGCGCCGTGGCCGAGGTGCAGCGCGAGCAGGATCATGCCCACCAGGTAGATGCCGTAGATCGCCGGGTTCTGGAACCCGTAGACGAACATCGAGTACGCGTCGTAGCGCTTCTGCGGATCGAGCGTGTGGAAGGCCTCCGGCTGCACCCAGCCGATCGTGAAGTGGATGATGTGGAACGCGAGGAACACGAAGACCACCAGGCCGGTCAGCGCCATCGCACGGCCCGCGGCCGACGACATCACCGGCTTGTAGCGGGCGTAGCGTTCGGGACGCGCCCCGCGGTTCTTCGCGACGAGCCCGATCGCCACGACGACGTGGACGATCAGCAGGGCGAGCAGACCCGCGCGCACCGGCCACTTCACCTCCCACAGCGACTGCAGGAAGTGGGCGTACGTGTTGTAGAGGTCACGGCCACCGAACATCTGCAGGTGGCCGATCATGTGGACCACCGCGAACAAGAACAGCAGCAGGCCGGTGACGGCCATGATGTGCTTCGCGCCGATGGACGAGCGCGCGTAGCGTACGAGCCAGCTCATGTTGGGCTCCGACCTTTCGATGCGGCCTTGGGGCGCATGGTTGCGGGCGAAGATGCCATGATTCTTCGCGACGCGAAGGCTCGTGGCCGCGCTCGTTGTCGCCTTCCCGGGTCGCGATGAGGGATCCGCGACAATGAGCCGCGATCGGATCCTGCAAAGGATGCGTGCGGCGGCCCGGCGTTGAACGCCGCGAGCCACGAGGACGGGGGCACCACACGCTGAATGCGATCCATACCCGGCGTTCCGGGGCCGTCCGTGTTTCGGGGTGACGTCCGCGTTTCGGGGGTGACGACGCGGGTGACGACGCGTTCGGGGGGTGACGACGCGTTCGGGGGTGACGACGCGTTCGGGGGGGACGACGCGTTCGGGGTGACGACGCGTTCGGGGGTGACGACGCGTTCGGGGGTGACGAC
>JAEUJX010000444.1 GCA_016794545.1 Myxococcales bacterium
ATCGAACCAGCCCGCGCCGCCGAGGCGATCACCCTGCGCGTTGAACGCGAGCACCGCGTCGGGCGGCAGGATCTTCGGGATCGTCACGCGCGTCGCGAGCGCCGGCGCGCCGTTGCCGTCGCGGACCACCTCGGCGATCACGATCGAGCTATCGGTGCGGTACGCGATGCGCGTGAGGTCCGGAGAGATCGCCACGTCGCGGCCGAACGGCGCCGAGGTCGCGCCGGTCACCGGATCGAACAGCACGAGCGAAGGAAACGGTGGGACCGAGCCGTCGTGGACGATCAGCAGCCCGTCGAGCTCGAGCGGCCCGGTGACCTGCCCCGGCTCCACGGTCTCGTCACATCCACCACAGCCGGAGCCGACGACGATCGTGGCTGCGACGGCCAGCACCTTCCGGACGAGTCGCTTCGTCATGACGCGATCTCCGATTCTATCGGAGTCGCCGCCGTCCCGGGACCCTCAGTTCGGCCCGCGGTCCCGGGCGAACACGGCGTACGCCTTCACGACCAGCTTGCCGTCTCGCTGCTCGGGGCCGCCGAGGATGATGTGGTCGGCGAACTTGCGGAGGCCGGCCTCGGTCTCGAGGTCGCGGATGGCCCGCGCCATCTCCTCCTCCGTGCCGCTCATGGTCAGCAGGCACTGGTCGGCGCGGCACTCGGTGCCCTCGAGCCGGCCGGCGCGTACGCCGGTGTCGAACCGGTGCCGGATCTCGGCCTCGGTGGCGGGCGCCCAGACGGTGTCGCGCGCCTGCGCCTCGAACGCGACGGCGGTGGTGTCGGGCGTCGGCGAGGGCGGGGGAAGGGGCTCGGTGGGTGTCGGCCGGACGGCCGGCGCGAGGTCGATCTTGCCGTCGCGCGCGGTGGAGCTCGCCGAGCCGGAGGGTGTGGTGAGCGCGGCCGATCCTTCGGGAGCGACCTTGGCCTTCGGTTCCGACTTCGAACCGCACGCGAACATCGCGATACCTCCCGTGATCACGGAGATCCCGACGACGATGCCCGCGCGTGATGACATTTGCCGGTAGGGTAGCGCTAAAGTAACCCGCCGTGAAATCTGCCGTGAGTCCAGCCGGCGAACGCCCTCGGGTGGTCGTCGCGAACCGCGCCGACGGCGGGGTGTTCTACTGGGTCGGCAAGCTCTACGGCTTCGCGATGCTCGTGATCTTCGCGTCGCTGATGGCGACCGCGATCGCGGTCTACGGATACTTCTCGCTCAACGCGCCCGCGCTGCCGGACCTGCGGCGCTACGCGGCGGTCGCGCCCGCGGTGTCGCGGATGTACGCCGCCGATGGCACCAAGCTCGGCGAGTTCGCGAAGGAGTGGCGCGAGCTCGTGCCGTACGAGCGGATCCCCAAGCGGCTGGTCGATGCGTTCCTCGCCGTCGAGGATCACGACTTCTTCGGGCACCGCGGCCTGTACTTCAAGGGCATCGCGCGCGCGGTGTGGGCGAACATCACGGCGCGTGACTTCGCGCAGGGCGGCTCGACGATCACGCAGCAGGTCGCCAAGCAGTTCCTCGGCGCCGAGAAGAGCCTGACCCGCAAGGGCAAGGAGGCGATCGTCGCCCGCCGGCTCGAAGCGCAGTACTCGAAGCAGGCGATCCTCTCGGTCTATCTCAATCACATCTACCTCGGCGCCGGCGCGTGGGGCGTGGGCGCCGCGGCGCGCCGCTACTTCCAGAAGGAGCTCGACCAGCTCACGCTCGCGGAGGCCGCGCTGATCGCCG
Organism: Myxococcales bacterium; assembly: GCA_016794545.1. Taxonomy (GTDB): domain Bacteria; phylum Myxococcota_A; class Polyangia; order Haliangiales; family Haliangiaceae; genus JABFXX01. The sequence continues at coordinate 1,726 of JAEUJX010000444.1, forward strand.
GGCTCGCGAAGGCGCCGACGCTGTACTCGCCGATCCACCGGCAGAAGCTCGCGATCGAGCGGCGCAACATCGTGCTCGACAAGATGGTGACCTACGGGTTCGCCACCGCCGAGGAGGTCGCGCAGGCCAAGACCGAGGCGATCAAGCTCGACCTGTACAAGGACGTGTTCCCCGATCGCATGCCCTACTACGCCGAGCACGTGCGCCGCTACGTCACCGAGGCGTACGGCGCCGACGCACTGGCCGCGAACGGCCTGCGGATCGAGACCGCGGCGGAGCCGGCGTGGGAGGCCGCGGCCTACGCGAACGCCGACTTCGGCGCGCACCACCAGGACAAGCGGCAGGGCTGGCGCGGGCCCGAGTGGCGGATCGACGGCGCCGCGCGGGAGATGTTCCTCGCCCGCCAGCGCAAGCTCTATGGCTCCGATCCGCTGAAGCCCGGCAAGCGCTACCTCGCGCTCGTCGACAAGGTGAAGGGCGACGAGGCGACGGTCCTCGTCGGCGACCGCGTGCTGACGCTGCCGCTGCGCAACATGCGGTGGGCGTCGAAGTGGCAGAGCGGCAACGCGGAGAACGATGGACAGATCGAGAGCGTCGGCGCCGCGCTCAAGCCCGGCTTCGTCGTCTGGGTGACGCGCGAGGTCCGAACGCTCGGCCGCTACCGCAACTGGAACCTGCCCGACACCAAGAACCCGGCGTGGATCGTCAGCGACAACCAGGCCGAGTGGGACGCCAAGCACGACGAGCTCGTGCGCCTCGACCAGGTGCCGCACCCGCAGACCACGATCTTCACCGCGGACCACCACAACGCCCACGTCGTCGCGATGGTCGGCGGCTACGACTACGACCGCTCGGTGTTCAACCGCGCGGTGCAGGCGTGCCGCCAGCCCGGCTCGACGTACAAGCCGATCTACTACGCGCTCGGCCTCGATCAGGGCTACGGCTTCGACACCATCCTCAACGACGTGCCGACGAAGATCATCGACCCCGACACCGGCGAGGAGTGGACGCCGCAGAACCTCGGCGAGACCATGGACGGCGACGTCACGCTCGAGTACGCGCTGGTGTTCTCGAAGAACATCCCGTCCGTCGACCTGTTCCAGCGTCTCGGCGCGAAGAACGTCGAGGACTGGGCGCGCCGCCTCGGCTTCACCACGAAGATCTTCGCCGACGACGCGCTCGCGCTCGGCGCCTCGTGCAGCAAGCTCGACGAGATGGCGCGCGCGTTCACGGTGTTCGCGCGCAACGGCGCCTGGTGGCCGCGCCCGAACGGCAAGGAGAAGAACTGGGTCTACGTACGGCGCATCCTCGACCGCGACGGCAACGCCCTCGAGGACAACACGCTCGCGGACGACCCGCAGCTGCCCGCCGCCGACCGCTTCGATCGCCTCGCCGCGCTCGCCGGCACGCCAGCGCCACAGGCGATCCCCGCGCGCACCGGCTTCCTGATCTCGAAGCTGCTCGCCCACGAGGTCATCTACGGCTTCGCGAACGTGCTGCGCGCCACCGGCGTGAAGGCGGCGGGCAAGACCGGTACCTCGTCGAGCACGCACGACACGCTGTTCATCGCTTACACGTCGAAGTTCACCACGCTCGTCTGGATGGGCGACGACAAGAAGGAGCGCGCGCTCGGCAAGAGCGACGCCGCGTACATGACCGTGGTCCCGCTGTGGTCGCGCTACATGTACGAGGCCGCGAAGGGCTACCCGAACCCCGACATCCCCTGGGCCGTCCCGCCCGGCGTCCGAGCCAACGATCGCGGCGACCACAGCAAGGGCACGCACGGCCCGCAGATGGACCTGATCTTCCGTCCGCCCAAACGCGACAAGGCGCCCGAGGACGCCGCGGGCGGCGACGAGAAGCCGCCCGTCTGATCAGGGGTCGTGCTGCAATAGCTCAACCACCGTTGTGGAAACCCGCGACATGATTGATGCCCTCGGGGCGGGTTGAAACGAAGGTCGCGCAGCGATCTCGTCACGGCTCCACGGTTCGCACGGGAGGGCCATGACCACTTTCGATCCGGCACCGCCCCCGTAACGATCTCGCGGGCTTCGAGATCGCAAGTTGGGCGATTGCAGCACGACCCCTAATCCTGCGTGACGAGGCCGGACGTGACGACGGCGCGGCCGGCGTGACGCTGCTCGATCTCGGACAGGCCGGCGCACAGCGCGCGGCGGCTCGCCTCGGAGGCGCGGCCCTTGTCGACGAGGACGATCGCGCCGCCGTCCTTGACGACGCGCGACCACTCGCGGAGCGTGGCCTCCCAGTCGTCGGCGTCGGTGAGGTCGACGCCGATCACGGCGGCCACGGAGCCGGCCTCGAGCGAGGTGGTGTCCGGCCGGGTGGTCGGGACCTTCTTCGCCGCGCGCGGCGAGAGGCCGGCGGCGATCACGTCGCGCTTGCCGGCGAGCGCGGCGGCGAGCTTGGCATGTCCGACCACGACCAGGGTGCCGGAGGCCGCGCCGGCGGACGCGAGCGCCTCGGTGATCGCGGTGACCGCAGGCGTGATGAACAGACCGTCGAGCACGACGGTCGGCACGCTAGCACCTCAGTGCTCGCGCAGGTACTCGCAGCGCGGCGCTTCGACGTGCGGCGTGATCCACGAGACGCCGAGCAGCTGGTCGAGCAGGAACCGGAAGTTGCCGTAGGTGACGACGAAGAAGTCCATCTTGCGCTTCTTGATGCCACCGCCGGTGTCGTCGGCGCGGACGCAGCCGTCGTGGATCGAGCCGTCGGGGAGCTGGAGGCCGTCGAACTCGGGGATGTAGAGCGGCTCGCCGATCTGGATCACGTTCCTGTCGACGGCGACCGACTTGAACGGGATCAACGGGCGCTTGCCGGCGCCGCGACCGAACGGGTGCTCCTTGATGTCGAGCTGCTCGAAGCACGTGCCGTAGCCGAACTTGCACGGGCCCGTGTAGTTGATGACGCGGCCATCGGCCATGAGGCCCGAGCCCTCGAGCCGCAGCGCCCACGCGAACCGCTCGGGGACGCGCTGCATGAAGTAGCCCTCGGGTGTGTAGAGGCTGACCCAGGTGTTCAGGGGCACCTGGCTGACGCGGCCGCTCTTCGGGACGGCCGTGCTCTGCGGATCCGCGTAGTCGCTCTCGAGCGCGAGCCAGTAGAACCGCAGCGCCCACTGGAGGTCGTCGACCAGCGGGTAGCCGCAGCACAGCTTGTTCTTGCCGCGGAGGTTCGCCTTCGCCTGGAGCGGGACGTCCTCCTTCCCGAGCTTGCTGTCGTCGGCGACCGCCGTCCCCGCGAGGGCGACGATCGACACGACGGCGAGGCGCATCCCGCGATCGTACGACACGGGGTACAACCCGTCCATGTGGGTGCACGCCCTCGCCGACGCGACGCTCGCCTGCGGGGGCAAGGCGGTGGCCCTGTCGAGGCTGATCCGCGCCGGACTCCCGGTGCCCGACGGGTTCGCGATCGAGGACGCCGCGTTCCGCTCCGTCGTCGGGGACATCGAGGTCGACGACCCGTCGAGGATCGGACACGTGCTCGACGAGGCGGCGCGGCGCGCGAGCACGGCGGAGCTTCCGGCGGACTTCCTCGACGAGGTCGCGCGCCGTGCACGAGCCCTCGGACCGCTCGTGGTGGTGCGCAGCTCCGCGACGATCGAGGATCGCGATGCCGGATCGGCGGCGGGCGTGTTCTCGTCGTCAGGGCCGATCGCACCCGAGGAGGTTCCCCACTTGCTCGTGATGGTGTGGGGCAGCGCGCTCACGCCGCTCGCGGCCGCCTACGCACAGCGCCGGCGCGGCGGGCTCGCGATCGGCGCGGTCGTGCAGCGGTTCGTCGAGGGCGAGCGAGCGACCATCTACACGCGCCCGCCTGGAACGCCGGCGGCGGACCGCGCCCTCGTCCAGCGCGGAGCCGAGCTTCGACGCGTGCCGCGCGCGGAGGTTCCGGTCGCGCTCCGCGCGGAGGAGGCGATCGGTGCGACCACGGGCGCCGACGTCGAGGTGGTCGGTGACTGGATCGTGCAGGCTCGACCGATCGTCCATCCGCCCGCGATCGCGCCGCGCGCACCGGCGCCGCCCGCCCTGCTGGCATCCCTCGTCGCCGACGGACGCGCGTGGACCTGGGACGTCGGGCACAACCCCGATCCGCTCTCGCCCGCACAGGCCGGGCTCGTCGAGCGCGTCGAACATGCGGGCACGACACCGTATGCGATGCGCGTGTGCGCCGGCCATCTCTACACCGCGCCGCGGACCGGTGCTCCGCGGCCGGCAGCCGTGGCGACCCTCGCGGAGGTCGAGCACCGGATGGCGACGGCCCTCGGGCTGGCCCGGCGCGACGGAGGCGATGGGGTGTGGGCCTGGCACGACGCGCCAGCCGAAGCGCCGCCGCTCGCCGAGGCGATCGACCGGTACGTCGCGTTCGCCGGCATCTACGCGAACGACATGACACCGCTCGTGGCCGCCCAGCCACGGGGGACGGCGGCTGCTCCGCCGTCGGCGCCGCTCGATCCGACGACGCTCCTCGCGCGCCTCGGCATCCTCGCGCCGGCGTGGGACGTGGCCGTGGCGACGTACGGAGAACGTCCTGGCGTCTTGCAAGCGGCCCTGATGAAGCGGGGGTTGGCCTCGCTCTCGTCGGGCGCCGACCTCCGCGAGCGCGACGACATCTGGTTCGCGCGCGCGCAACTCCTCGCGAGGAGGGCGATCCTCGCGCGCGCCGACGAGCTCGGCATCGATCGCGACGACGCGTTCTGGATCCCGCTCGACGAGCTCCTCGACGGTAAACTGCTGGATCCCGACGAGGTTCGGCGGACCGCGTCCGCGCACCGTGCCGCGGCCGAACGCGCGCGTCGCTGGGAGATGCCGCTCGTCGTCGGCGGACCGCCTCCGCCCGTCGGTGAATCACTCCGCGGAGTTGGAACGGGTCCGCGCGTCGTCGGTCGCGTCGTGCGGTTCGCCACGCTCGCCTCGACGGTGACGGTCGGTCATGGCGACGTCATCGTCGCGCGAGCCGTGACACCCGCGCTCGCCGTCCAGGTCGTCGGTTGTGCGGCGCTCGTCAGCGAAACCGGCGGGTTACTCGATCACGGAGCGGCGCTCGCACGCGAGCTCGGCATCACGTGCGTCGTCGGGTGCCGGGACGCATGGTCACGACTCTCCGACGGAATGCTCGTAACTGTCGACGGAGATAACGGATCCGTCGAAGTCAGCGAGGGAGCAGCGTCGACGAGGAGCTAGTCCTCGTCGTCGTCGTACTCGGGATCGTCGGGCCCCGTGTCGTCGGGCTCGTCGGGCTTGTCCGCCGGCAGCGGCGTGCCGAGACCGGCGTTGACTCGTTCACGCAAGTCTTTGCCGACCTTGAAGAAAGGCAACCGCTTCTCGGCGACGTGAACCGTCTCGCCGGTGCGCGGGTTGCGACCTTCGTAGGCCTTGTACTTGCGAACGGTGAAGCTACCAAAGCCGCGGATCTCGATACCTTCGCCGCGTTCCAGTGCCTTCACCATCGAGTCGAAGATGGTGTTGACGATCGCCTCCGCCTTACCAGCCGGCAGCTTCAACGTCTCGGAGATCTTCTCGATGAGCTCGGACTTGGTCACCCGTAACTCCGCGTAACTAGGCATAGCTAAACAGGCCCAGCGGCGGATAGCAAGTCTAAGGTAGCGAAAAGGCGTCCGAGGGATCAGTCGACGGCCGGGAGCTCGCGCTCGCCGTCGACCTTAAACGCCCGATATGAAATGGGAAACCTGTAGGTCGCGCAGCGATGACGGGCGTAGAAGTCGACGAGATCTCGCCAGCCGATTTCGCCCGATTCCAGCCCACTTCGGACCGCCTGAGACATCGTCACGCTGCACCGATCCCCACGATCCGGCGGCTGATGGCCCCGCGCGACCCGGTCCTCCACACCCAGCAGCATCGGCGGTACGAGCGCGAGGTACCACGCCGACAGCGGCTGGAGCTCGACGGTCTCGACGCGCTTCACCGCGATCGACACGCCCGGCCGGAACACGCACTCGACGCGCGTCTCGCTGCCGCCCTTGGTCAGCACCGTCGCGTTGAACGGCAGCGCGCGCGCCGACGAACATCCGCTCACGTTCGGCGTCACCGACGTGACGACGAGGTACGCGAGATCGGAGCTGGTCGTGTTGTCGATCTGGAGGACGATCGTGTCGCCCGACTTGTCGGCGCGCAGCTTCACGCCGGCGATCTCGATCGCAGGTTCTCCTACCTCGAGCAGATGTCGGCCTTCGTCGACGCGATACACGAGCTTGCGGCCCATCTCCTCGAGCGTCGGGGTGCGCACCCCGGCCGAGCTCGCGTCCTTCGACAGGAAGTCCTTGTAGACCGAGGGAGACGCCATGCTCTTGCCGAGCTGCTGGCGCTGCGACCCGGTCGGACCGACGGGCGGCGGCTTCGGCGGCAATGACACGCTCCCGCAGAATCTGACCGCGGTGATGCCCGCGACCAGCACGAGCCCGGCAATCCCGACACCGATGCGGAACTGTCCGTCACTTATCGTCACCGTGCGTTCACGATACACGCGCACAGCAGCGCGTGCGAAAACGTGCAGACAGAAAACATTGACTCGCTGATGTAGGCAAAGGCCTAATCGTGGCCAGGTGCGGATCGGGACGCTGCTCATCGCCGTGACTCTGCTCGGAGTCGCGCCGGCACGCGCCGATCAGATCGGCGAGCTGACGAAGACGCTCTCGAGCTCGAGCGACAAGGCACGCATCGCCGCGGTGGTCTCGCTCGGCCGGCTCAACGATCGCACCGCGCTGAAGCCGCTCGTCACGGCGCTTCACGATCCGAACCCGCAGGTGCGCGCGCTCGCCGCCGCGGCGCTCGGCAAGCTCGGTCACAAGGCCGCGCTGCCCGCGCTGAAAGCGGCGACCGAGGATCCCGATGACACCGTGCGCGCGCGCGCGAAGGACGCCGCGATCGCCGTCGCGAAGGCGAACAAGCTGCCCGATCCGTTCCCGCCGGCGGTCGCCGTCGCGGCCACACCGCAGGCGCGCAAGAGCGGCGGCAGCGCCGGCTTCGGCCGCCAGGCGCACGCGGTCGAGAATCACCCCGATGTCTTCGTGACGATCAACACGTCGACGGACGACTCGCCGGGCACCAAGACCGACAAGAAGGCGCGCACCACGCACGGCGATATCCTGCGCCAGACCTTCGAGACCTCGTTCCGCGGCAACCCGACCGTGACGATGGCCGCCGCCGAGGCGCAGCGGTGGGGCCTCGATCCGCGCCACCTCGATCTCTCCGTCACCAAGCTCGACGTGGCACAGAGCGGCAACTTCATCGAGGTCGAGGCCCAGCTCCGGCTCGCGATCTCCGACAACAACGGTCGGATGCTGTCGTTCGTCTCCGGCGGCGCGAAGGTCCAGGTGCCGAAGCGCACGTTCGACGCGCGCTACCTGCCGGCGCTCCGCAAGGAGGCGCTCGAGAACGCCGCGCGCGGGCTGTTCGACAAGCTGTTGACCCAGCTTCGCGACCGTTCCCAGTCCTGATGCGCTAGGCTTGCCGCCATGCTTCGGTGGTCCCTCGCGATCGCGTTGGTCGCGGTGTGGTCCGCGCGCGCGACGGCCGACGACGCGCGGCCTCCGGATCCGCCGCCTCCCGCGAAGCCGACGGGCGTCATCACGAAGCAGCCGAAGCTGTTGCAGGCGGTCGCGCCCGACTATCCGCCGGCCGCGCTCGCCGCCGGCAAGACCGCGCAGGTCAAAGTGCGGATCAAGATCGACGCGGCGGGCCTCGTCGCCGGGGTCGATGTCGTCGACAAAGTCGGCGATGGCTTCGACGAGGCGGCCGTCGCGGCCGCGCTCCAGTACGTGTTCGAGCCCGCCGAGATCGACGGCGTGCCCGCGCCGATCACCGTCGAGACCACGATCAACTTCGTGATCGAGCAGGTCGAGGAGCCGGAGCCGCCGCCGCAGCGGCCGCCGCCTGGGGCCGGCACGCCCTCGGGCCCACCGAACCACGCCGGCGACATGGCGCTGCCGGTGACGATCGAAGGCACGGTCGTCGAGCGCGGCACGCGCCGGAAGCTCGCCGGCGTCATCGTCTCGGTCGCCGAGCTCGGGCTCGATGCGGTCAGCGGCGAGGACGGCTCGTTCTACTTCCACGGCGTGCCGGCCGGTACCTACAAGGTGCTCGCCGTCGATCAGAAGTTCGATCGGCTCGAGCGGCCGATCACGCTCGCGAAGCGCGAGAAGGTCGAGGTGCGGCTGTGGATGCGCCCGCGCGGCGGCAACCCCTACGAGACCGTCGTCGAGGGCGAGCGCGAGGTCCTCGAGGTCACGCGCCGCACGCTGCAGCGCCAGCAGCTGACGAGCGTGCCGGGCACGTTCGGCGATCCGATCCGCGTGATCCAGACGCTGCCGGGCATGCAGCGCGCGCCGTTCGGCCTCGGCCTCCTGCTCGTGCGCGGCTCGAACCCCGACGACACCGGCATCTACGTCGACGGGCACGAGGTGCCGTCGCTGTTCCACTTCCTCGGTGGCCCGTCGATCTTCAACGTCGAGATGCTCGAGTCGCTCGAGCTGTATCCCGGCGGGTTCCCGGCGCGGTTCGGGCGCAAGCACGGCGGTGCGGTCGCGCTCGAGCTGCGGCCGACCAAGTCCGACGGCATCCATGGCTCGGCGAAGGTCGACTTCATCGACGCCGGCGGCTACCTGCGCGCACCGATCACGAAGGATCTGTCGTTCGCGTTCGCGGGACGCCGCTCCTACATCGACGCGTTCCTCGGCTTCGTGCTGCCCGATCCGCCCGCGGGCGGCCAGCGCATCGTCACGCCGGTCTACTACGACTACGCCGGCCGGCTCGACTACGAGATGCGCGAGGACGGGCGACTCGGCCTGTTCGCGATCGGCAGCTCCGACACGCTGCGCGTGATCGATCAGGATCCCGATTCGGCGGTGTCCACCGACCTGTCGACCGCGGTGAAGTTCTTCCGCGTGATCGGCAGCTACGTGCGGCCGTTCGGTGACGACATGAAGCTCACGCTGTCGCCCGCGTGGGGGCGTGACACGCTGACGTTCACCGGCGCGCAGGCCGAGGCCGCGGGTCCGTTCACCAGCATCGGCGTCGTGAACAACTCGCTGTCGTACCGCGCGCGCATCGCGGGGCGCCTGTCGAAGCACGTGTACCTCGACTCCGGCCTCGACGTGCTGTCGCGCGTCACGACCTACGAGGCCCTGCTGCCGGTCGATGACTCGCTGATCAACCGAGACGGCGTCGACATCCCGCCGTCGCAGTTCTTCCGCGGCGCCTCGTCGCTCGGCGTCGGCGTGCACGCCGACGTCGGCATCGACGTGTCGAAGAAGCTGAAGCTGATCCCGGGGCTGCGGCTCGACACGTACATCATCGACGGCCAGGACCGCGCGTCGATCGATCCGCGCATCGCCGCCCGCTACAAGCTCCGCGGCGACCTCACGATCAAGGGCCACCTCGGCGAGTTCAGCCAGCCCCCGCAGCCGGAGGCGCTCGACAAGCGATTCGGCAACCCGAACGTCGGTGTCGAGCACGCCACGCACGTCGGCGTCGGCTACGAGTGGGTCCCGCACCGGCTGTGGAAGATCGACAGCGAGATCTATTACGTGCGGCGGCGCGGGATCATCGTGTTCGAGCCAGACCTCGTCCAGAACGACGACGGCACGTTCGAGCAGGTCAGGTTCGTCAACTCGGGGCGTCGCGACTCCTACGGGTTCGAGATCCTGATCAAGCGCGAGATCAGCGAGCGCCTGTTCGGCTGGCTGTCGTACACGTTCTCTCGCGCGCACCAGAAGCGCCCGGGGCAGGACTGGAGCGCGACCGCGTTCGACCAGCCGCACGTGATGAACGCGGTCGCGAGCTGGAAGCCCGGCAAGGGCTGGGAGCTCGGCGTGCGATTCCAGCTCGCGAGCGGCCGCCCCGAGACGCCGGTGCTCGGCGCGACCTACGACGCCGACAGCGGCAACTACGTGCCCGTGCGCGGCGAGCTGCGCAGCGTGCGCGTGCCCATGTTCACGCAGCTCGACGTGCGCGCCGAGAAGAACTGGCTCTACAAGACGTGGAGCCTCGGGCTCTACATCGACATCATCAACGTCACGAACGCCGAGAACGTGGAGGCGACGCAGTACGACTACCGCTTCCGCGAGTCGGCGCCGGTGACGAGCTTCCCGATCCTGCCGACGCTCGGCGTCAAGGGGACCTGGTGATGAGGGCCTCGCTGGCCGCCGTGATCTGCACCGCGGCGGGGTGCACGACGTTCGAGGATCCTTCGATCGTGCTCGACCTCCGGATCGTCGCGATCACGGCGTCGCTCGACCCGACATCGAGCTCGATCATCCATCCGACGTACGGCCCCGAGCAGGTGATCGACATCGACCTCACGAAGCCGCCGAACCCGACCGAGATCCTCGCGCAGCTGAAGCCCACCACGATCGAGGTCATCGTCGCCGATCCGGCCAGGCACCGCGATCTGCGCTGGTCGATGCGGCTGTGCCTCCTGGGCGAGGACGATCGCTGCGACGAGACGCACCCGGTGATCGAGCTCGGCTCCGGTCTGATCTCCGATCCCGACGACGCGCTCACGCCGCAGCGTCCGATGGCCGACGTGATCCCCGATCAGCAGCTGCTCGCGATCCTGCGCGAGGCGGTCGAGGCGAACCCGGTGCAGGCGCTCGGCGGCATCGAGTACGGCGTCGAGGTCGAGATCGCCGATCTCGTCGACCCGACCACGGCGATCTACGGCGCGAAGCACCTGCGCGTCGCCGGCCGCATCCCCGCGGGCCGCGGTGCGAACATGAACCCGTACCTCAACTACCTCGACGCCGCGATCGGTGGCATCGGCCTCCTGATCCCGCGCTGCCGCTGCGCCGAGGCCGACGAGCCCGACTGCAACATCCCGGAGATGGACGCCGGCACGACGGTGACGCTGTTCCCGGTCGAGCCCGAGACGGTGCGCGAGACGTACATCACACCGACGTTGACCGGCGGCTCCGCGGAGCTCACCGAGACCATCACGTACCAGTGGCTCGCCGCGAACGGCTCGTTCTCCGACGAGACGACCGGCGGAGGTCACGACATCCTCGGCAACCAGTCGCTCCTCGGCACCGAGTGGCGCACGCCCCGCGCCGTGAAGGAGCCGATGTACGTCCCGCTCTGGGTGATCCAGCGCGACGAGCGCTACGGCGTCAACGTGCTCGAGACCTGCATCCACGTGGTGCCCCCGCTATGAGGTACCTCGCCCTGGCCGCGGTGCTCACCGGGTGCAACTCGTTCGAGGATCCCGACATCGTGCTCGACCTGCGCGTGATCGCGATGTCCGCCGACAAGCCCGAGCAGATCGTGGATGTCGACCTCGCGAACCCACAGCAGCCCGCGATGCTGCTGCAGCAGCTCGAATCGTCGACGGTGTGCGCGGTGGTCGCGGATCCGGGGCAGGACCGCAGCCTGCGCTACACGCTGACCCTGTGCTCGCACGGCGGAGACTATCGGTGCAGCACCGACGCCGATACCGTGATCGGTTCGGGCATCGTCACCGATCCGGAGACCTCGCCGGCCCCGGTGCGGATCTGCGCGCGGATCGACGCGAACGCGAACCTCCTCGGCGTGCTCCTCGACACGCTCGACGGCGACGTGCTCGGCGGGCTCGGCGGCGTCGACTACCTGGTGCAGCTCGCCGTCGGCGGCGCAGATGCCGATCCGGCGCTCGACCAGTTCGCCGCGAAGTGGCTGCGCGTCGCCCCGCGGATCCCGGCCGCGCGCCAGGCGAATCAGAACCCGACGCTCGAGCGCCTCGAGGCCTCGGTCGAGCGCGCCGATCCGGTGCCGCTCGACGTCAGCGTGAACGGCCGCTGCGCCGTGGGCCGCCCGTCGCTGACGGTGCGTGCGCGCGACAGCATTCGGCTGACGCCGGTGGAACCCGACGGCGCGCGCGAGCCGTACCTCGTACCGACGCTGGATGGCTCGACGCGGATGTTCACCGAGAGTCTGACGTACCAGTGGATCGCGAGCGCCGGCGGGTTCTCGCAGGGCTCGACCGGCGGCCCGCGCGACATCACCGGCAACGACCAGCCGCTGTTCACCGACTGGCGGGCACCGTCGGCCGCGGATCTCGCGGGCCCGACCGACGTGACGATCTGGATGATCCAGCGCGACGAGCGCTACGGCGTGACCGCGTACGAGACCTGCATCCACGTCGAGCCGTGAACCACTACGCCGGCAGCACGAAGTCGAAGCGCGCGCGGCGGAGCTCGCCCTCGACGGCGTGCTTCATGATCAGCGTGTCGTCGATGAACGGATCGCCGTCGTTGTACGGGTCGCCGGCGAAGTAGAGCTGCGTCGTCAGCACGGCGAAGCCCCGCGCGCGCACCTTGATGTGGATGTGTGCGGGCCGGTAGCGCTCCCCGTTGAGGTAGCGGCCCGGCACGATCGTGCGCAGGTCGTAGCGCCCCTTCGCGTCGGTCGTCAGCGCGCCGCGGAAGCGGAAGCCGTCGTTGTCGTAGTCGCCGGCGGCGTTGGCCTGCCAGACGTCGATCGTCGCGCCGCCGATCGGCTCGCACCGCGTCGTCTGCAGGACGCCGGTCAGGCGCAGGCGCTCGCCCGGATCGTCCGGATCGGCGAGCACGGAGCGGTGCGGCGCCCCGCGCTTGTAGAACGGCCCCTCGATGTTCCGCGCCGTGACGGCCGCGGTGCACGCCATCGGCACGGGAGGCAGCTCGTCCTCGTCGTCGATGTGCGTGGTCGGGATGAGTGCATCGCGCGGGGCGGAGGTCGCGGAGCGGCTGCCGCACGCCGCGAGGATCAGGGAGCCGAAGCCGAAGCCGAGGAGCGAACGCCGGGTCAGGTCACGCATACCGGGTCAACGGGCGAGCACGCCGAGCGGCGCACGGCTACCAGGTCTGCGTCGAGCCGTACACGCCAACGTCGCGTTTCGTCTGGGGAACCGGAGGCGGCGGTGGTGGAGGATTCGGGACGGTGCCGGTCTCCGCGGGAGCCGGCTGCGCCGCGGTCCGGTCGCCCGTGCTCGGCGGCTCCATGCGGACCTCGACCGCGACGGGGGTCGCCGCCGGGCGGGATCGCGCGCGGCTCGTGGCGAGCAACGCATCGGCGTCGGTGACGATCCAGTCGATGGAGGCCTTCGCGGCGGCGAGGCGCGCCTGCTGCACGACCTTCGCCGCGCCCGGATCGCCGAGGGCGGACAGCGCGCGGCCGCGATCGAGCTCGAGCCGGATCGCGGCCGCGGTCTCGAGTCCGATCGTCGCGGCGTACGCCTCGCGCGCGCGAGAGAAGTGCTCGAGCGCCTGGCGCTGATCGCCCACCGCGGCCTCGACGATGCCGAGGTTGTGGTGCGCGAACGCGCGGTCGCCGTGACCGGCGGCCTCGAGCAGCACGCGTGCGGTCGCGAGCTCTGCGCGCGCCAGGTTCCAGTCGGCCATCGCGATCGCGACGAGCCCGAGGGAGTTGTGCGTGAGCGCGGCCTCGACGCTGTTCGGCCCCCGCGTCGCCTGTTCGATCGCGAGCGCCGCGCGGTACTCGCGCGCCGCCTCGTCGAGCTTGCCGCGAAGGCGCAGCACGCCGGCGATGTTGTGGAGGTCGCGCGCGAGGTCCGGATGCTGCGGAGGCCGCAACGAGCGATCGATCGCGTAGGCGCTGCGGTGCCACGTCTCGGCCGCGTCGAGGTCGCCGGCCGCGCGCGCGACCGAGCCGAGCGCGGACTCCGTCGTCGCGACGTCGAGCGAGTCCTTGCCCGACAGCGCGACGAACTTCTCGCGTGCCTCGGTCAGCAGCGCCTTCGCTTCCGCGAGCTGGCCGCGGTTGTACGCGACGAGGCCGCGCTGGCGCAGCACGATCGCGACGAGCCTCGGCGGCGAGCCCGCACGCTCGACGGCGGCGGCGGCGATCGCACCGGCCTCGTCGGCGAGCGCGACCTCGCGCCGGTCGCCCGCGACGGCGACGCGGACGATCCAGGCGTGGGCGGCGGCGAGGTCGTCGTGCCCGCGCTCCGCGGCCGCGACCGCATCGCGCGCGGAGGTCACGGCCTCGGCGAGCTGGCTGGTCGCGCGCTTGGCCTCCGCGTCGACGATCAGCGCCTCGGCCAGCGTCGGCGCGTGGCCACTCGCCGTCGCGCGCTGGACGAGCTCGTTGGCGACGGCGAGCACCGGCCGGGCGTCTCCGAGCGCGATCGCGGCGCGCACGGCGGGCAGTCCGTCGTGCACCGCGCGCGCGGACGCCGCGGCGGCCGGATCGAGCGGCAGTGGATCGGCGGCACCGGGGGTCGAGACGCGGCACTCGGATGGAGATGGCAGCGCCGCGAGAGCGTCGACGACGCGCTCGCCGTACGCGGCACTCTTCCCGAGCCGATCGACGAGCGCGGCGAGCTCGGCCCGGCGCGTCTCGAGGCAGCGGTCGCGCACGGCCGTGACGGCCGGCGGCGCCACCATCGCGGACTGACACGCGGCATCGCGCTCGAGCGCCCACGCCTTCGCCCACGCATCGAGGCTCGCCGAGGCCGAGGCGCCGAGCGCGAGCCGGTCGCGGACCTGCCCGCTCCACACCGCGGCGATCTCGGCCTCGCCGATCTCGCAGCTCGCGGCCGCCGGCGCGCGGCGCACCGCGAACCACGTCATCGTGCTCGCGATCGTGGCCGCGGCCGCGGCGCCGATCAGCCACGTCGTCGGGCGGCGCTTCGCGGCCCGCGCGGCGAGCAGGTCGGCGACCTCGGCGAGCGAGGCGAAGCGCTCCTCCGGCGCCCGCGCGAGACAGCGGCGGACCGCGTCGTCGAGCCACACCGGGACGCCGCGGATCGGCGCCGGCGCGCGCTCCTCGATCGCGTCGAGCAGCGTGGCCCACGTGGTCCCGGTGAACGGCCGCCTGCCGGCGAGCACCTCGTACGCGAGGACACCGAAGCTGAACTGATCGCTCGCGCGATCCGCGGCGCCGCCGCGCAGCACCTCGGGGGCCATGTAGGCCGGCGTGCCCGCGACCACCGATACAGGCGTGCCCGCGGCGAGCGCCGGCTCGACGGTCGTCGTCGGTGCCGGCGTCGTGCCCGCGCGGGCGAGCCCGAAGTCCGCGAGCCGCGTGCGCCCGTCGGCGCCGACGACGACGTTGTCGGGCTTGATGTCGCGGTGCACGACGCCGGCCGAGTGGACGGCCGCGAGACCCCGCGCGACCTCGACGAGCACCGGCACGACCTCGCGCCACGGCCGGACCGGCTCCGCCCACGCGCGCAGCGTGGTCCCCTCGACCAGCTCCATCGCGACGTACACGCCCTCGGCGGCGGTGCCGACCTCGTGGACGCCGACGACGTTCGGGTGGTCGAGCTTCGCCATCGCCTGCGCCTCGCGGACGATGCGCTCGCGCGCGCCCGCGCCGGGATCGACGAGGAGCTTGAGCGCGACGCGGCGATCGAGCTCCGGCTCCCACGCCGAGTAGACCCGCCCCATCGCGCCCGCGCCGAGCAGCTCGCCGATCACGTAGCGGCCGACAGTATGGCCGCGCTCGAGCACGCCCGACGGCGCCTGCACGCGTGCGACCTGAGCGACCACGTCACGACAGGTCTCGCAGGTGTCGAGGTGGGCGTCGGCGTCGGCGAGCCTCGCCGCCGCGAGCCGGCCCTCGACGAGGTCGAGGACGAGGTCGTCGTCGAAGCAGCGCACGGCTCAGGGGCTCCCACGCGGGGGCGGGGGCGGCAGCGTCTGCTTGTAGATGAATGTGATCGCGGTGCACACGCGGACCGGCCGACCGTTCACCTCGTACGGCTTGTAGCGCCACTGCCACATCTCGCGCTCGAGCTTCGCGTCGTAGTCGGGAAACCCGGTGGACTTGAGGAGGGTGATGATCGTGACAGCGCCCGTCTCGTCGACACAGAGCTTGAGCGAGCCGATCAGCCGCTCGCGGCCCGCGCGCGCGATCGCGACCTTGGTGAGGTCATCCGGTGCGATCGCCTGGTTCCCCGCGATGCGATAGCCCTCCAGCAGCGTCGGCGGCACGTTGTGCGGTGAGCGCGGCGGCGGTGGCGGCGGCGGCGGCGGCGGTGGCGGCGCTCCCGTCAGGCTCGTGTCGATCATGCCGCCGGCGATACCGCGGCAGGTGTTCTCCGATGCGAGGGACGCCACGCGGAGCGAGCCATCGCGCTTCGGCGACAGCGCGACCGAGTACGTCGTGCACGTTCCGGCGACCTCGACGACGAAGCCGCTGCCCGTCGCGATGACGTGCGGGCGAGCGCGCGGCGAGAGACCGTCGTCCCC
Source organism: Myxococcales bacterium (assembly GCA_016794545.1). GTDB lineage: Bacteria > Myxococcota_A > Polyangia > Haliangiales > Haliangiaceae > JABFXX01. Next base: position 17,933 of record JAEUJX010000444.1, read on the forward strand.
TCCGGCCAGGCACACCGCGAGGCTCGCATCCCTCGAGAGGCCCGCATTGAAGCGCGCGCAGCGATGGCGCTCCAGAGCGACGCGCAGCGGCGACGGGAGCAGGGTGCGAAGCGCCGCCTCGTCGTGCGCCTGCATCGCCGCGACGAACCGCGCACCGATCGCCTCCGCATCATCTGCGCTCGGCGACCGCGGCTGTGGCGACGGCGCGGGCGCGGGCGCGGGCGCAGGCGATCCTCGATAACACCCACCGGCCGCGATGCTCGCGGCGACGACCCACATGCGCATGTGCGTGCGTATCACGGTCACGCTATCTCCAGGGTACCATCACCGTCGTGACGACGCCGGCAACGCTCGTGGACGGGCTGTACGCACAGGCGGCCGCCGCGTGGCCCGGGGTCGAGGTCGCCCAGGACACGTTCGTCGCGGCGTACGAGGCCAAGCTCGGCGGCGACGACCCACCGCCGCCGACACCGGCGGGTGCCGCCGAGCTCTACCTCGCGCTCGCGTGCTCGCGGGGCGACGCCGCGGGGATCGCGGCGTTCGATCGCGAGTACCTCGCGGTCGTGCCGATCGCGCTCGCCGGGATGAAGCTGCCGGCCGCCAGCGTCGAGGACGTCCGCGCGACGGTGCGCGACAAGCTGCTGCTCGCCGACGGAGGCCGGCCGCCGCGCATCGTCGAGTACGCCGGGCGCGGGCGCCTGAAGGGCCTCGTGCAGGTCACCGCGACGCGCACCGCGATCGATCGGATCCGCCACGAGGCGAAGGAGGCCGAGCTGCCGGCGCGGGACCTCGCCGGCCCGGCGAACGTCGAGCTGTCGTTGATCAAGGCGCAGTACCGCGAGGCGTTCTCCGCCGGCTTCGCGCAGGCCGTCGCGGCCGCATCGCGCCGCGACCGCAACCTCCTGCGCCTCCACTTCCTCGGCGGCGTCACGCTCGAGCAGCTCGCCCAGATGTACGGCGTCCACCGCGCCACCGTCGTGCGCTGGCTCGCCGCTGCGCGCGAGACGGTGTTCGGCAAGACGCGCGAGCACGTCGCGGCGACGATCAAGGCTCCCGAAGAGGAGCTCGACGAGATGTTCGAGCTCGTGAAGAGCCGCGTCGAGCTCTCCGTGGAGCGCTTGCTCGCCTCGGTCGAGTCGTCGCATCGCTAGGACAACGGCCGGCGTACGCCGGTGGCGCACGTGTCCGCCCGGACAACCCAGGTTGCACGAATTGCGCATTAATTAGGTCGGACCTAATTATCAGGGCGCGACTTCGTCGAGCACGACCTGCGCAGTGAGCTTCGCCGCGAGGACGAGATAGTCCGCGTTGACCGTGGCCGCGGTGTCCTGCGCGGTGTGGCGGTGCGGGGACGTGTCGCCGCCGACGTACTCCTCGGTGAGGCCGATCGCGGAGAAGCCGCGGTCGCGGAACGCCTCGTGATCGGTGCCCTGGGTCGTCGTCTTCGTCACGGGCACGCCGACCGCCTGCGCCGCCGCGCGCCACTCGCTCTCGAGCGCGGCGGGCGGCGACTCGAGCTCGAACCGGCGATCGCCGTCCTGATCCCACGCGACCTGGTCGATCGTGTGGACCGCGCGGACGTTCGCCGGCTGCCGCGTCTGCGCGAACGCGCGGGCGCCGAACAATCCGGTCTCCTCCTGGTCGAACAGCACCACGGTCACGGGAGAGTTGCGGCACGGCGTGTCGGCCAGGTAGCGCGCGACCGCGAGCACCACCGCCGTGCCGCTCGCGTTGTCGTTCGCGCCGGGGCTCCCCGTGACGGTGTCGAAGTGCGCGCCGACGATCACCTCCTTGCCGGTGCCGCCCATCGTCGCGGGGATCGTCGCGTAGACGTTGATGCCGGTGTTGTACATCTGCGTCTGCGCCGGCCAGCCGAGCGCGGTGAGCCGCTGCGACAGGAACGTGCGCGCCGCCTGGCGCTGCGCCGAGGTCGCGCGCGGCGCGGCGGCGAGCTGACCGACATCGTCGAGGAGCATGCCGCGCAGCCACGGCGCGTCGAGGGCGGGACGCTCGCAGCCGGGGGGTGCATCGGGACGCGGCGCACCGTCGACCGAGCCATCGGCGCCGTCTCCGCCGGGCGCGTCGGGCGTGGACTCGCCGGGCGTCGCGCAGGCGACCAGGGCGACAGCGAGGGCGGCGCGCTTCACGAGGTCGGCGCCGTGTAGTCGGCGGCGACCTCGAGGTGGAAGTGGTCGCCGTGCGAGATCGGATCGTTCTTCGGCGTCAACAGCAGGCGGAACAGCCCGCTGTCGTTGACCATCTGCTCGATCCCGAGGAGCAGCTCGTCGCCGGTGTTGTAGTCGCGCTGCACCAGCGCGACCCGGCCGTCCCTGTCCGTGAACGACACGATGTCCATCGCGATGCCGAGCGCGTGGCGCGACAGGATGTTCTTGGTCTTGCCGTTCACGCGGACGTTGGTCCAGCGGAAGATCGATCCGTAGGTGACCTGCTGGACGCCGAGCTCCTCGAGCCTGGGCCCGAACGTGGCGAGCGCGAGCGCGAGCTGGCAGTCGAGCTTCTGCACGCCCTTGCGGTAGGCGCTCACGTACGTGACGCCGCCGAGCTCGAACGTGCCGTTCTCCGACACGGTGACGGCGTTGACGATGCGGCCCTCGCGCTCGGCCTTGCTCCACGCGATGCCGAGCTCGTCGAGCCTGGCCTCGCACGCCTTCTCGGCGGCCAGCATCGCGCGGTTCGGCGGCCACACGAACCCCTTGGGCATGTTGTCGGTGCGCGCGAGGCTCTTCCTGGTCGGGGTCCGGGAGACCTTCTCGCGCTTCGACGACGTCCGGGTGGACTTGTTCGCGACCTTCCTCGGCGTCTTGGTCGTCGTGACCTTCTGCTTCTTCGAGGTCACCTTCGAGGTCGCCTTCGAGGTCGCCTTCGAGGTCGCCTTCGAGGTCGCCTTGGTGGGTCCCGCGGCCGCGGGGTGAGCCACTCCCGCGATCAGGGACAACACCGCCAGGGCCCGGAACATGCGACGCACCTTAGCAAGTATTCTGCGCCGATGGACCTGGAGATCCGTGAGGCACTCGCGCTGGCAGATGATCGCAGCGGCCCCCTGGCACAGCTGCTTCCGGGTAGCGAGGACCACGACTATCACCGATGCCTGCGTGCGCAGCACGCGGGCGAGCTCGACGAGGCCGAGCAGATCCTTCATCGCTGGCCGGAGCGTCACGGCCACACGCAGGAGTATCACCGGCTGCGTCTCCGGCAGCTGCTGTGCCGCGCGGCGATGAAGATCGACGGCTCGGTGTGCGACCGGCTGCGGGATCACTTCAGCGTCGGCCACTGGCACGAGAAGGAGGTCGAGGAGGTCGACGCGCGGCGCGCGACCAAGGTCGCCGACGGAGCGTTCGACGGCGTCGCGCTGCTGAAGCAGGCGGTCGATCACGACTCGAACCTCTCGCAGGTCACCGACGAGGGCCTCTACGAGCTGCTCGACTGGAGCCTCGATGCGACGCGGCGGCGCGTGCTCCTGCAGCGGCTCGCGCACACCCCGCAGCCCGAGCTCGTCGGGCTCGTCGCGGACGACCTCGCGCTCAAGAACAGCGGCGGCTTCGGCTCGCTGCCCGTGCACGAACAGCTCACGCGCGATCAGCTGCTCGCGCTCGCGGGCCGGATCCCCGAGCTGCGCGGTCACCTCGGCTGGGTCTCGGCGGTGGTGCGCCGCATGGTGCCGCCGCGCTCGGTCGTGGATCTCGAGCTCGACCGCGACGGCCGCCACGCGTTCCTCGAGAGCGTGTGGCAGCTGCTCGCGGAGCTGCCGCCCGCGATCAACTCGCTGAAGGCGCACGTGCTGTGGCACCTGCTCGACTCCGGCCGGCGCCGCGGCCTGCCCGTCGACGAAGCGCTGCTCACCGAGTACCTCCGATTGCCGCGCACCGCGGGCTACCTCGCCCGGCCGTGGATCGAGCGCCAGCACCGCGAGCACGTCGCGCAGCTCGGCCAGGATTTCCGCGCCGTCACCGGCTTGCCGCCCGCCGGGGACGACGAGGCGCTCGTGCGCGACCTGATCCACCAGCTCGGCGACCGCGCGGAGAAGCTGGCCGCCTGGATCGACCGCTCGTGGCTCGACGCCGAGCTCGCGACCGCGCGCCTCCTGTACGGCCGTGGCGACGAGGACCGGGCGACGCTCGCGCTCGGCCCCGCCCGCGCGCAGGCCCTGCGCGAGCGCATCGAGCTCGCGTGGTGCCCGCACAACCCGCTGCGGTTCTCCACTGACGAGCAGGTCGTGCTCGAAGCCGACGTCAAGCACGTGCCCGTGCTGGTCGTGAAGGTGTTCCGCATCGACCCGGTCGCCTACTTCCAGCACCACAAGCGGGAGGTCTCGACCGACCTCGACCTCGACGGGCTCGCCGCCAGCCACGAGCTGACGCTCGAGATCCGCGAGCCGGCGGTGCGCCGCGTCCGCCAGCGGATCGAGCTGCCGATGTGCGCGCGGCCCGGCACCTACGTCGTCGACCTGATCGGCAACGGCATGTCGAGCCGCGCCGTGATCCACAAGGGCCGCCTCCGCCAGATGATGCGGCTCGGCGCCGCGGGGCACGCCGTGACGATCGTCGACGAGGCCGGCCGGCCGCGCCCCGACGCACGCGCGTGGATCGGCGACCGCGAGTACACGCCCGACGAGCACGGCGTGTTCGTGGTGCCGTTCTCCACCGCACCCGGCGCCACGCCGATCCTGCTGTTCTGCGGCGACCTCGCGACGGTGCAGACGCTGAACCTCTACCGCGAGACCTATCAGCTCGCGACCAGCGTGCTGCTCGATCGGCAGGCGCTCGCCTCGGGCCGCAGCGCGACGACGATCGTGCGCGCGTCGCTGACCGTGCACGGCGCCCCGGTGTCACTCCAGGCGCTGAAGCGCACCACCTGGGAGGTCACGCTGACCGACGCGCACGGCGTCGCCACCACGAAGACCTCGCCGCTCGAGCTCGACGACGCCGACGCGGCCGTGTTCGAGCTCCCCGCGGGCGAGGACACCGCGCGCGTGTCGATCACCATTCGCGGGTTCATCGAGGTGCGCAGCGAGCAGCGCGAGCACGAGCTGAGCGACAGCCGGACGTTCGACATCCGGGCGATCCATCGCTCGCCCGCCACCGAGGCGCTCTACATCGCGCGCACCGCATCGGGGTTCGTGATCTCCGTGCTTGGCAAGACCGGCGAGCCGCGCGCGCAGCGGCCGATCACCGTCGGTCTGATCCATCGCTGGTCGCGCATGCAGCTCAACCTCGAGCTCGCGACCGACGAGCGCGGGCGCATCGAGCTCGGCGCGCTGCCCGGCGCCTCGCAGATCATCGCGACGCTCGGCGGCCAGACGCACCGCTGGTGGGTCGAGGACCACGTCGGCGCGACCGCGATGCAGACGCGCGCCGGCGCCGCGGTGCTCGTTCCGATCCCGCCGAGCCGCCGAGCCGCGGAGGTGATCCGCCGGCTCTCGCTGATCCAGACCAACGGCTCGCCGGTGCGGCACCCCGACGTGAAGATCGAAGGGCTCGAGGACTCGCTCTCGATCACCGGCCTCCCACCGGGCGACTTCCAGCTGCGCGGGCCAGGCCTGCCGAACGTCACGATCAACGTGATGGACGTGCGGACCGAGCTGCGCAACGTCGCGTTCACGCACGACGAGGTCGGCGAGCTCACGCGGCACGCGCCGGCGATCGCCTCGATCTCCGCCGGAGACCGCCTCGTGGTGAAGCTCCGCGAGCCGGGCCCGCGCACGCGCGTGCACGTGTTCGCGACGCACTTCTCGTCCGCCCTCCTCGAGTTGCCCTGGATCGGCCCGCGCGCCGTCGGGCGCCGCCTCGATCGCGCGCGCATCGCGCAGTACGTCTCCGCCCGCGAGCTCGGCGACGAGTACCGCTACATCCTCGAGCGCAAGACGCAGAAGCGCTACCCGCGCCTGCTCCTCGACAAGCCCGGTCTGCTGCTGAATCCGTGGGCCCGCCGCACCACGACGACCGACATCGCCGTCGCGAAGGCGGGCGCCGGCTTCGGTGGCGGCGCCGCGCCCGGCGCCCCGGGCTACGCGCCCGCGCCCGCGCCGCGCGTCGCGAGCACGGTGTCCGAGGAGGCGTACGCGAGCTATGACTTCCTCGCGGCCGCGCCGGTGGTGCTCGCGAACCTCGAGCCCGACGAGCACGGGGTCGTCGCGGTCGAGCTCGGCGCGCTCGGCGACGCATCGTCTCTCGTGGTCATCGTCGACGATCCGGCGGGCGCGATGCTGCGCCACGTGACGCTGCCCGAGCGCCCGCTCGAGCCGCGCGACCTGCGGCTCCGGCTCGCCCTCGATCCGCAG
>JAEUJX010000462.1 GCA_016794545.1 Myxococcales bacterium
ACGTGCTCGGCGGCTGAGCTCGCTCAGAACGGGAAGTAGATGAACGGGACCATCTTCGTGGGCGCGAGCTCGCGCAAGACGAGCGTGACCGCGGCGAGCACGAGGCCCTGGCCGTAGGCGGGGAGCGAGACGAAGCGCTCGCGCAGCCAGCGGTAGCTGCCGTCGGCGAAGAAGTGGATCGCGAAGCCGGCGGTCATCGCGACGGTGACGAGCGGGACGACGTTCGCGTGATCGAGCTCGAACATCGCGATCTGGCGGAGGATGGCGAGTGCGTTGTCGAACGACGAAGCGCGGAAGAAGATCCAGGCGAGGCAGACGTACTGGAACAGGAAGACGATCGCGACCGCGCGCCGCGATCCGACGACGAACCGCTCGAGGAAGCGATCGCTGCCCTTCTCGACCAGGTCTGCGGCGACGCCGAGGCCCCACGTCAGGGCGATCAGCGGGATCCACAGGGCCTGATCGCCGTAGCCGAGCGACCAGAAGAAGCCGCAGGCGGCGAGGCACATCGCGATGCGCAGCACCTCGGGGATCCAGAGCTCGGTGCCGCGGCCCCAGATCAGGAAGAACGGCGTCACCGGGGCCGGCGGCTCGACGTCGGCGCGGCGCGGCTCGGCGCCGAGCCAGGCGGTGATCACGGCCCACAGCGGCGTGACGACGAGCCAGATCACGACGAGCTGGGCCCACGTGCTCGAGTCGCCCATCGTGAAGCGAACCGCGGCGAGCCCCAGGGCCGCGAGGAGCGCGCAGCCCGCGAGCAGCGTCCGCGCCTCGGTCACGTTGCCGCCGGCGGTGCGGCGCTGGAAGTAGCGCGTCACTGCGAGGCCGAAGCCGTGCAGCGCGCCCCACACGATGAACGCGAAGCTCGCGCCGTGCCACAGGCCTCCGAGCAGCATCGTCGTGATGAGGTTCGCGTAGGTGCGCCACTCGGCGCCCTTGCTGCCGCCGAGCGTGATGTAGAGGTAGTCGCGCAGCCACGTCGAGAGCGAGATGTGCCAGCGGCGCCAGAACTCCTGGAGGTTCGCGCTGCGATACGGCGTCCGGAAGTTCTCGGGGAGCGTGAAGCCGAGCACCTGAGCGGAGCCGATCGCGATGTCGGAGTACGCCGAGAAGTCGCAGAAGATCTGCAGCGCGTAGGCCCAGACACCGACGGCGACCTCGAGCGAGCTGAAGCGCTCCGGGGCCTCGAACACGCGATCGACGATCGCGAGCGCCAGCGTATCGGCGATCGCGATCTTCTTGAACAGGCCGGTGCAGATGCGGAACATCCCGCGGCGAGCTGCGTCGAGCTCGAGCGGCGGCAGGTGCTCGAGCTGCGGCAGGAGGTCCTGCGCGCGCACGATCGGGCCCGCGACGAGCTGCGGAAAGAACAGCACGAACGTCGCGAACTGCACGACGGAGTGCGTGGCCTTGAGCTCGCGGCGGTAGACGTCGATCGTGTACGAGAGCGACTGGAACGTGTGGAACGAGATGCCGGCGGGCAGGATCAGGTGCAGCGGCTCGATCTGCGTGTCGAGCGCCGGGTTGACCATGTCCTGGGTGACGAAGTCCGTGTACTTGAAGAACACGAGGATCCCGAGGTTCGAGCACAGGCTCACGATCACGAGCGCCTTGCGCTTCCACGGATCCTCGGTGCGCTCGATCCAGATGCCGAGGTAGAAATCGAGGACGATCGTCGCGAGCAGCAGGCCGAGGAGGTAGCGATACGGCCCCGGCATCGCCGCCGCCCACGCGTGGTAGAACAGCGACGACGCGACGAACAGGATCACGACGCGCCCGAGCGGCTGCGTGCTCTCGACCGACGACGCGCCGATGCCGACGCCGAGGATCGCGAGGATCCCGACGTGGCCGTGCGCCACGATCTCGCGGGTCACCTCGTCGAGGCTGCCGGCGCCGTGCGCGCTGGCCACGACGCCGCCGATCGCGGCGAGCACCGCGACCATGCCGCGCGCGATCCACACCTGCCCCGCCGCCGACGCGATCCACGCGCCGCCCCGCCGGCCCGCCATCACCGCGGCGGCGAGCACCGCCGTCCCGATGCCCCAGCGCACGAGCAGCTCCGGCGGCCACGACTGCCAGTCGGGATCCGTCACGAACCGCAGCAGGATCCCGCCGACCGGATCCCACAGCGCGTCCAGATCCTTCGCGACGAGCAGCACCACCACGTCGGCGAGCAGCACCATCAGCGCGATGCGCGCGACGAACATCCGCGGCCCGCCCCACCGGGCGAGCCCGTAGAGGAAGAACACCGCGACCAGGAAGACCGGGTAGTCCGGAGACGAGAACAGCATCTACGGCGGAACGGGCCCGGGGAGGAGAGCGTCGCTCGGCGCGCGGACCGGCGCCGGCGTCATCGGCGCGCTCGGCGGCAGCCGGTGCTCGCTCCGCCAGCGCGCGTATTCGTCGAGCAGAGCGTGGGACAGGGCATCGGCCCACATCTGGTAGCCGACGTCGGTGAAGTGCACGTGGTCCTTGAACGCCGTGCGCGGCTCCTGCGTGACCCACGCGTGCATGCGGTCCGGTCCGCCCATCGCCGACAGCGTGTCGAAGAACGCGACCTTGTTCCGCGCCGCGGCCGCGTGCTCGACCGCGATGATGTCGGCGAGCACGGCCGGTGTCCGCCACTCGCACTCCGCGATCACGCCGCCGTCGGGCGGGGTCTTCATCCGGTCGCACGCCCGGCCGGCCTCGCGCACGCCCATGTCGGGTGGCCCGAGGATCAGGATCGACGCGGTCGGCGCCGCGGCGCGGATCCGCAGGATCGTCTCGTCGAAGTAGCGCGCCATCGCCTCGAGATCGAGGTCGGGGTCGTCCGCCTCGTTCGTGCCGTACTGCAGCACCACGAGGCGCGGATCGCGCGTCGCGAGCTGATCGCCGATGATCGACCAGTCCCACGACCGCAGGCTGCCGAGCCGGCGGCCGACGACGCCGAGCGCATCGACGATCACGCCGGGCCGGTCGCGCTCGAGCACCACGCCGTAGAGATCGAGCTGCCCGCCCCCGCCGTGCTCGAGCGTCAGCTTGTGCGGTCCGTCGGGCACGACGATCACCTCGCGCCGCGGGTGCGGCGGCTCGATCGCGGTGGTCCGCGCGGACAGCTGCTTCCACGGCTGGTCGTCGACGCGGTACCTGAGCAGGCCGCGATCCGGCGCCGCCTGGTAGAGGATCTCGAACTGCGCGACCTTCTGCCCCGACGGGCAGTCGCCGCAGGTCTCGACCCACAGCTGCGCGCCCTTCTGCTGCCCGTAGATCCGGAGGCCCGCCACGCCGAACGGCTCGGCATCGCCGGTCTTGCCGCCGACGGCCGCGCGCCACGAACCGCTCGCGCCGTAGCGCACGTCGCGCTGGTAGTAGTGCCGCGCGTTCGGCCGCCCCGCCGCGACGAGCCCGCGCCCCGCGTCGCCGAACTTGCCCTGCATCGTCGCCCGAACACGCGAGGTCATCGAGTCGCCCGCGGTGTGCGAGTCGCCGAAGAACAGCATCAAGACGCGCCCGCCGCGATCGCCGCGCTCCGCCGCGTCGAACGCCTGGAACAGCTTGTCGAGTGACCCCGGAGGCGCATCGAGCACGCCCGGCATCCGCGCGACGCCGCCGTCGACCGCCGCGCCGCCCGCGCCCGGGGCATCGACCCCGCCGTCGCCGGCACCCGTGGCGATCGGCGGCTTCGGCTGCTTCGGCGGCATGCGCTCGCCGTCGCAGTTGCAGCCGAACAGCGCGATCGCCATCGCGAGGGAGCTAGCGACCCGCATGGCTCTGCGCGCCCGCCATCAGCGCGTCGAACACCGCATCGGCGAACTTCACCGCGCCCTTGTGCGAGAGGTGCTGGAAGTCCGTTCCGACGTAGCCCTTGCGGAACCACTTCGCCGCGCTGCCCTTACCGCCCATCCAGTCGTACGTCGAGAAGAACGCGCAGCCGCTCGCATGGGCCGCCTTGCGCTGGGCATCGACGAGCAGCGGCATGACCGGCCGCGACGGATACCCGCCATCCTTCGCCTCCGCCTGATCCGTCGGCGACACGACGAGGCACGACGCATCCGGCCGCGCCTTGCGGATCGGCCCGAGCACCTTCTCGTAGTTCTGCTGGTAGAGCTTGGTGTCGCGATCGCCGGGTCCGAGCCACTGGGCCTCGTTCGCGCCGATCATGATCATGATGAGGTCAGCGCCGCGGTGCGCGAGGCCGCCGGCGAAGCTCGCGGCGTTGTGGTTCGCGAAGCTCTTCACGTTGACGCTGACGATGCCGAGGTTGTCGACCACCGCGCCGCTCGCATTCTCGAGCGCGATGCCGAACGTCCGCACGCGCCCCTGCGTCTCGAGCTTGATCGTCTGCGCCGGCGAGATCTGGTGGAGCGCGTACGCCGCCTCCTTCGCCTCCGCCTTCGTGTCGATCTTCGCGACCTCCGCGCCGTCGGCGGTGATCGTGATCGTGCCGCCTCTGGGTTGCGCGAGGTAGTGCAGGTCGAGCTGCGTGACCTTGCTCGCCGCCTTGAGCGTCGCGCGCGCGTCGTCACCCTCGGCGGTGAAGCCACCCGCGCCGTACAGCCCGTCGGCGGCCTGGGTCGTCGAGATCGCGTGCGTCACCCAGCTGCCGGTCGACGATCGCGTGATGCCCTCGTGCGCGACGAACCGGTGCGGCGGCACGAGCGCGAGGAACCCGGGCCCACCGTCGCCGAGCGCGCCTTGCAGCTTCACGCGCAGCCGGCCGGGAATCGCATCGGTCGCGACGACCGAGTCGCCGTACCACGACACGCGTACCGCGCGGCCGAGCGTGCCGGCCTTGCTCTTGCCGACCGCCGCATAGAACGCGTCCATCGCCCACTGCTTGCAGCTCCCGGGCGCGCCGTCGAGGCACGTGTCCTCGAGCGCGCTGCCGGTGGCGCGGTTCCCACCCGAGCCGACCGCCGGGAGGCCCGGCCGGTCATCGTCGTCGTCGCGCGCCTCGGCGACGGTCGGCGGCGGCGCGGTGAACGTCGGGCCGCCACCGCCCGAGGGCGGAGCCTCGCGCGGCGTGGTCAGCCGGTCGGCGAGCGCCTGGAAGTTGCCGTCGATCACCCACAGTGCCGCCAGGAGGATCCCGCCGTACCACACGAGCGTCGGCGTGATGGTCCAGGAGCGATCGGGCGCCGACATCTCGTCGAAGGTAAGCGAACCGCCCCCCGTGCGCAAAGTCGGTCTGTGGAACGCGGGTCGCATAGGATCGGTCCTCGGAGGAGCGATGCGCACAGCTATCTTGGCCTGCCTGCTAACGACCACGATCCACGCGGCCTGCGGCGACGACGGGCCCTCAAAAGTGCCTCCTCGGGTGATCCCCGGTGGCGGAATCGGCGACGGTCCGATCGACGGTGTCGTGAATGTCTACGCGATCGACGACGCGACGCGCGAGCCGGTCGCGGGGGCGACCGTCGTCGTCGAGACCCCGCGCGGGGACGTCGAAGGCACGACCGATGACACCGGCCTGTTCATCGCCGAGGTCAGCGACGCCGTCGAGACGGTCACGGTCAAGGCCGACCCGTATCGCCCCGAGATGTGGGTCGGCGCGAACGGCGCGAACATGACCTTCAACCTCGAGAAGGCCAGCGAGCCGGTGGCACCACGCGCGTCGCTCATGGGCTCGATCGATCTCACGTCGATCCAGGTCCCGCAGGGCCATCTGAAGCTGGCGATCGTCTTCTACTCGCAGACCGATGATCTCGGAGATCCGGAGAACGAGATCGTGACGGCGAACGACACGCACGTCTGCAACGGCGGCACGATGGGCAATCCGATGCCGTGCAACTTCACGATCGACGTGCGCCCCGGCAAGGTCGGGCTCCTCGCCGCGGTCTACGACCGCAACCTCAACAACACGCCGACGAACCCCAACGACGACACGATGACGCTGATCCGGTGGGCGTATCGCGGTGGGATCACGGTCACGGCCGGCGTCAGCCAGAGCGGACAGGACCTCACGCTCGTCGATGTCGGCATGATGGGCAACGTCACCGTGGATTTCGGCTCCCCGCCGTCGTCGCTGGCGACCCAGGGCGCGCTCATCGGGCTCGAGACGGGCACCGACGGCGTGTTCCAGCTCCCGCTGTTTCGCACGCCCGCGGACGCCACGCTCCTGGCACCGAAGCCCGCCGCCGTCGGAGGCACGGCGTACCGGCTGACCGCGATCGCGAACAACGCCACGACGAGCGGCACGACCCCCGTCACGCAGGAGACCATCGTGCTCCGGCGCGGCCTCTCGGGTGCCACCCTCGCCGCCGGCACGTGGCTGGCGGTCCCCGAGGACACGCTCGGGATCACGCGCGGCTTCAACGAGTGGAAGGCGGTGCCGGATGCGACGGTGATGAGCCTGGAGTTCACCCAGGGCACGGCCAAGGTCCTCAACGTCACCTCGTTCGATGGGACCACGAGCTTCGTGGTCCCGGACATCGTGGCGTTGCCCGCGGGGGCGCTCACGGTGAAGCTGAACGCGATCAGCGCACCGGGCTTCGACGTGACGGACTTCTCGCTCGACGAGGATGAGGACAAGCTCGATCGCGTCTCGTCGCGCACGTTCACGCTCGACTGAGACCTGCTACCATCGGTGAGATGCGCCGGTGGTTCGTGCTCGCGATCCTCGCGATCGGCTGCGCCACCAGTCCGCCTCCTCCGCCCTACTACGGCCCGGGACCTCAGGGCCCGCACCCGACACAGCCCCCGATCGGCGCCCAGCAGCCGGTCGACATCACCCGCGCGGGCAAGCTCGACGACCGCCTGATCGACTACCAGTTCGACGGCGGGTACCTCGAGTTCGAGCTCTATCGCATGGGCACGCGGGTCGTGCAGACCGTCCGCAGCCACTACGCGGTGCCGGTGATGGTGGCGTGGCAGATGTCGGCGCTCGAGAATGTCGCCCCGGTCAGCCCGATCTCCGGCGTCGTGTACGTCCCGGCCGCCGACAAGCCGAACGGCGTCGGACAGACCGTCGCGATCGCGGAGCTCGGGGTGATGGATCCGACGCAAGCCTACCGGCGCGAGCTCACGTTCCGCGCGCGGTTCGGCGATCCGAACGCGCAGCCATCGCCGTACGCCTACGCGCTGCCGTATCCCAGGGGCCAGACGTTCGCCGTCCTGCAGGGCTTCCACGGCGCGTTCTCCCACCGCGGCTCGAACGAGTTCGCGGTGGACTTCGACTGCCCGGTCGCGACCAAGGTGCTCGCGGCGCGCCCCGGGATCATCGTGGCCGCGAACGCGCAGGCGCAGGGCTCGGGCACGACGCAGGAGTACCTCGACTACAAGCGCACGAACTTCGTGATCGTGCTGCACGACGACGGCACGCTCGGCGAGTACATGCACCTCGCACCGGCCACCGTGCAGGTCAAGCCGGGCCAGCGCGTCGAGCGCCTGCAGGAGCTCGCGCTGTCGGGCAACACCGGCTTCTCGTCGACGCCGCACCTCCACTTCCAGGTGATGACCGCGTCGCCCGACGGCGTGTCGGCGCGCTCGTTCCCGTTCGAGATGGCGATCGCCCCGGACCGGGTCACCGAGCCCGTGCTGTCGCAGCGCTACACGGCCTGGGAAGTGCGCACGCACTAGCCCGCCATGCGATGATCGCGGCGATGGGTCCGCGCGCGTGCGTGCTCGCCGTGGTCGTGCTGGCGTCGAGGCCGGCCGCGGCGTTGCCGCCGGACGCGCCGCGCCTCGTGACGACGAGCCGCACGTTCGTCGCGTTCGCCGGCGAGGCCGCGCCCGTCAAGGTCAGCTGGTCGCCGGTCTCGGGCGCCGCCCGGTATCGCGCGCGCTGGACCTCCGGCGCGCGGGTCTACGACCGCGAGCTCACCGACACCGTGTTCGAGCGTCCCGAGCTGACGCCCGGCCAGCACGTGCTCACCGTCACCGCGATCGACGCGAACGGCGTCGAGAGCGCGCCCTCGGACGTCCTGATCGACGTCGTCCGCGTCGAGGCCACCGCCCCCGGCGCGCGCAGCACGACGGGCATGCCGGCGAGCGGCGCGTTCGCCGTCGGCGCGACGTTCAGCTCGCCCGGCCTCACCTGCCAGCTCGGCGCGGGCACCGCCGGCGCGAACGTGGTCGCCACCGTCGCGGGGGCATTCCCGCTGCGCTGCGGCGGCGGTCCCGGTCAACCGACCGTCGAGGTCCCCGTCGTCGTGGCGCCGGTGATCGTCGCGGGGGACCTCGCGCCGATCGCGCGCGAGACCGAGACCCGGCTGCACCTCACGATCGCGTCGGTCGGCGCGGTCGGCGATCAGCTGGAGATCGCCGCGGTCGGCGACCTCGATCTCGGGACGGCGCTCCGCGTCCCCGGCGGGCTCGAGATCCCGGTCACGCCGTCGGCGACGGCGGTCGGCGCCGGCCTGGTGGTACGGGCCAACGGCGTCGAGCTCGGCCGCGTCGCGATCGACCTCGTCGACGCGCCGGCCCCGTACGAGCCACCGCCCCCCGAGGCCGACTGGTTCGCGCTCGACCTGGGCGCGCAGATCGGCGCGTTCTTGCCGCCCGACGTGGGCGGCGCGGCCAACGCCATCGGCCAGCCGCTGGACCCCGACGACACGCTGACGGGCGGCCCGGTCGCCGGTCTGCGCATCGGGCTATTTCCGACCCGGCGGGTCGGCGTGGAGCTCGAGACCGGCATCGTGACGTCGAGCTACACGGGCCGGCTCGGGGTCGTACCGCTCCTGATCAACCGCGGCTCGATCGCGGCCCGGCTCGTCGAGGACGGCCGGTTCGGGCTCCGCGGCCTGCTCGGCGGGGACGTCTTCACCACGCTCGCCAAGGGCGGCACCAGCAGGGTCGGCACGGTTGGTGGTCTCCATTACGGCGCCGCCTTCACTATAGAAACGCGCCCCGGGGTCTCGGTGCGCCTCGAGGCGCTCCACGTGATCACGATCGCGCAGGACGCGGGCTACGCGCACTGTCTCGAGCTCCAGATCGGAGTCGTGGCACGCCTGGGGCGTCGCGATCGCTGGAAGTGAGTTAGGATGGCTCCGTGAGTTGCCCGGTATGTCGACAGCGACCGGCTGAAGTCGGCGTGCTGTGTGAAGAGTGCCGGGATGAGCTGTCGAGCCCGATCAAGATCACGCCCGAGCAGATCCAGCTGTACGCGGTCCGTCCGACACGCGCGGCGCTCGTCGATCTGTGGGGACGGCCGCACCGGCTCGATCCGCGGACGCTGATCGGCCGTCAGGTCGATGGCCAGGGTCTCGCGATCCTCGAGCCCAGCGTGTCGCGCCACCACGCGCACGTCCTCCTGGACGACCAGGGCCAGTGGGCGATCCGCGACCTCGGCTCGGCCAACGGAACGTTCTCCGACGACCGGCTGATCGAGACCACGTCGCCGGTCAAGGACCGCGACCGCATCCGGTTCGGCCACATCGCGTTCTACTTCATCGGCGACGTCGAGCAGCTGCCGGTCCCCAAGCTCGGCCGCACGATGACCGCGACGATCAGGCCCAAGGACGTCTCGACCACCCCCTCGCCCGAGTTCCCCCAGGAGCCCGACGAGGAGCGGACCGACGTCGGGCTGCCGACGATGAAGTTCAAGCTCCACGAGCCGACGGGCGGTGGCGGCGGGCTCATCGAGGTCGACGGCAAGCAGGTCCAGCTGACGACCACCCAGTTCGAGCTGATGGCCCTGATGATCCGGCGCATGTCTGCCGAGTCCCACCAGCCGGAGCTCGTCCGAGGCTTCGTGCGCTCCTCCGAGCTGATCGCGGATCTGTCGTGGGACACCCGCGAGCCGTCCGAGAATCACGTGAAGCAGCTGGTCAGGCGCGTCCGCCGCGCCTTGATGAAGAGCGAGATCGGCGACCTCATCGAGTCGCGCCACCGGTTCGGGTATCGTCTCCGCGCGATTCCACGCACGGAGTGACCATGCTGAACAGACTGATCGTGGTGGGGGCCGCACTCGCGGCCGCACCCGCATACGCCGGCGACCCGAAGTTCGAGTTCGGAAAGGCCGATGAGGTCGAGAAGGTCAAGGACACCGAGGTCAACGCTTCGGCCGAGGTCGGGCTCGTGTTCACGACGGGCAACTCGGAGACCACGACCATCTCGGCGGGCGTCAAGGCGTCCCGCAAGCAGAAGAACAACAAGCTCGCGGTCGAGGGCAGCGCCACCTACGCGCGCGCGGGCCAGCGCGTCCTGTTCGACCAGAACGGCAACGGGATGATCGACAACGCCAACGAGATCACGACCGAGCGTCAGGTCACCGCCGAGTCGTACGCCGGCAAGATCCGCTACGACCGGTTCCTGACGAAGCACAACTCGCTGTTCGTCGCCGCGCTCATCGGCCGCGACCTGCCCGCGGGCAAGGAGCTCGTGCTCGGCGCGCAGCTCGGCTACAGCCGCCAGCTCTACAAGAGCGAGAAGTCGGAGGCCGTCGGCGAAGGCGGCCTCGACTACTCGAACGAGAACCTGGTCGGCGATGCCGACTCCCTCAAGATCCTCTCGGGCCGCGCGTTCGTCGGCTACAAGTCCGAGATGACCGAGGGTACGAGCTTCGAGACATCGGGCGAGCTGCTCGTGAACCTCAACGACGAAGGCACGCTGCCGACCGGCGCCGACGGTGGCATCGGCCGCGACTTCCGCCTCAACTTCAAGGCCAGCGTGTCCTCGAAGATCGGCAAGAGCCTCTCGTTCCAGAGCTCGATCGAGGCCAAGTACGACAACCGGCCTGCCCCGCTCACGCTCAAGAACCTCGCGATGGGCTTCGTGCCCGAGGCCAGCGGCCTCGACACGATCATGAAGGCCTCGCTGATCTACACGTTCTTCTGAGAGCTACTGCTCGCAGCGCGCGTACGCGTCGCAGGCGGTCGCGTTCGCCATGCACCCCGCCTGGAGGCGCAGGCCCTCCTTCGTCGGCTCGTCCATCTGCAGGTACAGCTCCTTCACGTTGTCCATCATCTGCTTGGTCTCGCCGGTGAACACGGCGCGGCACAGGCTGCGCCACCGGTCGACCATCAGCTCCTTGGTCTGCGCCGCTCCGGAGCCCTTGGTGTCGAACGTCTCGCACCGCTCGAACATGGCCGCCGCCCGCGCGCAGAGGTCCTGCTCGATGCTCGTCTTGCTCGTGCAGGCGGCGAGCAGCAGGGCGAACCAGGCGACACGCATGGGGATACTGTAGCGCGGTCGGTCGCGATCGACCGCCCCCCCGGGGAGAGCTTCGGATCCTGACGCCCCGCCGGTTGACCTCGTGTTGGTCTTCACGGTATCGCGGGGGAATCATGCGGAAGACCATCCTGTTCGTGAGTGTTGTGGCCCTGCTGGCGGGGCTCGGAGCGTGCGGCGACGATGGCGGACAGGGGACGCCCGACGCCGCGGTGCCGAAGGACGCGCCGCCGGATCAGGCGATCGACGCCATGGTCGACGCGATGATCGACGCGCCCCAGGTGGTGCCGACGTCGCTGACGCTCGACATGGCGAACGTCACGCTCGCCGACGGGTTGACCAAGCAGTTCGTCGCGACGCTGCACTTCAGCGACAGCTCGACGCAGATCGTCACCACGACGGCGGCCTGGACCTCGACCAACACGGCGGCCGCGACGGTCAGCAACACGGGTCTCGCGACCGCGGTGGATCCCGGCACGACGATGATCAGCGCCACCGCGATGGGCAGGACCGGGACGGCCACGCTGGTCGTGACCGGCGCGACCGCGACGGCGCTGACCGTCGGGCCCGACAACCAGATGCTGTGCGCCGGCCAGACGCTGACCCTGACCGCGCGGGCGACCCTGACCGACGGCACGATGCCGGTGGTGACGGCCACGTCGTGGATGGCGGCGCCGACCAGCGTCGCGACGGTCTCGAGCACCGGCGTGGTCACCGCCGTCGCGCAGGGTACGGCGACCATCACGGCGAGCTACACCGATCCGGTCGGCGGCGGCATGACGACCGACACGGCGACGGTGATCGTCAACCCGGCCTGCCTCACCAGCATCGACATCACGGGCGCCGCGACGGTGACCGCCGGCCTGACGACGCCGCTGACGGCGACCGGGACGTTCAGCGACAACTCGATGATGAACATCACCGAGATGGTGGTGTGGTCCTCGGCGCCAACCTCGGTCGCGACCGTCTCCACCACCGCCGGGTCGCGTGGCACGGTCACCGGTGTCGCGATGGGCACCGCCACGATCACGGCCACCAGCGGCGCGATCAGCGACACGTTCATGATCACCGTCGGCGCGCCCCAGATCACGTCGATCGTGATCGCGCCCGACAACGCCACGATCCTCAACACGCAGACGCAGCAGCTGATGGTGACGGCGACGCGCACCGACGGGTCGATGCCCGACGTGACCGCGACCGCGACGTACTCCGCCTCGCCCGCGGGGATCGTGACGATCAGCGCCGGCGGCCTCGTGACGCCGGTCGCCGGTCAGACCGGCACCGTCACGATCACCGCGATGGCCGGCGGCGCCACCGACACCACGATGCTGACGGTCAACGCTCCCGCGGCGCCCGCGATCGCGATCAGCGGCCCCGGTGGCGCGCTCACCGCCGGCGGCA
The DNA here is from genome assembly GCA_016794545.1 of Myxococcales bacterium. Classification (GTDB taxonomy): domain Bacteria; phylum Myxococcota_A; class Polyangia; order Haliangiales; family Haliangiaceae; genus JABFXX01. The sequence goes on from JAEUJX010000462.1 coordinate 12,493, forward strand.
CCGACGCGGCGGGTAACCAGACGATCAACATGCCCACGACGCGGACCTACACGATCACGAACACCGGCACGGCCGCGCTCGCGATCTCGGGCGTCACGTTCCCGACGATGGCCGCGCCGAGCAACTGCAACCAGACCGTCGCCACCGCGCCGGCCGCCTCGGTCGCGCCCGGCGGCATGACGACGTTCGCGATCGAGACCACCATCCCCGCGACCGGCGCGGCGAACTGCCCGTGGCAGGTCAACAGCAACGCCGCGAACGCCTCGACGTTCCGGATCGACGTCACCGCGACCGGCACGCCGGCGGCCCCGACGACGACCAGGAACGCGATCGCGGGCTGCGGCTCGCTCGGCGCGGGCGGCTTCACGCTCGGAGGCGTCTACGGCTCGCTGAGCGAGACCACCGGCCAGACCGGGCCGACGACGATGATGATCGGCAGCTGCTACGTGAACATCGGCGAGGCGACCGGCGGCACCACCGTCAACAACGGCGCCGACATGGTCACGTGCATGGGCGGCAGCACGCAGTCGTGCACCGAGGCGAACAACATCTGCAGCAACCAGGGCCTCGGCAACGGCCCGCTCACCGCCGGCGCGCCCGCGACCCTGACCATCACCGACGTCCTGATCGGCACGGCCAGCCACACCTTCCCGGTCTCGCCGGGCACGGTCAACACGACCGCCATCCCGGCGACGCAGAGCCGCAGCGCGGCGATGACGTTCACGATCTCCGGCGGCCCGGCCGGCACCCTCGTCTACACGACGATCTCGCAGGGCACCGGTGCGAGCCAGGTGGTCGCGAGCTGCGAGACCGCGGCGAACGCGACGTCGGTCTCGATCCCGCCGGCGGTGCTCGGCCTGTTCCAGAACGGCACATTCACCGTGACGATGAGCCACCAGATCACGGCCAACGCGACCCAGGGCGGGTACAACATCACGTTCCTCCTCACCGGCCCGATCACCGGCCCGGGTGCGACGATCGGCGGCCAGACCGGCACGTTCACGAACTGACCTGGAGTAGGCTCGCGACATGGCCGAGAGCGACGACGCCGAGCTCACCGACAGCGACGGCGCCGTCGCGCTGGTCGCGGTGCTCGTGCTGCTGGGCACGGCCGCGATCCTGATCAAGGTCTTCCTCGCCTAACGCGGGCGAGCCCCGGCCGCGACCTCGACACCCTCGCGTCGCCACGCCTCGGCGAGCCGCTCGCGCCAGCCGTCCTCGACGATGTCGGCGTGCGCGACGACCAGGCGGGCCGCGGGCCGCTCGAGGATCGCGTCGACCGAGCGCGCCGCGGCGGCCTTGTCGACGATCTGCTTCTTCACGTCGGGCGGCACGCGCAGGCGCTCGTAGCAGCCCATGACCCGCGCCGCCCAGCGCCACGTCCAGTGGTCCTGCGCGTGTGCGCACAGCACGAGGTCGGCGCCGAGCAGCGTTCGCGTCGGGCGGTGATGGAGCACGGTCTCGTCGAGAAACGGCACGCCAACGAGCGGCAACGCCTCGAGCTCGGGGACCTGCTCGCCGAGCTGCGCGAGGTCGACGTCGAGGCGCAGCGCCGGGTTCTTCGGCAGCGCCGAGGCCGGCCCGACCACCTTCGCCTCGGGGAACCGCTCCTTGGCCGCGGGCGTGCCGAGGTGATGGAAGCCGTTCGGCACCACGAGCCAGCGCACCGGGCCGAGGGCCTGAAGCTCGTTGGCGAGCGCGTCGGTCGGAGGTGCCGGGCTGTGAACGAGCAGGCCGCCGTCGTC
>JAEUJX010000497.1 GCA_016794545.1 Myxococcales bacterium
CGCATCGCCAGCGCGCCCGGAAGCGGCTCTGGCTTGATCAGGCCGGCGAGACCGACGCCGATGCCGGTGACGGCCGTGAGGATCAGCATGTGCGCGCCGGTACGTAGCTCGATCGTCATGCCGTTCACGTCGGCCTCGTCGAGCGCGTAGGCGATCCCGTAGTGCAGGCCGATGTATGCGGCGAGCGTGACGAGGCCGAAGAACAGGGCCGTGCCCGCGAGCACGCGGCCGAGCCGCTTGCGGAGGACGGCGATGATGCCGATCACGACGAGCAACGCGGCGGGGAGGAACACCAGCGCCGCGTACTTGAGGCCGTCGGCGACCAGCTTCAGCTCGTCGCGCGTGTCGGTCACGGTCGAGCCGAGGCGCTTCTCGACGAGCTTGGGGAGCTTGCGATCGAGGGCGGCGTGCGTCTTCTCGAGGCCGAACGACAGATCCTTCGCGGACAGCTGCACCGCGGCGATGCCCTTGCGGACCTCGGCGAACGGCATGATCACGCCGAGGACTCCGACGAGCCCGAGCAGGATCAGGACGTGCTTCGCGACCTTCACGGCGGTGCCTACGGCTTGGGGGGCGGCGGCAGCGATACCACATCCAACGCGCGCGGGAGGTCCATGATTCCCAGCGCGAGCTTCGCGGCGTCACGGTCCTTCTCGTAGAGATCGAGCACCACGAGCGCGTCGTGGGCGGAGGCGAAGCGGTCCTCCACGCTGCGGGCCATCAGCTTCTGCACGAAGCACTCGAGGATCGGATCGACGGCGACGCCGGGCGCGCGCTGCGCGATCGGCGGCGGGTCCTGGTTGATTTTGGCGACGGCGATCTCGAGCGCGGAGCCCGTGAACGGCCAGGCGCCCGCGAGCATCTCGTACATCGTCGCGCCGAGCGCGTAGAGGTCCACGCGCTGATCGATCGGATCGCCCTTCGCTTGCTCGGGCGCCATGTAGAGCGGCGTGCCGAGGATCTGGCCGGTGCTCGTCAGCTTGCCGCCGCCGAGCGTCTCCTCGGGGTCGGCGATCACCGCGATCCCGAAGTCGACGATGCGCGCGATCTCCTCGCCGCTCTCGCTGGTCTCGACCATGACGTTCGCCGGCTTGAGGTCGCGGTGGATGAGCCCGGCGGCGTGCGCGTGGTCGAGCCCCGCGAGCAGCTGCCGGGCCAGGCGCACCACGCGGGCGGGCTCGAGCCGCTGCTTCATCAGGTCGGCGAGGGTCGGGCCCTTCGCGAGCTCGAGCACCATGACGTGCGCGCCGTCCTCGGTCTCGCCGACGTCGAGGACGCTGATCAGATTCGGGTGCTGGAGGCGCGCGGCCGCCTTCGCCTCGCGCTCGAACCGCGCGACGATGTTCGGCTCGTGCACGAGGTGCGGGTGCAGCACCTTGATCGCGACCGAGCGTGCGAGGCGATGGTGCGAGCCGCGGTACACGGTGCCCATCGCTCCGCGGCCCAGCTCGGACTCGACGCGATAGCGCTCGAGCACCGTCGTGCCGACGAGCGCGGACAACGGCTTCTGCTTGACCTCGCCGACACCGAGCTTCGTGCGAGCGCTGTCGTCGGCCATGCGCGATCGAGTCTGCCACGAAACGCGCAAAACTTGCCCCGAGCGCCGGGCCCCGCAAAGGATGGGGACATGCTGGAAGTCTCGATGCTCGACCTCACGCGAGAGCTCCCAGGCCTCACGTTCGCGCTGTTCGACCCGGACCTCGAGGTGGAGCTCGAGATCGAGGACGACGACGACCGCGCGCTCGACGAAGCGTTCTGCGAGGCGTGGTTCCGTCAGGGCGATGCGATGTCGGATGGTGTCATCGACGATCCGTTCGAGCTCGCCCCGTCCGAGGTCATCTCGCTGGCCGCGTAGTAGGCTCGTGGGCGGGGGTTCCCGTCCATGTCCCGTCTGCTCATCGCGCTCACCGTCGCCGCGCTGTCGTGCAAGAGCTCGGCACCGGCGAAGCCTCCGCTCCCGCCCGAGGAGCCGGCGTCCCCGTTCGCGGCGCTGGTCGCCGAGGTCGACACTCCCGCACAGCCCGTGTGGCCGACCGTCCCGGCGGAGCTCGCCGCGGACCTCGCGAAGACCGCCGCCGCGACCGGCGACGCGCGCGCGCGGCTCGCGCACTGGGACTTCGACGTCGCCGCGCTCCCGCCGGCCGCGATCGGCGCGAAGCTGCGCGCCGCGCTCGAGGGCATCCACCTCGCGGAGCCGAGCGCGTACAACGCGACGCCGACCGCCGCGGGGCTCGCTGCCGCGGGCTTGCTCCATCACCTGTGGAACGAGCTCGACAGGCCCGCGTTCCAGCAGTGGATCCAGAGCGCGCCCGACGTCGGTGTCGATCGCAAGCTGCTCGAGATCCTCGCCGCGGCCGCGCCCGCGCAGCGCCGGCACCTCGCCGCGAAGGTGCTCGCCGCCGGCGGCCCCCCGGACGCCGTCGACGACGTGCTCCGCGCGCTCTCGGAGCGGGCGCGCGACGCCGGCGACTACGCGAAGTCGCGCGCGCTCGCGGCGAAGCTCGTCGAGCGGCGCGGCGGGGCGGCCACGCTCGATGACTGGTATCGCCTCGGCGAGGCCAGCGTGAAGGCCGACGACAAGGCCGGCGCCGAGGCGGCGCTCGCCGCGATGAAGCAGAAGCCGATCGAGCGCCGGCTCGACCAGGCGAAGCTCCGCGAGGTCGGCAAGGACATCGCTCGCCTCGAGCGCTACCTCGCGCTCCAGGCGACGAACACGATCGAGGCGCGCATCGAGCAGTTCGACCTCTCGCGCGCGATGGGCCGGAGCAAGACCGCCGAGACGCTGCTCGCGGACCTGAAGCGCCTCGCGCCGGGCGACGCGCGCGTGCGGGTGCGCAGCGCCGCGCTGTCGTTCGAAGGCATGGCGCAGGCGGGCAACATGTTGCAGGCCGCCGGCTTCGTCGCGCAGGAGCTCGGCGATCCGGCGCTGACCAACCAGGACGCCGACTACTGGTCGATGCTGATCGGCGCGCAGGGTGCACACGCGATGGGCGAGGCGCTCCCGCTGCTGTTTCAGGACCGGGTCGCCGGCGGCAAGAAGATGGTCGAGATCCTGAAGTCGATCCGCGAGATGGCGGTGAAGCTCGAGGCCACGCGGCCGGGCCGCGCCGCGGCGCTGGAGCTCGTGCTCGATCGCGCGATCCCGATCGTCGAGAAGGCGCTCGCCCAGGACGTCGCGATCGCGGACCTCCTGAAGGGCGGGCTCGAGGCCGCGCTCGCGCTGCGTGCGAAGCACCCGGGCACGCCCGAGATCGACAAGCTCGTGTTCACGTTCGCGACGTTCACGCCCGATCGCCAGCGTGCGCTCGACGTGGTGATGCAGAAGCCGGGCTCACCCGCCGACGAGGAGATCGAGCTCTATCTGCAGCGCGCGCGCACCGCGCTGACGCTCGCCATCGTGCTCGCCACGCCGAAGGCGGTCGCCGCGGCGCGCACCGCGATCCTCGAGATCGAGCCCTCGTGGAGCGATCAGATCGAGGCGCACCGCGAGGCGATGCTCGGCGACTGCGATGCGATCACCGCGACCGTGACGAAGGATCCCGCACTGTGGGCCTCGGCGGCGCAGCACTACGAGGCCGCGCGCGCGATGCACCGCGAGCTCCACGCGCGCACCACGAACAACCTCGGCTGGATCGCGCTCCAGCAGGGCAACGTCGCCCAGGCCGACGCGCTGTTCCGCGCGTCCGGCGAGGACGCGACGAGCGAGCGCCGCTGGCTCGCGTACCTGAACGCGCTCGCCACGCCGGCGCGCGCGGCCGAGCGGCTCGACGGCCTGCGCCAGCTGAGCATCGGCAGCGCGAAGGACGGCAAGCCGCCGTCGACGCTGCTGGTCTGGCTCGCCGCGACCACGACCGACCCGAAGGAGGCGGCGGACGCCGCCCGGAAGGTGCGCGAGGACGCCGCGGATCCGTTCAACCAGATCAAGCCCTCGAACGGCGCGCTCGGCTTCGAGACCGAGGGCGCGTTCCAGGTCGGCCTCGGCATGTCGTCCCGGAAGTTCTACGACCTCAACGCGAACGCCTACGCGAACCTCTGGCTGATGCCGCCGCTGCCGGCGCTGCCGCCACCGGCGAGTCCGACAAAGCCGACGAAGCCGACGAAGCCGACGAAGCCGACGTGAACCCGCGCTCAGTCGCGATGCTCGTGCATGTAGCGCGCGAAGCTCGCGACCAGTGACTCGGGATCGTCGAGCACGCGCTCGGCGGCCTTGCGCCCGGGCTCGTGCTCGAGCGCGTAGGTCAGCCGCGCGCCGACCTCCGTCGGCTCGAGTCGCGCGAACCCGCGCACGGCGCCCTGGTCGTGCTCGCGCGGCTCCCAGCGCACGACGTGCTCGGTCGCGTCGTACGTGTAGAGCAGCGCGTACTGGAGGCCGGCGGCGAACTCGAAGCGGACCTCGCGCGGCAGCCCGTCGGGCCGCGCCTCGACGAGCGTCGCGCGGACGAGTCCGGGCACCCAGTGGACGAGCGACGCCGGCGTGGTCAGGACGCGCCAGCACGCCTCGAGGGGGCGCTGCACGTCGATCGCGACGATCTCCACCAGACCCACCTTACCATGTGCGATAACGCCGTCCGTGGCGAGCAAACGATCGACCTGGAACAGCATCGGCAAGTACTTCAGCGCCCTGGTGATCGCGGCGTTCTTCCTGCCGTTCTTCGGCGTGTCGTGCGACGGCGTCGACGTGGTCACCGTCTCCGGCGCGGACATGGTCGGCGGCTGCCGGCCCGGCGGTCTGATCTCCGAGGCCGAGGATCAGGCCGACGAGATGGAGGGCGAGATGGGCGGCAGCCGGCGCTCGCGCGGCGGGGGGATGAGCGACATGAAGGTCGACAAGGTCGAGCGCGAGCCGCTCGCGATCGTCGCGCTCGCGCTGATCGTGCTCGGCTTCGTCGCCGCGTTCGTGAAGAGCAAGCAAGGCCTGATGGCGAGCTTCGGCTTGTCGATCGCGACACTCGGCGTGCTCGTCGGGCTGTACCTGAAGGTCGGGGGAGATCTGAAGGACGCGATCGCGAAGGAGAAGCTCGGCGGCGCGATGGGCGAGAGCATGAAACGCGAGGTCAAGGTCTCCGCCGGCGGCCGCTACGGCCTCTGGCTCTCGGGCCTGCTCCTGCTGTCGATCGCGATCATGACGGGACGCGCGATGCGCGAGCCGGAGAACATGCCCGACGCGCCGCCGGGCCCGCCGCCGATGCCGCCGCCGCCCGGGCCCGCCGCCTGACGCCCGGAGGTCCGCCTCGCCCGCCGCGCGTCCCCGCGCTGCCCGTGCTCTGCTGATCGCGCGCACCCGCGACTACCCTCGCCCTGCGGACGCACCCAACCAGGTGCTGTCACGCGGGTGACCCTCGTGCTGGCTCGCTCGGCCGGTGCTGCCGGCTGGGACAGCGCGCGGCGCGGGTGGTCCTTCGGGGCGGCGCGCCGCGGGTTGACGAGAACACCGCCACCTCACGAGCACGGGCGCGGCTTCTGATGCCAAGGACGCGCGCCGTGCGCCGCACGGACAGGCGTCCGCCTGGGCGACGACGCTCTACGAGTACGACGCGGCGGGCAACGTCTCCAAGATCACCGACGCCGAGAACAAGGTCACGCAGCTCGCGCACGATTGGGCTGGTCATCGGTTGAGCGTCGATCGCGGCAGCAGTCGCAAATGGGAGTACACGTACGACGCGAGCGGCAACGTCTCGACGGAGGTCTCGCCGCAGGCCACCACGTGCCCGGTCGGTGACGGCGCGTGCCGCCTGAAGTACACGACCGCGCTGGTGTACGACGCGCTCGATCGCCTCGTGATCCGCGGCCTGGCGCCGCGCGATCTCGCGCCGGCGGATCTCGATCAGTTCGGCGCCGTGCAGGAGACCTATCGCTACGACGTGGGATCGCTCCTGGACAAGAACGATCGCGGCCGGCTGACGGAGTGGCGGTCGTTCGGCGTGGGCTCGTACACGCGGCAGCACCAGATCTTCGGCGACGACCCGCAGGGCAACCGGCTCTACAGCTGGGCGTGGTTCGAGGCGGCGGGTTACGCGCAGACCCGGGCGTTCGCGCGGGCGTACACGCTCGGCAACGCGGTGAAGCGGATCGAGTACGCCGAGGGTGTGGGCGCCGGCACGATGTCCACGTTCGCGGAGCTCGACTACGACATGCGGGGCCTGCCGTCGACGGTGAAGGTGTCGGTCAACAACGGCGGCACCTACGGGCCGCCGATCACCGACACGCGCAACATCGCGGGCCTCGTGACCGAGCGGGGCATCGTGTATCCCGGTGGTTCGCCGATGACGTTCGTCAAGTCGGCGTGGACCTACGATGTGCTCGGCCGCGTGCTCACGCAGACGGTCAGCAAGGGCGTGCCGGCGACGACGCAGGTCGCGAAGCAGACGCTGACCTACTTCGGCAACGACGACGTGAACACGCTGCGCACCGACCTCGGCACGTCGACCGGCCAGACGCAGACGTTCACGTACGACTTCCGGCACCAGCTGACGAACGTCGCCGCGGGCACGCACTTCGGCGGCACGTACGCGTTCGGCACCGCCGGGCGGTTCACGCAGGCGACGGTCACGCGCGGCGGCGCCGGCCGGCCGAACAACGACATCGTGCCGCGCAACGTGTTCTACAAGTACGCGGCGACCGATCCCGAGCTCGTCACGTCGCTGAACAGCAACTCGGCCAACGGTCCGGCGTTCATGACGTACACGTACGACCTCGCGGGCAACATGCTCACGAAGGTCGAGGCGTCGACCGGCACCAAGTGGGAGTACCTCTACGACGGCAGCGATCGCCTGCGCCGCGCGACGAAGAAG
>JAEUJX010000507.1 GCA_016794545.1 Myxococcales bacterium
CCGTTCGACGACGAGATCGATGTCCACTTCCAGAAGGTCGCGCGCGCCGAGGTGCGCCTCATCGCGAGCCAGCAGACGATCGGCTCGGGCAGGGTCGCGACGGTGCGGCGCGAGCCGTTCTACACGAAGACCTGGTTCATCGTGGCGGCGGGCGTCGCCGCCGTCGGGATCGGCGCCCTGATCGGCTACGAGATCGGCAAGGTCGACGTGATCGACTGCGGGACGGGAGCCGACCGCCGGTGCTGAGGCCGCTCGTCACCGCCGCCGTGCTGCTCGCCGCGGGCGCCGCCCACGCCGATCGCGTCGTGGCGGTCGCGCCCCTCACCACGCTCGGCACCGAGGACACCTCGGCCGCGACGAAGAAGCTGACCACCGCGATCGAGCAGGCGCTCGCGCAGCTGCCCGGCACGAAGGTCATCACCGGCACGCAGGTCAGCGAGGCGATCAAGAAGGCGAAGAAGCCGCAGCTGAAGCTGTGCGAGCGCGACCCCGCGTGCCTGACCGAGCTCGGCAAGCTGGTCGGCGCGACGATCGTGGTCGACGGCGAGATCGGAGGCCTCGGCGAGTCGCAGGTCGTCTACCTCGGAGCGACCGACGTCGCGACCGGCAAGGAGCTGCGCTCGACCACGCTGCAGGTCGGGGCGAAGGATGTCGGCGGCGGCCCGAGCGGTGCGGCGGTGCGGCTGCTCGAGCCCGATCGCTACCGCGGCACGCTGCACTTCGTGATCGACGTCAGCGGCGCGACCGTCTACGTCAACGGCGCCAGGACACAGTTGTCGAAGAGCAACGACCTCGCGCTGCCGGTCGGCACGCAGGCGGTGCGCGTGACGCACCCCGAGTATCGCGACTTCGTGAAGTTCATCGACGTCAGCTACAACCAGACCACCGACGTCGCCGTCGGGATGACGCAGTACCCGATCCTCACGCACGACCTGCAGGGCAAGCCGATCTCGACGGATCGGATCACGTACATCGATCCGCCGTGGTACCGCCGTCCCCTCGCGGTCGGCATCGGCGCGGGCGTGCTGCTGATCGCGGCCGCGATCATCGTCGGCAACCTCGTCCACGACTTCCCCGACGGCGAGTGCCGCAAGGTCGGCGGCGAAGAGTGCTGAGGACGCCGCGTCAGCCCCGGATCAGGGACCACAGCTGGTTGATCTTGCGGTTCGCCGCGGCGAAGTCCTGATCGCCGTACTTCTGGAGCACGTCCTTCAGCCCCTCCGTCAGCTGGGCCTGCGTGGACTCGTCGACGTTCGCGCTCTTCACGCGGTTCTGCAGCCGCTGCACCTTCGCGCCGATGAAGCCGCGATCGATCCGGATCCCGTCGATCGTCTGCACGAGCTGCGACGCCAGGATGTAGCCGCGCGTCCAGTCGCTGTCCTGGAGCGCCTTCGTGACCTCGCCCTCGAGGCTCGCCTGCGCGCCGAGATCCGCCGGCATGAGGCCCTTCTTGGTCATCGCCGCCTTCGCGCGGCCGACCAGGGCGTCGACCTCCTTGCGCGTGTAGTTGCCGCCCTTGGGCGGCGCGACCTGCTGGATGATCATCGGCGAGCCGCCGGTGTTGCAGCTCTCCTTCCAGCGGTCGGCCGAGGCGGCCTCCGCCTGCATCACCTCTTTCATCCGGTTGAACGCCTCCTTCTCGCGGACGGCGACCTCCGCCTCGCGCCGGGCGACCGCGGCCTCGCGCGCGGCGATGCCGCCCGCGGCGTCGAGCTTGCTCGAGATCGCGGACAGCTCGCTCGAGGTGTTGGAGAGGTTCGTGTCCTGCTGCTCCAGCTGCTTGTCGACGTCGCCCTTCTTCTTCTCGAGCTCCGTCACGTCCTTGCCCGCCGCCTTGCCTTCCTTGATCTGGACCTCGAGAGTCGACGACTCGGTCTCGAGCTTCTTCTTCTGCGCGAGCAGCGCGTCGCGGCGCGCGACCAGCTCCTGCTGGGCTTTGACGGCGGCCGGATCGGCCGCGGCCTCCGCGTCACCGCCCTTGCCCTTGCAGCCGGCGGTGCCGAGGACGATGGCAAACGCCAAGGAAACGAGGAGCCCCACGGTCCGCATGCGGTCCATTTTACACTAGAGTTCCTGGGATGCTGCTCTATCACGACCCTCGTGCTCCGAACCCGCGCCGGGTGCGGGTGTTCCTGGCCGAGAAGGGTGTGCCCTACGACACGATCGAGGTCCTGATCGCCGACAAGGCGCACCAGACGGCGGAGTTCCGCAAGAAGAACCCGATCGCGCTCCTCCCCGTGCTCGAGCTCGCCGATGGCCGCGTGCTCCGCGAGTCGATGGCGATCTGCCGCTACCTCGAGGAGACCTATCCCGAGCCGAACCTGATGGGCGCCGACACCTGGGAGCGCGCGCAGATCGAGATGTGGAACCGCCACGCGGAGCTCGAGCTGCTCTATCCGATCTCGCAGATCTTCCGGAACTCGCACAAGTTCTGGGAGGGCCGCATCAAGCAGGCGCCCGAGTTCGCGCAGATCATGCGCGAGCACCTCGCGGAGCGGCTCGACTGGCTCGAGGGCGAGCTCGGCAAGCGTCCGTACATGGCGGGCGACCGCTTCACCGTCGCCGACATCACCGCGATGTGCGCGCTCGATTTCGGCAAGGTGTCCGGTGTCCGGATCGACCCCGAGACGCACCCGAACCTCGCCGCGTGGCACAAGCGCGTGAGCGACCGCCCGAGCAGCAAGGCGTAGCGTGGCGCACCCGGTCCACGACATCGAGGTCGGCCCGGACATCGCGGCCTTCGTCCCGTCGGTGATCGAGATCCCGCGCGGCTCGCACCTCAAGTACGAGGTCGACAAGCCGACCGGCCTGCTCCGCCTCGATCGCGTGCTCTACAGCGCGGTCCACTACCCCGCGAACTACGGCTTCATCCCGCGCACGCACGCCGACGACGGAGACCCGCTCGACATCCTCGTGCTCATGCAGGAGCCGGTCGAGCCGCTGACCATCGTCCGCGCGCGCCCGCTCGGCGGCCTGCGCATGGTCGACGAGCACGGCGGCGACGACAAGATCGTCGCCGTCTGCATCGACGACCCGGCCTACGCCCACTACCAGACCGTCGAGGAGCTCCCGCCGCACATCATGCGCGAGCTCGACCGCTTCTTCCGCGACTACAAGATCCTCGAGGGCAAGGGCGACCTCGTCGAGATCGGCGCGATGTACGGCAAGGATCACGCGCTGTCCGTGATCCGGACGTCCCGCGACGCCTACGACCGCGGCGAGCGCTGACCGTCCGGCGGGGTTCCCCCGCAACCGCGCTCGCCCTGCGCGGCGAGCTGGCCGCACGCGGCCGCGATGTCGGGGCCGCCCGAGTAGCGGCGGTGGGTCGGGTGACCGGACGCGCCGAGGATGTCGCGGAACGCGTCGAGGCGCGGCGAGCGCGCGAACGGATCGACGTCGCCCGGCTCGTCGAGCGAGGCTCCACCGGAGGGTGGGGGGCCGATCGCGTTGTAGTCGAGCAGCGTGATGCGCGGGCGGTGTCCGGTGTCGCGGGCGAAGGCGTGCGCGAGCTCGGCGAGCGCGTGCGCGTCGGCGTCGCTGTCGTTGACGCCGGCGAGCAGCGTCACCGCCCACATCGGCGAGTGCCCGGTGAGGCGTGCGTGGTCGGCGCACGCGGCCACGAGCTCGTCGAGCGAGAACCGGTTCGCGATCGGCATCACGCGCCTCCGGTGCTCCGCGATCGCCGAGGACAGCGAGAGGCCGAGGCGGACGTTCGGCGCCTCGGCGGCGAGGCGCCGGATGCCGGCGGGAAGGCCGGCGGTGCAGACGGTGATGTTGCGCGCGTCGATCCCGAGCGCGCACGGCTCGGACATCACCGCGATCGCATCGAGCACGCTGTCGAGGTTCGCGAGCGGCTCGCCCATGCCCTGGAACACGACGCCGTGGACGCGGGCGCCGTGCGGCAGGCGCTCGCGGACGATCCGCACCTGCTCGACGATCTCCCACGCGGCGAGGTTGCGCGACAGGCCGAGCCGACCGGTCGCGCAGAACGCACACGCGAGCGCGCAGCCGACCTGGCTCGAGACACACACGCTGAAGCGGCCGGCACGCTCGAGCGGGATCCGGACGGTCTCGAACGTGTCCGCGCCCGACGCGAGCGCGTACTTCACGAACGGATCGACCGTGCTCGCCAGCTCGCGGACGAGCGCGAGCGCCGGGACGTGACCGGCCGCCCGGACCGCCGATGCCGCGGTGCGGCGCACGGCGGAGCTGGCGGCCACCTCCTCGCCGCGGTGGACCTGGGCCACGACCTTGCGCGCCTCGGCGAGCGTCACGTCGGGGACGGCCGCGGCGAGGCGCTCGGGGGTCACGGCCTGGAGCGCGAGCACGGGTTCGTATACCGCATTCGCCGGGCGGCCTCGCGCGGCGTGAAATGTAGGTGAGAGCGGGACTCCCGGGTGTGTGGGCCCTGACAGGACGCTTTGCGGCTGTGGGGGCTCACGGTACGCTTGATTCCGTGGCTTACCCCGAGGTGATTCGCGTCTTTGCGACCTCCCAGGACCCTGACTTCGACGGCCCGTGGCAGGCCCGGACGCCCTCGAACTCGACCGGGTCGGCCGTCGTCATCGGGAAAGGGCTGCTGCTGACCGGCGCCCACGTCGTCGCGAATGCGACGTTCCTTCAGGTCCAGAAGCCGTCCCATCCGGACAAGGCGATCGCCCGGGTCCGGGCGGTCAGCCACGACTGCGACCTCGCCCTCCTCGAGGTCACCGACCCGCCTGACTTCCTGGCGGACATCGAGCCGGCGGAGCTCGGGCCGATGCCCCGCCTCCGCGACGAGGTCGCGGTGGTCGGGTACCCCGTCGGCGGCGAGGAGATCTCGATCACCGAGGGCGTGGTCTCGCGCATCGAGGTCCAGCGCTACAGCCACTCCCAGCGCCACCTCCTGGCCGTCACGGTCGACGCCGCGATCAACGCGGGCAACTCCGGCGGCCCGGTGTTCGGCGACGGCAAGGTCGTCGGCATCGCGTTCCAGAAGCTGACCGGCGTCGACAACATCGGCGAGATGGTGCCACCGCCGCTGATCCGCGCCTTCCTCGACGGCGTCGCGGCCGGCAAGCGCCCCGAGATCCCCGCGCTCGGGATCACGACGCAGAACCTCGAGAACCCGCTGCTCCGCAAGCAGCTCGGGCTCAACGCGTCGGAGCGCGGCGTCGTCGTGCTCCACGTCGACTACGGCGGCTCGGCCAACGGCATCCTCGAGCCGCGCGACGTCATCACCGCGATCGACGGCCTGCCGATCGCGAACAACGGTACGATCCAGTACATCGGCCACTACCGCACGCGCTACGACGTCGTGCTCGGCCACCGCTACATCGGCGATCGCATCGAGCTCGAGATCAAGCGCGGCGGCATCGCGCGGACCGTCGTACTCGAGCTGAAGCCGTGGTCGCCGCTCGTGCCGCGCTCGCGCTACGACCAGCCGCCCGCGTACTTCGTCTACGGCGGCCTCGTGTTCCAGACGCTGACGCGCGACTATCTGACGACGTGGGACAAGTGGTGGAACAAAGCTCCGAAGGAGTTCTTGAACTACTACTACCTCGGCTTCCGATCGGCGGAGCAGCACGAGGTGGTGATCCTCACGCAGATCCTCGCCGACGAGATCAACGTCGGCTACGGGCACCTCTACAACGAGGCGGTCGCGAAGCTCGACGGTCAGGTCCCGCGCGACATGGAGGACTTCGTGGCGCGGCTGTCGGGCGCGCGCGGCGTCGTCGAGATCGAGACGACCTCCGGCGGCATCATCATGCTGGACGCCGACGAGGTGCGGAAGGCGACGGCGCGGATCCTCGCGCGCTATCACATCCCGCGCGATCGCACGCCCGGCCTCCCCGGCTCGACCTCCGGATCGCCGCCGTTGCGTGCTGCGCTGCCCTGAGCCTCGGCACCGCCTGCCACACCGACGACTACGTCGCGTATCGCTGGGACGACCGGCGCGTGCTGTGCTCGCTCTCGGTCGACGACCTGTCGAGCGACGTACGGTGGGACGACATCGACGAGGCGCTCGCGTTCGCCGCGCGCGAGAACGCCGTCGCGCTGCTCCACGCACACGTGCCGGGCGAGACCATCCGCGCGCAGACCGTCGACGACGTGCTGTCGCTCGCCGAGCAGTACGGCCTCGCGTTCGTGCGCCACGACGAGCTCTCGGTGGATGCCGTGCCGCGCGCCGGGCTCGCGCTCGCGTTCGACGACCAGGCCACGGAGAAGTGGACGGAGCTGCGCGACGTGTTCGCCGCGCACGGCGCGCGCGTGACGTTCTATCTGACGCGGTTCCACAACTACACCGCCGAGATGAAGGCGCAGATCGCGCAGCTCGCCGCCGACGGGCACGCGATCGAGGCGCACACCGTCGACCACCTGCACGCGAACAGCTACGTCACGCTCCACGGCCTCGATGCCTACCTCGAGGACGAGGTCCTCCCGTCGTTCGAGATCCTGCGCGCGGCCGGCTACGCGCCGTCGAGCTTCGCGTTCCCGTTCGGCGAGGCGCGCGAGCGCACCTATCGCGCCGTGCTCGATCTGCCCGGCGTCGAGCGCATCCGGCTCTCGCTCGGCTCCTGCCCGTACTGATCCGGAGCCGTCAGATCAGCTCGACGAGCAGGTCGCCGGTGTCGACCGCCTGTCCCGCCTGCTTCGTGATCGTGGTGACCCTGCCGCCGCGCTCCGCGATGAGCTCGTTCTCCATCTTCATCGCCTCGAGCACGATCACCGGCGTGCCGGGCGCGACCTCGTCGCCGACGGCGACCAGCACCTTGACCACCTTGCCGGCGATCGGCGCGCGCAGGGACTCGCCGCGCGCCGCGGTGCGCGTGCCGGTCGCGCTCGCGAGCCGCTTGTGCATCGCGTCCTCGACCGTCAGCAGCGCCTCGCTCGCGCCGACCGATGCGGCGATGCCGGTGCGACGCTTGTCGAGGTCGACGATGTAGTGGTGGCCGTCGATCAGGAGTGACCAGGTCCCGGGGCGCAGCGATCGCGCATCGACCAGGCGCTCGGTCGCATCGATCGTGACCTTGAACCGGCCGTCGGGGAGCGGGCCCTCGACGCTGACGGTGCGGTCGGTGCCCTCGGCGGTGACGATCAGCTCGCGCTTCACGGGGGCGGTCTTCATACCACGGCTCTGCGTTGCCACCGCCCGCCGATGCGTGCTATCCGCGAAGGAGACGTGCCCTCACTGCGCCTCGTCGATGTGCTGCTGGAGCGACGCATCCTCGTGTGCGTCGGCTCCGGCGGCGTTGGCAAGACGACGACGGCGGCCACGCTGGCGCTCGCGGCCGCCCGCCGCGGCAAGCGCACGCTGGTCCTGACGATCGATCCGGCCCGCCGGCTCGCGAACTCGCTGGGCCTGGCCTCGCTCGGACATCACGTTCAGGAGGTCGATCCGCAGCTGGTTCACCAGGGCGCACCGGTCGCGAACGGCAAGCTGTTCGCGATGATGCTGGACCAGAAGGCGGCGTTCGACGAGGTCGTCGCGAAGCACGCGAAGGATCCGGCCGCCGTCCAGCGCATCCTCGCGAATCCGGTGTACGCGCAGATCTCGGGTTCACTCGCCGGCGCGCAGGAGTATGCCGCGATGGCGAAGCTCCACGACTTCGATGAGAGCGGCGCGTACGACCTGATCGTGGTCGACACCCCGCCGACCGCGCACGCGCTCGACTTCCTCGATGCGCCGCGCAAGCTCAGCGAGGCGATCGACTCGCCGGCGATCGAGTGGTTCCGCAAGCTCCAGGGTGAGGGCGGCTCGCGCTGGTCGTTCGTCGGCAAGAGCGGCGCGTTCATCCTGAAGCGGCTCGCCAAGTTCGTCGGCAGCAAGTTCATCGACGACCTCGGCGTGTTCTTCACCGAGTTCAACGACATCCTCGGCGGGTTCCGCAAGCGCGCCGAGGAGACGTTCGGCCTGCTCCGCCAGCCGCGCGTCGGCTTCCTGCTCGTCGCGAGCCCCGAGCCGATGGCGGTTCGCGAGGCCCTCGCGTTCCACGAGCGGCTGGTCCAGGCCGGAATGCCCTTCGTCGGCTTCGTCGTGAACAAGGTCCACGCCTCGCACGCGATCCGCGCGGATCGCGCGCAGCTCGAAGGCCTGCTCGCGGCGCAGCCGTCGATCCACGCGCTCGGGCTCTCGGGCACCACGCGCACGATGGCGGCGCAGGAGCTCCTCGCGGCCCACGCCGAGATCGAGACGCTGGCCGAGGCCGACCGCGACGCGGTGCTGAAGCTGTGGAACGCCGGCGGAGCGACGAGCGTGTTCGTCCAGGTGCCGCTCCAGCGCGACGACGTGCACGACGTCGAGCGCCTGATCGCGCTCGAGCGCTTCCTGCTCGCCTGATCGCTACGGCGTCTGCTTCGGCGTCTTCCGCTGCTTCGTCGGCTTCGTCCTGGGCGGCGGCGCGACGATGCTCGACGCCGTCCACACCTCGGCCGCGAGCGCCTCGGCGGCCCACGCCGGCGCGCCGATCACGACGACCAGCGACGGGCCCTTGCGATCGATCCAGCTGACCGTGCCGTCGAGCGCCATCCAGCGCGTGCGCGTCCCCGCGTGATCGATCGTCGCGCCGGCGATCGCATGGTCCAGCGCCTTCTCCGTGGCCTCGAACGCCTCGAGCGCGTCGGCCTCGCTGTCCCACTCGCTGCGCGAGATCCCCGCGCCGCGATCCGGGCGCGGGTCGTCCGCGCGCGTGTACGTGATCGCGCGGTCGCCTCCCCAGCCCGCCGCGGCCATCGCGGCCGTGTGATCGTCGACGCCGTGCGTGCGCAGGAACAGGCTCCAGCCGAGCTCGCCCCACACCGTCGAGTGCGCGAGCTGAAAGCCGCGCAGCGCGGACGGCTGCGTGATCGCGACGGGGACCGGATCGTCGCCGGCGAGGTAGCGCTCGGGGTGCAGGATGTGCTCGGTCGACTTCGGCGGCTTCCGGTACGCCGCGTCGACCGCGCTCCAGGGCTGGCGGCGGCGCAGCGCGGCGACGAACGACAGGCCCGAGCGATACGGGAAGATCATCGACTCGCGGATCGCGAGCGGCGCCTTGTCGAGGCCGTCGCCGTTGCCCGGCACCGTCATCGCCTTCTCGATCGAGTCGGCGACCTCGGGGTTCGACCACGGCGCGCCGTTGCCGGTCCGCGCGAGCATGACCTCGATCATCAGCGCGATGCCGTCACCCTCGACGAGCGCGCGGCGCGCGGCGGCCGCGTCACCCTCGGTCGGAGGGAGGTCCTCGAACTTCTTCAGGTCGAAGCTCTGGTCCTGGAGGCCGTGATCGATCTCGTGCGCGAGCACCATCTCGGCCCACGCGGGGTCGTCACCCGCGGACCTCGAGATCGTGAGCTTCTTTGTGTCGGGATCGTAGTAGCCCGCGATCTGCTCGGTCAGCAGATCGACGAGCAGCGCCTTGTAGTCGGTGGAGCGCGGGATCATGCCCCAGCGCGCGAGCGCGATGCCCTCGGCGGCGGTCTCCGCGGCGGTCTTGTCCTCGGCGGCCATCGCGAGCAGGCGCGTCCGCAGCTCGTCCTTGTCGACGACCTCGTTCGGGATGGGCCGCTTCAAGGGGAGCCCACGGATCTTGGCCACCTCGCGCGCGACCTTGTCGGTCCGCGCGAGGAGCGCGTCCAGCGCGCTCCGCTCGGCGTTCGCGACGCTCCCCGCGAGCAGCGCGGCGACCGCGACCGCGACCCCGATCACGTGCGTGCGCATCCCATCATGCTAGCAGGGTTGGCATTGGCCCGCCCGCGATGGCACGCTAGCCCCTCGATGAGGACAACTGTGGTGGTGGTCGCGGCCCTCGCGGGCTGCGGCGATAACGCAGGCCTGCAGGTCTGCTCCGAGACTCCCGGGAACGCCTGCGTGTGGGCCGGCAAGAGCGGCATCGAGGGCTTCAACGGCGATGGGCTCCATCGGCTCGACACCGAGCTGTACTGGACGATGGACATGAAGTTCGCGTCCGACGGGTCGGTGTGGTTCATCGACTGGAACAACCACCTCGTCCGGCGCGTCCTCGAGGACGACACGGTCGAGAGCGTGGTCGGCTGGATCGATCCGATCTTCCCGGGCGACGGCGTGCCCGGCACGGCCGAGCGGACCGCCGAGGGCGCGCCCGGGCTCGACGTCAAGCTCAACCACCCGACCGATCTCGTGGAGACCGACGACGGGAAGATCCTCGTGATGGCGTGGCACAACCACAAGCTGCGCGAGATCGATCCGGCCACCGGCCGCGTGCGCATCGTCGCGGGCGCGGGGGCGGGCTTCGCGGGCGACGGCATGCCGCTCGCGCAGACGTTGTTCCGCCAGCCCAAGGGGCTCGAGCGCGACGCGGCGGGCAACCTCTACATCCTCGATCAAGCGAACTTCCGCGTCCGCAAGATCGACAAGGCCACGGGCATGATCTCGACGATCGCCGGCAACGGCATGCAGGGCTACGAGGGCGACGGCGGCATGGCCGTCATGGCGAAGCTGAACTTCGAGGCCGGCTCCAACCCCGAGCCCTCGGGCGGCCTCGCGGTGAGGGACGGCAAGGTCTACGTGGCCGACACGCTGTCGAACCGCATCCGCGTCGTCGACACGCAGACCGGCATGATCGAGCTGTTCGCCGGCACCGGCGTCGAGGGCGGCGCCGGCGACGGCGGCCCTGCGCTCGCCGCGCAGCTCGCGCACCCGCGCGACATGGAGTTTGGCCCCGACGGCAACCTCTACGTCGCGGACACCGACAACAACCGGATCCGCATGATCGACATGACGACCAGGACGATCACGACGGTCGCGGGCTCCGGCGAGCTCGGCCTCGATCCCACCGACGACCTGCCCGCCACGCAGATGAAGCTGAAGCGGCCGTTCAACATCGACTTCGATCCGGCCGGCAACCTGTTCATCGCCGACACGATCAACAGCCGCTACCTGAAGGTGTACCGATGAAGAAGGCGCTCGCGCTCCTCCTGCTCGCGGCGTGCGGCGACGACGGCAACACGCCCACATGCGATCCCGCCGAGCCCAACACGATCTGCACGATCGCGGGCTCGACGAAGAACGGCTACACCGGCGATGACGGTCCCGCACTCGAGGCGCGCATGTCGCTGCCGCAGGACGTGCTGAAGGCCAAGGACGGGACGCTCTACGTCCTCGACTGGAACAACCACCGCGTCCGCTCGCTGCCGGGCGACGGCACGATCCGCCACGTCGCCGGGCGCGGCGAGCTCGGCGGCACGCTCGACGATCCGGCGAACGACGACCTCAACCACCCGACCGGGCTCCTGCTCGAGGCCGGCGGCACGAAGCTGCTGATCGCGGCGTGGCACAACAGCAAGCTGCGCACGATCGATCTGCCGACCGGCGCGATCACCGACTCGTGTGGCGACGGCCGGCGCGCGTACTTC
>JAEUJX010000535.1 GCA_016794545.1 Myxococcales bacterium
CCTGGAGGCGGCCGGAGGCGTCGAGCGCGACGGTGACCTCGATCGAGGTCTCGCCGCGCGCGCGGGCGGGGAGGCCCTCGAGGCGGAGGTCGCCGATCACGGTGTTGTTGTCGAGCCGGCGCGACTCGCCCTGGCACACGACGATGCGGACGGCGTCCTGCTTGTCGCGCGAGGTCGTGAACAGCTTGACCATCTCCGTCGGGAGGCGCGAGTTGCGGCGGATCAGCTCCTCGCAGAAGCCGGCCACGGTCGCGATGCCGAGGCTGCGCGGCGTGACGTCGAGGATCGTCGGCGAGCGGTAGGTCGCGGCCGGCGGCGGCGCCGGCTGTGGTGGCGGCGCCGCCGGCTGCATCGCCAGGGTCCGCTGGGCCTGCGCGGGTGGCTGCGGCGCGGCGGGTGGCTGGTACGGCAGTGGCTGCGGTGGCAAGTACGCGGCCGGCTGCGGCGCCAGCGTGGGCTGCTGGGGCGGTGACGGCGCTGGAGGCGGCACCGTCGGCGGCCGCGGCGGTGCATACGGCGCCGGCTGCGGCGCCAGCGTGGGCTGCTGGGCGACCACCGGATACTGCTGGGGATACGACGGCGCGGGGGCCTGGAAGCCCCTGGCCGTGCTCGCGGGCGACGGCTCGAGCTCGAGATCGACCACGGTCGTCGCGGACGAGGGCCCGGATGCCGCCGGTGCCGGAGCGGCGGCCATCCCGCGCTGCGTGGTCGACGGCGGCGGCGCCGCCGGAGCGGGATAGCGCTGGCCGAGCGCGGTGGTCTCGTGGTCGCCGAGCTCGGGCCCGCGCGGCACGACCGGGATGCCGAGCTGCGTGCGCGGCTTGTGCGGCGGCGTCGGCGGTGGTGCCTTCGGCGCCTCGGCGACGATCGTCTTCGCGCCCGGGAGGGCGGCGGCCATGTTTCCGGTGGTCGTGCGCGGCATCGCGGGCTTCAGGCGGCCGATCGCGCCCGCCCCGGGGGAGACCGGCGGCGGCGTCCGCTCCTCGAACACCTCGCGCGTCCCGGTGCGCGGCAGCGAGTACTCGGTCTCGGTGCGCGGCGCGCCGGCGGGCTGCGTGATCGGCCGCTTGAGCGCGTCGGGGCGCGTCATGCCGTGCGGATCTTCGAGCGTGTGATCGCGCGTCGCGGTCTCGCCCATGAACGCGTCGTCATCGTCGTCGGCTGCGGCGGTGGGCTGCGGCGGGACGAGCTGCGGCGCCGAGTGGCGCGTCACGGGCTTGTTGAGGATCTTCTCGAGCGAGCTGGCCTGCAGGGCGGCCCCGACGGCGACGGCGTCCTCGGGGTTGACGTCGGTGCGCGGCGCCTTCGCGAAGAACTTGCTGACCTGATCGCGGACGTACGGGATCTTGGTGGTGCCGCCGACGAGGATCACGTCGTCGATCTTGTCGATCCCGAGCTGCGCGTACGCGAGCGCTTCCTTGCAGACCGGGAACGTGCGGTCGATGATGTCGGCGACCTGGGCGACGAACTCGTCGCGCGTGATCTCGATCTGGAGGTTGAGCGGCGCGCCCTTGGGGCCGTAGGCGATCTCGTCGACGCGCACGACGGCGCGCGAGCGGCGCGACAGCTCGATCTTCGTCTGCTCCGCGACGGCGCGGAGGCGCATCATCGCCACCTCGTTCGAGCGCAGGTCGACGCGGTTCTCCTGGAGGAACTTGCCGACCATCTTGTCGACCAGCCGCTCGTCGAGGTCGTCGCCGCCGAGGAACGTGTCGCCGGCCGTGCCGAGCACCTCGTACACCTGATCCGCGAGCCGCAGGATGGTGATGTCGAACGTGCCGCCGCCGAAGTCGTAGACGGCGATGATGTTGTTGAGGTTGCGCGTGTGGCCGTACGCGAGCGCCGCGGCGGTGGGCTCGTTGAGCACGCGCACCACGGTGAGGCCCGCGATCGCGCCTGCGGTCGCGGTGGCGGAGCGCTGCGCGTCGTTGAAGCTCGCGGGCACGGTCACGACGGCGCGGTTGATCGTGGCGTTGAGCTGGTGCTGCGCGATGTTGCGCACGTGATCGAGCACGATCGCGCTGATCTCGGGCACCGCGAACTCGCCGGCGCGCGTGACGATCAGCGGCAGCTCGTTCGCGCCCTCCTTGATCTGGAACGGCGAGCGCTTCTTCGCGGTCTTGACCTCGTTCGAGCTGTACGCGCGGCCGATCAGGCGCTTGACCGAGTAGATCGTGTTCTGCGGATCGATGACCTTGCGCTGCTTCGCGGGCGCGCCGACCACCACGCCGCCGTTCGGGTGGAACGAGACGACCGACGGATGGATCTTGTAGCCCTGCTCGTCCGCGAGGACGCGGGTGGTCCCGGCCTCGTCGGCGTATGCCACCACCGAGTTCGAGGTGCCGAGGTCGATGCCTACGATCGGGTCGCTCAAGGTGCCGGTTCGATTACGTTACAGGGGTGGTGATGCGGTGGCCAGAACTCGATCGTACCAGCGCTCGAGTTGCCGTCGGAACGGCCACATCCAGCCATACGACGGGCCCGTGAACTGTCCGATCACGTGCTCGCGATATGAGGTTCGCCTGGGGTAGTCGGGGCCCCAGACTTCGGCCGCGGCCCGGATCGACTCGGCATAGGCCTCCTGCTCGAACCTCGCGCGGAACCACGCGAGTCCCATCGGCAGCGGTAGCAGGATGTAGAGCAGCGCCATGCCGGGCAGCGTGTACCTGCGAAACTGTCTCAGATGGACGGCCTCGTGGCGGAGCGTCACGTAGCGCTGGATCGGATCGATCGACTCCCAGTCCGACGTGACGTAGACCGTCCTTCCGATCGTGGTCTGGTACCCATCGAGGTACGTCGTCATCCGGCCGAACGTGACGATCTTGAGCGCGACATCGATCGCCTTGTGGAGCGCGCTCTGGTCCTTGCGCACGATCCGGAAGCCGGGCAGCTCCGCGCGCAGGGCCTCGACGAGCGCCTCGTAGCGGTCCATCCGCCGAAGCTTACTCCCGGTTGACGGATCACGCTCGCTTCCGTAGCGTGCCTACCTCCGTGGTCGATCTGTCGAAGTTGAACCCGCCGCAACGGGAGGCAGCGAGCCACGGTGGAGGGCCGCTGCTCGTGCTCGCCGGCGCGGGCTCGGGCAAGACGCGCGTGATCACCATGCGCATCGCGCACCTGATCGCGAACGGGATCCCGCCGAGCGCGATCTGCGCGGTGACGTTCACCAACAAAGCCGCGGAGGAGATGCGCGAGCGCGTCGGGGCCCTGGTACGCGACAAGGAGACCTCGCGCGCGATCACGATGGGCACGTTCCACGCGCTCGGCCTCACGATCCTGCGCACCGAGCGCAAGGCGCTGGGCCTGCCCCGCGGGTTCGTGGTCTACGACCAGAGCGATCAGATGGGAGCGGTGCGCGAGGCGCTGCGCCACGTGCGCGATATGGGGCGCGATGGCGAGCGGCGGTTCGACGTGAAGGCGATCCTCACGCGCATCTCGCTCGCGAAGAACTCGTTCGTCGCCGCGGAGCAGTACCTGCCGAATCCCGCCGACGACTACGACGTGATGACCGCCGAGGTCTATCCGAAGTACCAGGAGATGCTGCGCGCGTGCGCGGCGTTCGACTTCGACGACCTGATCGTCGAGCCGGTGCGGCTCATCGAGGGCAACGAGGCGGTGCGCGAGCGCTGGTCGAGTCGCTACCGGTTCGTCATGGTCGACGAGTTCCAGGACACCAACGCGGCGCAGCTGCGCATGGTGCGGGCGCTGGTCGCCCAGCACGGGAACCTGTGCGTCGTCGGCGATGACGATCAGTCGATCTACAGCTGGCGCGGCGCGGACCCGACGAACATCCTGCGGTTCGCCGAGCTGTTCCCCGGGGCGAAGGTCGTGAAGCTCGAGCAGAACTATCGCTCGACGAAGCGCATCCTCGATGCGGCGAACACGGTGATCGCGAACAACAAGCAGCGCCACGGCAAGCAGCTGTGGTCGCAGCACGGCGACGGCGACATCATCACGCACGCGGTCGCGGCCACGCCCGAGGACGAGGCGAAGTGGGTCGCGCGCGAGATCCACGAGCTGCACAAGGACGGTCGGTCGTGGAGCTCGATCGCGGTGATGTACCGCTCGAACCTGCAGGCGAAGATCATCGAGGAGGAGCTGCGCACCGCGAGCATCCCGTACGTGATGTACGGCGGGCAGCAGTTCTTCGAGCGCAAGGAGGTCAAGGACGTCCTCGCGTACCTGCGCGTGGCGCTGAACCCGCGCGACGAGCTCGCGCTGCGCCGGATCATCAACTATCCGGCGCGCGGCATCGGCGCGACCACCGTCGAGCGGCTCGTGCTCGCGGCGCAGGCCAAGCACGCGTCGCTGTGGGACGCGCTGAAGGGCGTGATCTCGGGGACCGGGACCCTGCCGGGCATGGCGACCGCGCTGCCGACCGACGACGAGAAGCCCGACACGCACGTCGATACGAGCGACCTGCGCGGCGCGGCGAAGAACGGGATCCTCGAGCTGGTCCACGTGGTCTCCGAGCTCGCCGCGGCGATCGAGTCGGGGACCGATGTCGTCACCGCGACGAAGCACCTGATCGAGGACATCAAGCTCTACGACGATCTCCGCATGGCCTCGGGCAGCATGTCGGCCGCGCAGCGCCGCATCGACAACGTCGAGGGCCTGCTCGGCACGCTCCAGCGCTTCGTCGACAAGGGCAAGGGCAAGGAGAAGCTCGCCGAGCACCTGCGCATGCTGTCGCTCGAGACCTCGAAGGAGGAGGAGCGCGAGCCCGGCGAGGCGGTCGTGCTGTGCACGCTGCACGGCGCGAAGGGCCTCGAGTTCCCGGTGTGCTTCATGATCGGGCTCGAGGAGGAGCTGCTCCCGCACATCCGCACGCTCCAGCCGCAGGCGACCGACGTGCTGGATGCCGACCACGCGACCGACATCAGCGAGGAGCGGCGGCTGTGCTACGTCGGCATCACGCGCGCGCAGAAGAAGCTGTACCTGACGCGCTCGTGCACCCGGGTGACGCGCGGGCGCAGCGTGCCGCGCACGCCGTCGCGCTTCCTGCTCGAGATCCCGGAAGACCTTTACGAGGTGCGCGACATCTCGCAGGAGCAGCGCGCGAAGGTGCCCGAGGCCGAGGTCGCGAGCTTCTTCGGGAACCTCGCGTCGATGCTCGACGATTAGAACGCGTAGCCGACGCCGAGCTGCATCGCGCCGCCGGCCTGCACCGACTGGTCGGGATCGCCGACCGGCAGGTAGACCGGAGCCTCGACGGCGAGGCGCGCGCGGATCGCGCGGCCGAGCTCGAGGCCGGCGCGCGGCACGACGAGGTTTCCGACCTCGTCGGTCGGCGACATGTCCGACAAGAAGTCGTGCTCGACGTGATCCCACGCGCGGCCGATGTCGATGCCGAGGAACGCGCACAGCGGCACCGAGGTCGCGAAGCAGTGGCGGCCCTCGAGGCCGGCGCGTGCGAGCACGTACGAGCCGCCGCTGAACAGCTGGCCGCCATCGCCGCCGCTGACCATCGCGTGCACGAACAGCGAGCTCTGGCTGATCCGGAAGCCTGCCTCGAGCGAGGCGCCGAGGCGCATGTACTCGTCGAGGCCGACGAGCCCGCCGAGCGA
>JAEUJX010000546.1 GCA_016794545.1 Myxococcales bacterium
GGCGTGATCAAGGACAAGCAAGCCGCGACGCTGACGATCCGCACGCCGATGTTCCGCGGCTACGACGCGGGCGAGAAGGTGATCGGCAACGGCGGCTACCTGATCGCACGGGGGCAGGAAGCGACGGCCGACGACGAGCACAACGCGGCCGTGCTCCGCGCGGCCCAGCCCCGGGGCGCCCTGCCCTACGTCGCGCTCGGGCTCCTCGCGTTCGTGCTCGCGGCGGTCTTCACGCACCACATGCGGCGCTCGACGAAGGGCCGGCTGCTCCGCGTGCAGCTGGTCGGCCTCGTCGCGATCGCCGTGCTCGCGATCGCGGTGAAGATCCTCCTGCTCACCACCGCCGTCAGCGTGCTCGTCGTTCCGGTCGCGCTACTGGCGCTCGTGCCGACCCTCGCGCTCGACCGGGTCGTCGGACTCGCGACCGGCATCCTCGGCGCGCTCACCGTCGCCCTGCTCGGCCCGTTCGACGTCGGTGTCGCGATCATCCTGCTCGTCCAGGCCGCGGTCGCCGGGCTCGTCGTGGCCGAGCAGCCGAAGGACCGCTGGCGCGCGGTGCTCGCGGCCGGCTCGATCACGACCCTGTTCACGGCGGCGACCTGCGTGCTGCTCGTCTACCTGACGACCGGCCACCTGCCGGCGGTGCGCGATCCGATCCACACGCCGTGGTTCGCCGCCGCGCTGGGCCCCGCGATCGCGACGGTGCTGGCTGTGCCGCTGCTCCCGCTCTACCAGATGCTCGTCGGAGAGATCACGCGGGGCAAGCTGATCGAGCTCGAGGATCTGTCGAACCCGCTGCTCAAGCAGATCGCCGAGAAGTCCCCCGGCACGTGGCAGCACAGCCTGATGATGGCGAACATGGCGGAGATCGCGGCGAACGCGATCGGTGCGAGCGGACGGCTCGTGCGCGTCGGCGCCTACTACCACGACCTCGGCAAGAGCCTGCAGCCGAAGTACTTCATCGAGAACCTCGAGCCCGGCGAGACCAGCCCGCACGACCAGCTGCCGCCCGAGGTCTCGTGCGACGCGATCTTCGCGCACGTCACCGAGGGCATCGTCGCCGCGCGCAAGGCGGGCCTCCACGAGCGCATCGTCGACTTCATGCACATGCACCACGGCGACGGGGTGCTCGAGTACTTCTGGGGCAAGTGCAAGGAGCAGGGCAACCCCCGGGGCCTCGCGATCGAGCAGTTCCGGTACCCGGGTCACCCGCCGCAGAGCCGCGAGACCGCGATCCTCGCGATCTGCGACGCGGTCGAGGCGGCGAGCCGCACGCTCAAGAAGCCCGACGCGCAGTCGATCGACACGCTGGTCCAGCGCATCGTCTACGGCAAGCTGCACCTCGGCCAGCTCGACGAGAGCGGTCTGTCGATGTCCGACCTGCGGCGGATCAGCGACTCGCTCAAGGAGACGATCCGCCACGCGAACCACGGCCGCATCGAGTACCCGTGGCAGAAGGCGCAGCAGGACGCCAGCGCCAGCAAGGCGATCGAGGGCACCGCGCCGCGGCTCGACTCGCTCGATCGCAGCCCCGCCGAGCGCGCCACGGCGATCAAGGCGAAGCCCGCGGAGGATGCCACGACGTCGGGTCAGACCACGAACGAGATCGCGCTCGCGGTCACCGCGCCGACCAAGGCCGACCTCGCGATCGTCGAGACCGCGCCGGCGCGATCGAAGGCCCCTACCGATCCGCCGATCGAGCTGGTCAGCAAGCGGCCGAGCGAGCCGCCGCCGCCGGTGGTCGTGCGCATCAAGAAGCCGACCACCCAGCCGCCGCCGGTCAGCGCGCCCGCTCCGACGCCTCCGCCGCCGGAGCCGGTGGGCCTCAAGCCCGACGAGGCCGCGCTCGCGGACCTGTCGGCGCGCAAGCCACCGACGCAGCCTCCGCCCGACGGCCTGATCACGTCGGCCACGTTTGGCCCGGCAGCGCCGTCGGCCCGCAAGCGCGCGGCGACGCTGCCGCCGACGCCGCTGCGCCGCGCGCCGAGCGTTCCGCCGCCGCTCGCGCCCGGACGGCGATCGTCGCCGACGATCCCGCCGCTCGAGCCGCGCACCGCCGGCCCGCCCTCGCCCGTCGATCTCGACAACGCCGTGACGAATCCGCCGCCGCTGCGCGGCCGCCCGTCCACCCGCCCGCCGATGCCATACACGGAGCGACCGAGCGCGACGCCGCACGAGGACGTCACGATGCCGGCGATGCGCATCGATCTCGAGGACGCGGGGCGGACCACGCAGCCGCTGATCCCGGCCGCGGCGATCGCGAGGGACGCGGCGACGACGTCGCCGAGCCTGCCCAAGGTGCTCGACCTTCCGGACGCGGGCCGCACGGATCCCTCGATGCCCGCGTTCGCGCACCTGAAGTCGCCGGCTCCCGCGATGCCGGTGACGCCCGGCCTCGCCGCGCGGATCGACGCGCAGGTCGATCGCGACGAGTGGAACGTCGAGACGCCGATCAAGGCGCCGACGCCGGCCGAGCTGCGCGCGCTCCTCGGCCAGCCGGATCCGACGATGCAGCAGTCACTCGACGACATCGATCGGCTGCACGCGGAAGCCGCGGCACAGGTCGAGGCCGAGGAGGCCGCGAAGCCCGAGATCCTGTCGCGGCGTCCTCCGATGCCGACGTCCGAGGTCGACGACGACGACATCGAGGCCGCGATCGAGATCGCGCCGCCCGCGCGCCGGCTGCCCAACGCGATCGCGGTCGCCAAGAAGAAGAAGTCCGAGTGAAGCGCCTCGCCGTGGTCCTCACGCTCGCCGCGTGCGGGCATCCGGCGCCGCGGCGGCCGAGCACGACGGTGCGCGCCGAGATCGAAGCGGCGGAGACCGCGGAGAAGGCGCGCCAGCACGACCGGGCGCGCGGGCACTACCTGGCGGCGATCGCGGCGGCGAAGGACGCGGCGAGCATCGCGTACGCACGGCGCGAGTACGCGGAGACGCTCGTCAGCTGGGGGGAGATCGCGGAGGCGATGGTGCAGCTCGAGGCCGTGGTCGCGGCGGATCCTGGCGACGCCGCGGCGTGGAACGACCTCGGCGTCCTCCGCCACAACCAGGGCGACGACCGCCGCGCGGTGGAGGCGCTCGAGCACGCGCGCGCCGCGGCGCCGCGGGACATCCGGCCGCGGATCGCGCTGGCGGCGCTGCGCTGGCAGACGGGTGATCGGGCCGGCGCGGCGGCGGAGTACCAGGAGCTGCTCGAGCTCGACCTGCCCGACCGCGTCCGCGACAAGGTGAAGTGGGCGCTGGCCGAGCTGGCGAAGCCGCAGCCCTGAGGCATACTTGCGACGATGCGTTCGACGAGGTCGCGAGGCGGCAGACGGCTTGCCGCCGTGCTCGCGTTGACCCTGCTGGGCGGCTGGTCGTTCGACTGGGCGGGGCACGTCGAGGTCGATGCCGAGGGGCTGCAGAGCGATGACCCGGCGAAGCGCCTCGAGGCGGTGATCGAGCTCGCGAAGTACGACGTCGCGCTGACCCAGGCCCATCTGATGAAGGCGCTGAGCGACGACGACGAGAAGGTGCGCCACCAGGCGGCGAAGGCGCTCGGCCAGGGCGGCGCGCTCGCGGCGGTCCCCGTCATGATCGAATGGCTCGGCGATCAATCGGCGGCCACCAAGGCGGTCGCCGCCGAGGCGCTCGGCGACATCGGAGGGGCGGATGCGACCTCGGCGCTGATCCGCTCGCTCGGCGATCCCGAAGCCGTCGTGCGCCAGAAGGCGGTGAAGGCCCTCGGCACGATCGGCAAGAAGGGCAACCCGAACGTGGTGATCGCGCTGATCCCGCGGCTCGAGGACGCGAAGCCAGAGGTCAAGAACGCGACGATCCAGCAGCTCGAGGAGCTCGGCGACAAGCGCGCCGTGATCCCGCTGGTCGCGAAGTTCGGCGAGACCGCCCGCGAGACCCGGCGGCTCGCGGTGCGCGCCGTCGGCAAGCTCGGCGATCCGTCGGCGGTGCCCGCGCTGATCCGCCTGCTCAACGACCTCGACGAGGAGGTCCGCACGGCGGCGGTCGGCTCGCTCGGCGCGCTCGCCGCGGTCGATGCGATCGACGCGCTGTCCGAGCAGCTGTCGGCACCGAGCGACGCCTACCGCGCGAAGGTCGCGTACGCGCTCGGCCAGATCGCGGCGAATCCGAAGAGCGGCAAGTCCGGCGAGGACGCGATGCGCACGCTCGTGATCAACCTCGCGCAGTCGAACCAGCGGCAGGGCTCGCGCGAGGCGCTGCGCGTCGCCGGCAAAGCCAGCGTGCCCGCGCTGGTCGCGCACCTCCAGGGCCGGATCGCGGGCGACCCGGCGACGGCGGTCGCGCTGCTCTCCGAGGTCGGCGATCCGCGCGCCACCGCGACGCTGGCCGCGGAGCTCGATCGCGGGCGCGTCGCGATGCCGCTCGTGCTGAAGGCCCTCGGCGCGACCGGCGATCCGGCCGCGCTCGTCCCGGTGCTCGGCGCGCTGTCGAGCAAGGACGCGGCGATCCGCCTCGCCGCGATGGAGGCGCTGCGCCCCCTGATCGGCAGCGATGCGCGCGCCGGCGACGTGCTGATCGAGCACCTCGCCGACGAGGACCTCGAGGTCCGCGTGCTCGCGGCCGAGTACCTCGGCATCCTGAAGATCAGCGGCGCGGCCGCCAAGCTGACCTCGCTCGCCGGTCCCGGGAACCCGACGCGTCTGCGCGCCGCGGCGATCGACGCGCTCGGCGAGATCGGGCGGCCCGAGGCGACGAAGGCGCTGCTCGACGTCCTGCGCGAGGGCCCTGTCGACCTCCACCGGAGCGCCGCGACGGCGCTCGGCTACATCGGCGATCCGGGTGCGATCGCCGCGCTCACCGCCCAGGCGCAGAGCGATCGCGGCCCCACCCGCCACGAGGTCGTGCGCGCGCTCGGCGCGACGCTGCGCGGTCGGCCCGACGCGAACGCACGCAAGCTCCTGCGGCAGCTCGCGCTCGACTCGAGCATCAAGGTCAGCCTCGCCGCGATCAGCGGTCTTGCCGCCGCCAGGGATCCGGGCGACGTGGCGTTCCTGCGCGGGCTCGTCGAGCAGGCCGCCGCCGATCGGCGCCGCGCCGCGGCGTGGGCGCTCGGCGAGCTGCGCGACACGGCCTCGATCGACGTGCTCGGCGCCGGTCTGTCGAGCAAGGACGACCGGTTCGTCGGCGATGCCGCCTGGGCGCTCGGCGAGATCGCGGCCGCGAACCCGAAGGACAAGGCCGTGGCCGGTCTCGCGCAGCGGTTCCTCTACCTCGGCAAGCACGGCGGCTGGGCCGGCGCGATCGACGGCACCGGCGCCCTCGCGCGCCTCCTCGGGGCCCTGCCCGCCTCCGACCGCGGCGCGCTGCTCGGGACCGGAGGCCGCGCACAGCTCGCCGCGCTGGCCTTCCACAAGTCGCGCCTCGTGCGCATCAACGTCGCGCACGCGTTCGGATCGCTGACCGGTGACGACGAGGCCACCAAGGTCCTCGGCCAGCTGGTGCGTGACGACACGAGCGTGAAGGTCCGCGCCGCGGCCGCCCGCGCGCTCGGGCGCGTCGGTGGCGCGAAGGCGCAGGCGGCGCTGAGGCTCGCCGAGACGGATCCCGATCCCGGCGTGCGCGCGGCGGCGAAGGCTCCGGGCACGCCGCTGCCGCCGCGCGACGAGTGGCGGCTGTTCTACGTCGTGGATGCCAGCGCCGACGACGCGCCGGTGCGCCAGGAGCCGTACTTCGTGCACACGTCCGACGGGCTCGTGTGGGCCAGCTACACCGACGCGCGCGGCGACCTCGCGAACGAGCACATGCCCGCCGGGGACGCGGTCGTCTGGGCGGGCAGTCGCGAGACCGAATACTGAAGCCATTCGACTTCGCTGTTGCCTGCTCGGTATTCTGTGTTCGCTGGCCCGCTTGCACCGCAGCGGCACTGCCCGACGAAGCCGACGTATGAGCGCCACGGAGCGCACTGAACCCGATGCTGGCGCACGAACGCTGACGCTCGAAGCGCGGCGTTCGCCGGTCACCATCGGGGGTGTAAACGCCGCGCTCGCCGGTCACCATTCGGGTGCCAGCGAACACGGAACACAGAACAGGCAACAGCGAGGTGGAATCCGAAGCTGTCAGGCCGCGCGCTTGATGCCGTAGTCCTTCGCGGCGAAGCCGGCGAGCTCGCTCTCGAGGACGCGGCGCGCGCGGAACAGGCGCGACATCACCGTGCCGATCGGCACGTGCAGCGCGTCGGCGATGTCCTTGTACTTCTCGCCCTTGAGGTCCGCGCGCTCGACGACGTCGCGGTACTCCGGGCCGAGGCGATCGAGCGCGGTCTTGACCTCGTCGCACAGCTCGTCCTCGACGATCTCCTCCTCGAGGTCATCCGTGCGGTCCTGGTCCTTGCCGTAGAGCGCGCACAGCGCGTCGCCCGGGCGCTCGGTCGCGAACCGCTGGTGACGGCGGCGCTTGCGATAGCCGTTGATGAACGCGTTGGTGAGGATGCGGAACAGCCACGCGCGGAGGTTCGAGCCGGGCTGGAACGAGTCCCACGCGACCATCGCGCGGAGCAGGGTCTCCTGGACGAGGTCTTTCGCCGTGTCCGGGTCGCGGCAGATCCGCATGGCGACGCCGAACAGCTCGCCCTGGTGCGGGATCACCGCCAGCTCGAAGGCCGCGTGCGGAGAGCTGGCCGGGCTCGCGAGCGCACCGGCTTCCTTTGCCGGCACCACCCGCAGCGTTCGACCCACGGGGGCGGCGGTGCCACGCACCATACGGGAGGCGGACGGAACGCTGGACGTCGAGCAGGTGTTCTTCGAACGCGGCATGCCCCGACCAAAAGCAGCCGTCGTGCCACGCGGATCCCATTGGATCGACAGGCGGTTTTTCTTCGCGAGGGCGTGGAGACACAAGGCGCGTCTCAAGCCAGACGCGAGATCACTCCCGCGGACGAGCGGTAGACAGTCATCCGACATCACCGCGCCTCCACGGGAGTGAGCCCGGCTTCGACGTGGCTAGCTTCGACGGCGTGGCCGGAGCGCGCTGTGCTGGATCGGAGCGGCGCGCGGCGGCCGGGGCGGACGGACACGAACGTTCGCATCACGGATCCGGACGGACGGCTCCGGAGGGAGTCGCACGTCGGTGGGCGGGGCGTTGTCGTTCGAAGGTCCGATCGTGACGAGCGGGATCTAGAGCAGTTCTTTGAGCGTAGGCATGGAGCCCTCCTCGATGGTTCACATCGACAGGAAAGGACCGCGCGGCCGTGCCGACGCCCCCAATGCACGCACCGATGGCGGCGTGCGCCGGGCAACCCAGCACGAACCAAGCGCGGAGCGCGCTCCGGGAGGAGCGCGCATCGACGGCGGGTTGGTTCGCGCTCAGTTCATAGGACGACGCGGGAGGCCGCGTCGAGTCTCACTCTACGCAGCGCGCGTCGGTTGTCCAGCGCGAACGCTCACGCGCGCGCCAGCTGCGCGATCACGCTCGCGATCGCGGCGCCGAGATCCGCGGACACGGCGCCGCGCCCGTGCACCGCGCCGAGCCGCTCGCCGGCGAGGCCGTGGACGTACACGCCGGCGCGGGCCGCATCGGCCGCCGCGACGCCCTGCGCGAGCAGGCCGCCGATGACGCCCGCGAGGACATCGCCGCTGCCGCCGCTCGCGAGCGCAGGGCCGCCCGTCGGGTTGATCGCGCAGAAGTCGTCGGCGAGCGTGCCGTCGCACACGATCGTCCGCGCGCCCTTCAGCACCACGATCGCGCGCGTCTTCGCCGCGAGCGCGCGCGCCGCGGCGAGCCGATCCGCCTCGACCTCGGCGGCCGTGCACGTCGGGCCGAGCAGCCGCGCCGCCTCACCCGGGTGCGGCGTGATCACGATCGGGCCGGCGGCGCCGGCGAGCCGCGTGGGGTCCTCGGCGAGCAGGTTGAGCGCGTCGGCATCGAGCACCGCCGGCACACCGGCCGCTAGCACCTCGCCCACCCACGCGCGCGCACGTGCGCCCTGCCCGAGCCCGCAGCCGATCACCGCCGCGGACATCCCGCGGAGGAGCTCGGCGACCGACACGTCGATCGCCTTCGTCATCACCGAGTCGACCGCGGTCAGATCCGCCCCCCCTTCCGCCGCGAGCGTCGATAGCCCGGCACCCGCGCGGAGCGCCGCCACCGCCGCGAGCCGCCCCGCGCCGCGCATGCCGGGACTGCCGCCGACGATCACCGCGTGCCCCCGCGTGCCCTTGTGATCGAGCGGCGCCGGCCGCGGCAACCACGCGCGCACGTCGCGCTCCTCGACGAGCCCGGCCTTCACGCCGGCGGTGGCGATCACGCCGGCGGGGATGCCGATGTCACAGACCTCGACCTCGCCGCACGCGGCGAAGCCGGGCGCGCTCGCGAGCCCGACCTTGAGCGCGCCCATCGTCACCGTGCGGTGCGCGTTCACCGCCGGCCCCATCGCGCGCCCGGTGTCGCTGTCGATGCCGCTCGGCACGTCGACCGCGATCACGATCCGCGCGCGGTTGATCGTGCCGACGACCTCCGCCAGGTGGCCCTCGATCGGCCGCACGGCCCCGATGCCGAACAGGGCATCGACGCAGACCTCGGCGCCGGCGATCGCGAGCGCGACCTCGTCGAGCTGCGCGGGCGTCGCGATCATCCGCACGAGGCCGCCCGCCTTCTCGAGGATCTCGAGGTGCGCGCGCGCATCGCCTTTGACGGCGTCGCGAGGCGCCGCGAGGTACGCGATCGCATCGACGCCGTGATCGCGCAGGACGCGCGCGACCACGAAGCCGTCGCCGCCGTTGTTGCCGGGCCCGCACACGACGGCCACGTGGCCATGGCGCGATCGCGCGCGCAGCACCGCGGCGGTCACGCCACGCCCCGCGGTCTCCATGAGCGTCAGCCCGGGGATCCCGACCTCCTCCATCGTCGCGCGATCGAGCGCGCGCATCTCCTCGGCGGTGACGACCGGCTTCACACCCGGAGCCTACCCCGGAGGCAGCATCGAGATCTGGAACCGCGTCAGCGCCGCGCCGAGGCCCGGCAGGCGGCGGGCCCCCGGCCACGCGAGCCATGACTCCATCCCCCGCGAGGCCGTGACCGTCAGGCCGCCCGACGCGGTCTTCGCGGTCCCGGTACCGCGGAACCGCACGATGCCGCCGTCCCGAGGCTGCAAGGTGCCGGCGCCCGCCTTCAGCGAGATCGCCGGCCCGCGCTCGTGGAGCGCGAGCTCGAGGTGCGCACCGTCCTCGGTGTCCACGGTCGCGGCGCCGTTGCGAAGGTCGAACCGCGCCAGCTGCTTCGGGATCGCCCAGATCGCGCGGCCGCCGTCGAGCGAGTCCTTCGAGTCGACGTACATCTTCGCGATGTAGAGGCCGCGCTTGCCGGCGGCGGAGACCAGGAACGG
>JAEUJX010000557.1 GCA_016794545.1 Myxococcales bacterium
GTTGGTGCACATGATGTCACGCTGCGCGATCGCATGTTTCCTCGGATGTTTGGCGTTCCTTCCCGGTTGTACGAAGCACAATCCGAATGCCTGCTGCACGACGCAGGCGGACTGCGACGATCACGGGCTGCCGCTCGGAACCGGATGTGCAGACGGGAAGACCTGCACGAACAACCTCTGCGTCGATGCTGCGTGCCAGGCGGACTCGGATTGCGCAGCGCCCACCGGACACTGCACCGCCGATCACGTTTGCGTCGAGTGCGATGCGCCAGCGCATTGCGCGTCCGGGGCTTGCGACCTCGCTACTCACACATGCGTCGAGTGTTTCGAGAACTCGCACTGCATGACCGGCGTATGCGATACCACCAATCAGCGTTGCGTCGAGTGCCTCGAAAACACTGACTGCACATCCGGGGCCTGCGACACCACGAAGCAGATGTGCGTCGAGTGCCTGGACAACTCGCAGTGTCCTGCCGGGGCCTGCGACACCTCGAAGCAAACGTGCGTCGACTGCTTGGACAACACCCACTGCGCGACTGGCGTCTGCAACATCCCAGCGCAGGCGTGCGTTCAGTGCGTCGGTAATGCCGACTGCCTCACCGGCGCGTGCGATACGACCACGCACACGTGCGTCAACTGCAACAACAACTCGCAGTGCGCGAGTGGCGCATGCAACACAACCACGCACATGTGCCTCGAGTGCTCGACGAACGCGCAGTGCGGCGCCGAGGTATGCAGCAGTGCGGGCGAATGCGTTCCCTGCACGGCGGACGCGCAGTGCGCGAGCGCCCTCTGTGACGTGCCTGCTGGTGTCTGTCTCACGGCATCAACGATCGTCCCGAAGTTCGCGCCCCTGGCTTGCGGCAACCTCGCTACGACGCCGTCGCTCGACGTGACAGTGAACCTTTCGCTCTCGACCGACAACGTTGCGACGTGCAGTGGCGGTGTCATCGCACAGGGTTCTCCGCCCGAGATTTGCGTGATCCATGTCGGCAGGATCTCGATCGCTTCCGGCGCCACGATGAAGGTGACAGGCAGCAGGGCGATAGCGCTCGTCGCTGACCGCAACGTTTCGGTAGCAGGCACACTTGACGTAAGTGCCGCCCAGACCATCAATGGGCCGGGCGGCGGAACAACGGTCGTTGGCGGCGCTCTGGGCGTTGATGGTGGCGGTGGCGCTGGGTTCCGCACTGCTGGCGGGCACGGTGGGAATGCAAGCGGAGCCGGCGGCTCCGGCAATCGAGGACCAGCGCGTCCCGATCCCGCGCTCGGTAGCGTTCTTGTTGCGGGTGACGCCACTGCTCGTGGTGGGGGCGGCGGTGCCGCGATGCTGATCGCGTGCCACGGCACGGTCACCGTCACCGGCACCATCGTCGCCAGCGGCGGAGGTGGCGGTCGCGGCCTCGAAACGCCCGTGGG
Organism: Myxococcales bacterium; assembly: GCA_016794545.1. Classification (GTDB taxonomy): domain Bacteria; phylum Myxococcota_A; class Polyangia; order Haliangiales; family Haliangiaceae; genus JABFXX01. Next base: position 1,420 of record JAEUJX010000557.1, read on the forward strand.
CGGTAGTGGTGGAGGAGCCGGTGGGTACGTTGTTCTGCAGGGGCACAACGTTACGGCGACGGGTAAGTTCTACGCCAACGGCGGCTCCGGCGGCTCGGGGAAACCAAACGACGATCTGCGCGGAACGGCGGGAATGAACGGCAGCGCATCGCTGTCGCCAGCCGTCGGACCGACCGGGACCTCGGGCGGAGGCAGCGGGGGCAACGGCGGCGCCGCGACGGCGACGCCCACGAACGGCGGACAAGCGCTCGGCTCGAATTCCACCGGTGGAGGTGGAGGAGGCAGCATGGGCTTCTTCCAGGTGTACACGCCAAGCGGAGCAACTCCGAACGTCACGCCAACGGAAGCGTCTCCGCCGTTCCAGCCGAACCTGACCATCTCGATTCAGTGAACGTCCGAACGCGTGACCAAGCCGATCGATCCCAACGTCGAGCTCCTCGCGGACGTACCGATCTCGGGACCCGCGGAGGATCTGTTTGAGCGCGTCGCCGTCGCGCGCCGGCTCGGCGAGCTCGCGATCGCGGGGCCGGTGACGGCACCGCGGCTGGTGGCGTTGACCGGGGACGGCGGCGCGGGCAAGTCGAGCGTGCTGCGGATCATGACCGCGGAGCTCGGCTCGCAGGCCGGGTTCGCCCTGCTCGCGTTCGATGCGGGCGCGAACACCACTGCAGCGGAGGTGACGGCGACGCTGGCCGCGGAGCTCGGCAAGCTGTTCGAGGCGCTCGGCGTGGTGGAGACCACCGACAAGGTGCGCGACAAGCTGACGAGCTACGGCAGCATCGTGTCGAGCATCGCGCGGCTCGCCGGCGTGAAGGTCGATGTCGCTGGAGCACTCGAGCGTTCGGCCGAGTCGCTGCGCGAGGAGATCGCGCTGAACCTCGAGCAGATGGGCAAGCGGCTGGTGATCGTGATCGATCACCTGGACCGGCTGCCGGCGGCGGAGCTCGGCGGCGTGCTGACGGCGCTGCGGATGTACGCGGCGATCCCGTACGCGTCGATCGTGATCGCGATCGACCGCCGGACGACGGCGCTCCGCGAGGCGGCGGCGGGTGTGGACACGACCGCATTCGAGCGGCTCGTCCAGGTGGAGCTCGCGCTGCCCGCAGCCGACCGGCTGCTGCTGGCGCGGGTGATGGCCGGCGGCCTCGAGCGGATCGGGAAGCGCACCGGGCGCGATTGCGACGGCGCGCTCGAGCTGTTCGATCCCGACGGCGGCCTGGCGCTCGCGCTGATCGAGACGCCGCGCGACGCGAAGCGGGCGGCGAACGCGCTCGCGGCGGCGCTGCCACTCGCGAAGCCGGACGCGGACCTGCATGCGCTGACGCTCGAGATCGTGCTGCGCACGCTGGTGCCGGAGATCGATGCCGTGCGGCTCGCAGCGCGCGACCGGATCGCCGACCGGCAGGCGCTGTACGAGGAGCTCGCCGTCGGCGTGAAGGCGCCCCGGCGCCGGCATGCCGCGCGGGCCGCGCTGCGCGCGCTCGTGCTGCCAGCGACTTAGCACTGACGTGCTAGCGCGAAACCCACGGCGGTTCGCGCAGTTGCACTGCGACGCAACCGCGGCGCAGTCTGGTCGATAGCAGCAAGTCATGACAACAACCTGCCGGCCACCGCCTGCATCATTTCGCTACACTTCGACGAGGCAAGATGTTGCGCACGCCAGAGGCGGTCGCCGTGGCGTAGCATCGGAGGACCGATGCCGGTCGTGAACTTCGACGAGAGCGACGAAGTTGTCGCCGGAGAGGAAGCGAAGGCCCCGCCCAAGAGCGAGAGCCCAGCATCGCGAGCCGGCCAAACGGCGATGGCGATGCTCCAACGCGGCAATAGCGATCCGGAGGCATATGCCGCGATCCTGCGCGAGCAGCCTGGACTTCGAGAGAACCTGATCAGGCAGTTGCACCAGCGATTCGGAAACAAGTTCGTGACCGCTGTGCTGGCGGCCGTCGATCGTGACTCCTCGGCCACGGCGGTCGCGGATGACCCCTCGCCCGAGGGTGGCGGTACGGGACGCGAGCGAAATCCCGATGTCGAAGCTCGGCGCAAGGCGAATCAAGAGGCGCGGTCCACGCAGAAGGTCGCGAAGTCCGATGGGGGCGTCGTTGATGGCATGGTCGACTCCCTCGACCTGATTCCCGTCGGCCCCGTGGCCGAAGCCGTCGATCGTGGGACTCACCGCGAGGGACTCATTCAGGGCATTGGCGGGATCCAACAGACGATCTTCCAAAACATCAATCGGTCTATCGAGGCGGCGATGAGGCTAATCGAGCCCGCGGAGGCGCCAAAGGACGCCGACCGCGGCTGGCTTGGTCAGCTCCTCGCGTTCGCCGCAAGCACGTCGATCTACGGTATGAGCGCGGCCATCGGGGCGTGGGCCGGCGCGGCGCTTTTTGGCGGTGGAGGAAAGAACGCGCCTGCGACGTCCGATCCCGGAAAGAACTCGGTGGGAAAACAGAAGTTCGTCGAGAACATCGTCAAGCAGACGGTCCGTTCGGCATTCTCGGTCGAGGGTTCCGACTGGAAACTGGGAAACGTCCAGGATCTCAAGGATGCGTATTGGCGCGCACTGACGAAGTCCGCGGACGGGGCATCTGCGAAGTTCGCGAAGCAGTGGTCCTCGCTGCATGACCGACTCGCACAGCTGTCCGACAGCGATCTCGAAGAAGCCCACCAGGCGGCTCAGACGCTGATCGGTGCCGATGTCGACGCGATCCAAACCCCCTTGATCGATCGAGCGGTCGTGGGATGGACAAACTTCCTCGCACAGATGACCAACGGCAAGATGGGCCCTTGGGATATGGCGGAACGGAATGGCAGCAAGGGCGCGCTCGCGACGAAGGACGCGCAGCCTGCACCGTCGGAACCGAAACAGGATCCGACAGGAGCCAACGTCGATCCGGCCGTCCTGGACAAGAAACTCGAGCTCGGCCAGCCCGGTGGTCATGCGAAGCCCGAATCAGGGATGCTGGAGATCTTTGTCGATGGATCGGGACAGCTGATCGACAGCCACGGAATGCGCCTTGCGGACGTCGGGCCAAAGGTTCGCGAGCGGATCGCCGAGATGGGCCGCGTCGGTGATCTCCGCGTGAACAAGATCATCCACGTCGTCGGCGATCCGAGGCAGCGCCCGATCTCGGTCGACGGCGTTATCGTCGTCACCGCGGACGGCTACATTCGAGATGTGAACTGGCCGTCGAACCAGCAGGTCGCGATCGACTTCGAGAACCCCGTGGGACCGGCGCGAATCCCGGAAGGAATTGGCGCGATGAGGGACCTAACCGCAGGCAAGCCCTCCAAGGCACGCCGCGTCGAGTCGAAGGAAAACGCAAACGTGAGTCGGATCGTCGAGCTCGTTCAGAACCTCTCGCTGCATCAGCTGAAACCGTGACCACCACCACCATCGTCGGAATTGTGCTGTGCACAGGTGCGCTGGCAAGTCTCGCCTGGCTTCGACGCTGCTGGGTCTCCGGTGCACTTGTCGTCGTAGGGCTCGCAGGTCTTGCTTTGCTGATCACCGAGCAACGTCGCGGGCAAAGCGAACGAGTGGCAGAAGCCAATCTCATCCGCGAGCGATGTAAGGGTCACGCAATCCGCTTACGGTCTCACGCCGAGATGGTGCGTGAGCATCGGACCGACAAGGACCCGGCACTTGTCGAGCACGACCGAACCAAGTGGCACGATCTGCAGGCCGGCGCCGACGCGCTATGGGGCGTTTGCATCGATTTGGACTGTCCCCAGCCCAGGGGGGGCTACGAACCCAACCCAGAGATCATGGAGAAATTGGCGGCCGCCCTGACGACCGGCAGCTGTCAACCTCGCTAGTCTCATGAACACGTCCACCCGGCGGACTCGCGAACGAGCGATACCGTGGATGTGCGTGATCATGAGGCCATCTCCAGATCTCTTCGCTGCCTGATCGAACCGACTTGGGAGATCGGGCGCGGTCCAACGGATGAGCGTGCAGCGTCGAAGATCGTTGGTCTACGTCCGCTCGCAGTGTCTCAAGCTCGGCCCGGTGCCTAGAGCTTCACTCGCGTTTGATTTGGGCAATAGTGGCTGGGTTGAGCGACGTGGCCCGAGGGCATGTCTGGCTGGCGCGCCCTGCTACGTGAGCGCGGCTTCGAGCTCGTCCATCGCCTCGGCACAGAACACCGCGATGCGCTGGAGGTGCGGGACCGTGTCGCGGCAGCCGGTGAAGCCGAAGCACACGCTGCCCGCGTAGCTGTTGCAGGTGATGTTGAGCGCCTGCCCGTGCACCGGGATGGACATCGGATAGGCGGCCTCGAGGCGCGCGCCGCGGAAGTAGCGCGCGTCGTCGGGACCGGGGACGTTCGAGATGACGACGTTGAAGGTGGGACGCACGTGGCCGGCCGTCCACGGGATCATCTGCGCCATCGAGGGCGCGCACAGGAGCGCGCTGTACGACAGGATCGCGGCCTTCGACATCCCCTGCAGCTGCTGCTTCGCGTGCATCGTCGAGGCGACGATGGTCTGGATCCGCTTCGCGGGATCGGCGACGTCGGTCGCGAGCGACGCGAGGATGGCGCCGACCGCGTTGCCGCCGCCCTCGTCGCCCTTGGCGCGCACCGACACGGGGAGCATCGCGACCAGCGGTGCGGACGGCAGCGCGTTCTGCTCGATGAGGTAGCGGCGCAGGCTCCCGGCGGAGAGCGCGAGGATCACGTCGTTCATCGTGCCACCGGCGGCCTTCGCGGCGGCCTTGATGCGCGCGGTGGCGAGCTTCGCGGTCGCGAACCGGCGGCTCTTGGCGATCCGCGCGTTCAGGATGCACCGCGGCGCCTCGAGCGGCGAGACCAGCTCGTGATCCTTCGCCCGGCTCGAGCGCACGACGTTCATCAGCGCGCCGGCGACGGTCTTCACGCTGCCGTACTGCGCGCGCACCGCGGCGAGCAGCTCGGGGAACAGGACGCCTTCGGTCTCCTTGTCCTTGCTGTCCTTGTCTCTCTCCTTGTCCTTGCTGTCCTTGTCCTTGCTGTCCTTGCCCTTGTCTCTCTCCTTGTCCTTCGCCTTCGGCTCCTCCTGCGGAGGGCGCCGCTTCGGCGGGGCGCTGAAGAACAGCGGATGGTTTCGGTCGTCGGGATCGCGCGACAGCGTGCTCGACAGGATCCGCATCGCCGAGAAGCCATCGACGAGCGCGTGGTGGACCTTCACGTAGAGCGCGAACCGGCCGCCCTCGAGGCCCTCGATCAGGTGCGCCTCCCAGGGTGGGCGATGGAAGTCGACCGGGTACCCGTGCAGCCGCGAGACGAGGATGCCGAGCTCGCGCTCGTCGCCGGGGCTCGGCAGCGCGGAGCGTCGCACGTGGTACTCGCGGTCGATGTTCTCCTCCTCGACCCACGACTGCAGCGGGTTCTTGAGGAGGTCGGGAGACCTGAGGCGCAGGTTCCACGGCGGGTGCACCGCGGCCTCGCGCACCTCGTCCATCAGGTCGCGGAGGTGATCCGGCTTGGTGTCGGGTGCCGGCGTGAACGGCATCATGCCGGCCACGTGCATCATCATCTCGCGCGACTCGCCGTAGAGGAACATCGCGTCGCTCGGCGACAGCCGCTTGCCACTCACGCGCCGATCTTACTACGCTCGGCGGGTGAGCAAGCGCTGCCCGTGCGGGTCGGGAGAGATCGACGACGCGTGCTGCGGCATGCTGCACGCGGGCGTGCCGGCCCCGACCGCGCTCGCGCTGATGCGGTCCCGCTACACCGCGTACGTGCGCGGCGAGCTCGACTACCTCGCCGGCACCCAGCGCGCCCCGCTCGATCGCGCCGCCGCCGGGCGGTGGTCGAGGGACACGCTGTGGATGGGGCTCGAGATCGTGCAGACGCACGCCGGCGGCGAGGACGACGCCACCGGCGTCGTCGAGTTCATCGCCCGCGGCGTCACCGCCGGAAAGCCGTTCACGATGCGCGAACGCTCGCGGTTCGAGAAGGTCGACGGGCGGTGGATCTACGTCGACGGCCAGACCCGTCAGTCGTAGAGGCGCGCGAGCGGCTCCTCGAACAGCTCGCCCCAGGCCGCCGCGGCCGCGGACCGCAGCTCGACGGTGGTGCGCTCGACCATCGGGGCGAGCAGAGCCGCGAGCCGGTCGCGATCGATCTCGCCGCCGTGCACGACCGGTCCCGGCGAGGTGATGCCGAGCTGGCGCGCCATCGCCTCGACGGCGACGACCGCGACAAACTGCTCCTCGCTCCGCGGTCCCCCGCGACGGAACGCGTGCTTCGCGAGCGACCACAGCGTGAGCTGCGGCAGCCAGGTGTCGCTCGCGATCTGCGACAGGTACGCCGACAGCTCGTAGCGCGCGCGCACCGCGAACGGCTCGTTCTTGCGCTCCGCGAGGATCCGCGCGAGCGGCAGCGGGTGCGCCAGCGCGCCGCCCTTGTCGATGTGGTGCTGCGCCTCGTGGTGCCGCACCGACGTCGCGACGAGCTGGCGCGCCCGGGTCATCGCCTTCTCCGCGGACTGCGCGTCGGTGTAGAGCGCGGCGAGCAGCTCGCGCCGGATCGCGCCGCCCGCCGCCAGCGACAGTGCCCGCCCGCGCCGCAAGGCCCACGGATCGTCGCCGAGCGACAACGGCGCGCCGCCCAGGATCGGCATCAGCTGGTCCTGGACCTTGCGGTCGATCGCATCGAGCAGCACCACCGGCGTCTCGAGCTCCTCCGACGTCAGGCCGAGCATCGCGCCGCCACGGTCCGGCGCTGCCCCGAGGCGCCGCACGTCGAGCACGCGGACCTTCCGGTCGTTCGCGCGGACGAAGCCGATGGTCTCGATCCGGTACGCGTGGATGCCGCTGCGGCGGCGCGGATGATCGCCGAGCATCTCCGGATCGACGTAGTAGCCGAGCTCCTGCTGCGCGAGCGCGTCGGAGAGCAGATCGAGCCGCGCGCGCAGGTCGGCGGAGACCTCGCGCCACGCCGGGTTCGGCGGCGCGATCGGCAACCACGCCTCCAGCGCGTCGAGCGCGTTCTGCCACGCGCCCGCGATCGCGGGGCCGTGCATCGCCATCGCCGGATCGGCGCGCAGCTGCGCGAGCAGCGCCGCCCGCCGCCGCTCGTCGGGCGCGCCGTCGTGCGCGACCGCGGCCGCGGTCGACACCAGCGCCGGGAGCTGGACGCCGAGCGTCTGCTCGAGGGCCGCGTCCCGCTTCGGCGCGCCGCCATCGCGGAACACGCCGACCGGCGCCGGCGCCGCGGGCCGCTCGTACGCCGCCGACGGCGGGCCGGCGACCACGAACGCCGTGGCGGCGGCCACCGTCGTCGCGGTCGCGAGCGCCACCGCGCCGGCGACCACGGTCGCGACCGGCCAGCGCAGCGGCGGCCGTGGCTCGAACGCCTCGTGCGCGGCGGCGACCCGCGTCGCGTCGGCGAGCTCGACCGCCGTCTCGCCCCGCACGAGCAGCGCGGCCGCGCGCAGCACGTGGCGCACCGACGCGGGCTGCGCGTAGTCGGAGACGCCGGTCTTCAGTACGGCCTCGAGCAGCGCGGCCTCGAGCACCCGGCGCGCCCGGCCCCGCAGGATCCAGTCGATCCGCGCCAGCGCCTTGCGGGCGACGTCCTCGTCGGCGGCCTCGATGCCGGCGGCGAGCGCGTGGAGCACGTGGCGGCGGACCACGTACGAGAGACACCCGCTCCCGCCCCCGGTTCCAGGTTTCTACGGGTGGACGGTGTCGTTCTGCGGCGGGATCACATTGCCGCCCTGGTCCCGACACGGCGTGTTGCTCAGGTTCTCGTCCTTGCAGGCCGCGGTCGGGCACGCGTACGGGCTCGTCGCCGCCGCGCGCGGCCCGATGAACATCGGGTTGATCCGCCAGCTGTCGCCCTCGTTGTCGTAGGCGATGCACATGAGCTCCTTCTTGCCGCGGTTGATCACCAGCTTGTAGGTCGCGTCCTTCAGGAACTCGATGTCGGTGTCGGAGTCGCCGGCCGCGAAGACCTGGCGCTGGCCATCGGGCCGCTTGCGCATCGCGTTCGCGGTGGTGTCGCCGTAGATCACCTTGTTGATCCAGCACCGCTTGCCCTGGATGTAGGAGATCAGCTGTTGCTGGTCATCGGCGACCGGGCCGCAGCCCTCGAACTTGTGGGTCAGCCTGCCGGCCGAGTCGGTCTTCGAGCGGATGCCGATCACGTGATCGGGCGCGACGCCCGCCATGCTGCTCACCGCCGCGATCGCGTCCTGCGGCGACGCGGTGATGATCCAGACGTCGTAGCCGCGGCTCTTCACGGCCGCGATCAGGTCCTTGGTCTGCGGATAGATCCGCAGCCACGCATTGAGGCCCGTGGTGGTCCCGATCGTCTGCGTCGTGCCCTCGGCGGCGGCGAGCTGCGGCGTGACCGCGTCGAGCATGTACTGCTGGATCTGCGCGTGCGTGTAGCCCGCGAGCAGCTGCGCGGTCCACGCATACGACGGCTCGATCCACCGCGCGTTGTGCCCGCCGAACGCGGGCTGGCCCGCCTTCGTCACGCTGTTGACGTAGATGCTGAGCATCTCGTCGGCGCACACCGTGTTGGTGGTCGTCGGCACGTTGCCGGTGCCGGTGGGCACGCCGCACGCCGTGTCGAGCGCCGTCAGCGCGGCGGCGGTCAGGTATGGGCTGGTCGCCGCCCAGCTCGTCGGCTGCTTGACCAGGCCGTTCTTGATGAAGTGGAACGTGATCGCGTCGCCGAAGTCGTTCTTGCTGACCGTGTTGTCCCAGTCGAACGTGGCGACCGGCTTCTTCGCCGGGTCGTAGCCCTCCGACTTGCACCCGGCCGCGTCGAGCCACCGGATCAGATCAGCGCGGTTCGTCCCGTACCACGCGAGCTGCGGATCGAGCGCGGTCGGCTGCGTCGTGCACTTGTCGACCGGCTGCACCGGCGCATCCGGCATCGGCATCGGATCCGGGCCGGCGTCCGGGCTCAGGCTCGCTCCATCGTCGCCGCAGGCGGCGAGCAGCGAGGAGGTCAGGGAGAGGGTGAACAGGGATGAGAGGAGGATCTTGACGTGTGACATGCCTCCACGAATGCGCCTGTTGCTCGTGAGGGCGACATGACCGCCGCGTGATCAGCGCGTGATCGCGCGTTCCCACTCGATCGGATCGCGGCGCTCGACCTCGGCGACACCGAGCTCGCGCAACGCGCCGACCACCGCGTGACGGCGGATGACCGAGACATCGAGGATGTGCGCGATCACGCTGCCGAACGTGAAGCTCACCGGCGGCGAGCACAGCGCGTCGACGAATGCGTCGTCCCACTCGTTCCGGTCACGGATCCGCCGGACCAGCGCGACGAACTGCGGCTGCACCGCCGCGAGCCGGGTCTGGATCGCCGCGATCGTCTTCTCGCGCTCCACCGGGAACTCGCGCCCGCCGATCGCCGCGGTCCACACCTCCTTGGTGAACACGGTGCGATCGAGCATCGTGCGGACGTCGGGCTCGGGCCCTTCGAAGTCGTGGATGACGAAGCCGGGCCGCACCGCGCGGTCGAGCGCCTCGTCGGGGAGCGTGGCGGCCTGCTCGAGCAGCCGCACGGTGTGCCAGTGGTCGTGCTCGACGAGTCGATCGGAGAGGTCCATGGAGGCCGTCCTGGTCTGGGCCGGGAGGACGAGGCCGCCCGGCGGGTGGAAGTGGATGTGGTTGGGCGCCGCGAGCCGGAAGTCGAGATCGGAGCGGAACTGACTCGGCGGCACGCCGTGCGCCCGCGCGAACGCGCGCGAGAACGCCTCGACCGCGTCGTAGCCTGCCTCGAGCGCGGCGTCGGTCACGCTCGCGCCGTGACCGAGCCGCCACGCCGCACGCTCGAGCAGCAGCCGCCGCCGGAACGCGGCCGGGGCCTCGCCGATGCCGAGGCGCACGAGGCGGTGGAAGTGGAACGGGCTCAGCATCGCGCGCGCGGCGAGCGCCTTGCCGTCGAGACCCTCGTCGAGAGCCTCCACCACGGCGTCGACGACGTCGCGCAGGCGATCGGGGCGCACTGGCCACATGCCCCGAGCATGCCCGCGCGCCGGCCCCCGTGCATGACCGGGATTGCGGTCGCGCTCAGTTCTCGAACCCGGGAGTCGCCAGGAACAGCGGCTCGGCGTCGCGCATGCCGTGCAGCAGGAAGCCGATCACCAGCGCGTCGACGATCATCCCCGCACCCGCACCCGCGAGCACCGCCGGCATCACGGACGGCGAGACCGCCGGCGCTCCGCGCCGCGCGCGCGCCGCCTCGTCCTGGCGGTTGTGGTGCGATGCGAGCCCGCCGCCGGCGGCGCCAAACACCAGGGTGCAGCCGGGCGCGGCGGCGACGAGCCCGAGGAGCACGACGGCGATCGCCCTAGTCATTCTCCCATCCAAAGCAGCAGAACGGATCGTCGTGGTTCGGCTCGGTCGATCCGGTCGAGCTGATCAGCATCGAGATCAGCACGGCATCGACGATCAGGCCGACGCCCGCCCCGGTCGCGACCCCGGGCAGGATCGACGAGTCGCCCGCCGGCTGCCCCGCCCGCGCCCGCCGCAGCTCCTCCTGGTGGTTCGCGTGCGACGCGAGCCCGCCGCCGGCCGCCGCGCCGATCAGCGTGCATCCCGGCGCGAGCACCAGGGCGAGTGGCAGGACCAGGCAGAGCAAGCGTCGCGTCATGCCCCCTGGAGAGAGCAACGGTCGGACCACCGCAGGAGCGGCGCGGTTACGGGCGGTTAGCGCGCCTGCGTGGTGAAACCCCGGCAGTCCCTGGTGAGCTAATAGCCTTCACTGTCCTTGTCCCGACGGTGCTTCTCGTCGGCGACGCGGATCATGAGGTGGATCTCGGTGCCCGGCAGCGGCAGCGGGCAGAACCACAGCGTGAGCTCGAGGGCGGGCTTGTCGTCGCCGCGAAACACCTTCGCCCGGCGCTCGCACGGCTTGCCGTCGACGTGCGCGGCGCGGATCGCGCGCATGAGCCCGGGCCCGACGCCGGCGCGGGTGGTCTCCGAGACGTTCATCCCCTCGGTCCCGTCGTCGCGCCCCATGAGGCGGTTGAACGCCTTGTTCGAGAACTGGATGCGCCCGTCGATCGCGAGGATCGCCTGCGGCACGCGCGAGCGATCGAACGCCGCGACCACCGTCGCCTCGCGCGGGCTGTCGGGCTTGATCGTCCCGCTCGCGCGCTTGCGCCGGCCCATGTCGAGCATGTCCATCACGGTGTTCAGCTCGTAACGGAAGGCCGCCGCCGAGCCGTGGCGATGCGCCGGATCCTTGGCCATCGCGCGCAGGATCAACGCCTCGAGCGCCTCTTCCATCTCCTCGCCACGGCGCACCGCCAGGCGCTCCGGCGGGTTGTTG
>JAEUJX010000612.1 GCA_016794545.1 Myxococcales bacterium
CGAGTAGTAGAGCTTGCGGCCGTAGGTGCGACGGAGCTGCTTGAACAGCGTCGTGCGGTACGCCTGCAGGGCACGCCGCTTGCGAAGGAACTTCCACATGGTGACCTCCTCTCGAGAACGAGGTGATCACGCGAGGTGACGGGCGTGTGACGGCCGCGTGGCTACCGGGGAGCTTTGATGACGGCGTTGATCTCGTCGTCGGACAGGACGCGGTTGCCGCGCTTGGCGGCGCCGAGGACGGCGGCGACGAGCTCCGGAGTCGGCTCGTGGCCGCGCTTGCGCAGCCAGTAGACGACGTTGGACTCGCCGCTGTAGTGGCCGATCTCGATCTCCTGCCCCTTGCCGAACATGCCGGCGGGCACGCCGGAGTAGATGCGGTCGGCGAGCCAGGCATCGCCCTTCTTCTCGGCCTTGATGATCGCGGCGGCGTGGACGCCGGTGGCGGTCCGGAACGCGTCGCTGCCGGCGAGCGGGTACTGCGGGTGGATCGGCACGCGCGTCGCCTGCGAGGCGGTCTTGCACCACAGCACGAGCTTGGTGAGGTCGTGGTCGGGCAGCTCGCCGAGCAGCTTGAGGTTCATCAGGATCTGATCGAGCGCCGCGTTGCCGACGCGCTCGCCGATGCCGAGCGCGGTGCCGTGGATCCGATCCGCGCCGTACTCGATCGCGAAGATCGAGTTGACGACGCCGAAGCCGCGGTCGTTGTGACCGTGCCAGTCGATGCCGACATCGTGGCGGCCGAGGCCGTCCAGCGTGTTGCGCGTGAACTTGAGGAGGTTCTTGATGCCGTCCGGCGTGGCGTGGCCGACGGTGTCGCACACGACGAGGCGCGACGCGCCGTGCTCGACGGCGGTCGTGAACATCTTCGTGAGGATCTCGGGGCGGCTGCGCGTGGTGTCCTCGGTGACGAACCCGACCGGCAGGTTGTACTTGCGCGCGAGGTCGATCGCCGTCGCCGTCAGCTCGAGCATCTTCGGCAGATCCCAGTTCTCCGCGTACTGGCGGATCGGCGACGAGCCGATGAACGCGAGGACCTCGATCTCGATCCCGACCTTCTGCGAGATGTCGATGACCGCCTGCACGTCGTTGACGTGCGTGCGCGCGGCGCAGCTCGGCTTGACCTTCAGGCGCTGCTGCTTGATGTGCTCGGCGATGATCGTGACGTCCTCGACGGCGCGCTTGCCGGCGCCGGGGAGGCCGATGTCCATCGTGTCGATGCCGAGGTCGTTCGCGAGCTCGACGAGGCGCAGCTTGTCGTCGATCGACGGATCGACCACGCTCGGCGACTGGATGCCATCGCGCAGCGTCTCGTCGAGGAACTGGATGCGGCGCTTGGGAGACAGCGGCGCGACCTTCTCGACGGAGTTCCAGTCGTAGATCAGCTCGTGGTCGGTCATCGCTACCTCTTTACATCACCGCGTTGAGGATCAACAGCACGACCGCCGTCACGGCGATGACGATCGCGAGCATCAGGAAGTACCCGAGGACGACCGACGCCGCGGCCAGGCCGAGCCCGATGCACCACAGGAGATAGCCCTTTGGCTCCCGCCGGGCGAGCGAGATGCCGGCGGCCACCGCGGTCACCGCGAGGCACGGCACGCTGATCCGCGGGTCCGGGGTGGACCACAGCTCGCCCTGCGAGACCGCGACGATGATGAAGGACAGGAGGCCCAGGGCCGCCGCCGCGCACGCCGCCGGGCGCGCCGCGAGCCAGCGGCCGGGCGTGGTCGCCGCGGCCTCGGGGCGCAGGTGCTCGGGCTTGTCCACGCGCGAACTATAGCAGCGCCGGCGCGATCACCTGAGACCCAGCTGGGTGCGCAGATTGACGTGCGCCGCGCTGTACGCGAACTCCATGAGATCGCGGTCGAGCTCGCCCGCCTCGGTCGCGCCGGTGAACGACGCCGGGATGTCTCCCGACAGCAGCATCCCGACGCGATCGGCCGTGCGCGTCAGCGACTTCGACCACAAGGACAGGTTCAGGCCACCACCGCGCGACAGCAGACGCAGCGCGGCGGCACGGGCCTGCACGCGCGCCGCCTCGGTCAGCGCGGCGAGCGCCGCGGCCGCCTGCGGGGCGAGCTCGTCGTCGGCGCCGACCAGCGAGCCCGAGGCCTCGCGGAAGCACGCCATCACGACCGCGCGGAGGATGCGGCCCGGGCGCGATGCGCCGACGGCCCGGCCCGGCCAGAGGAACGTCATCGCGCGGGCGACGCGGAACACGAGCTCGGGGCGCTCCGGCGCCGTCAGCGCCTCGTCCCCGGCAACCAGCACCGGCGGATCGGCGGCGATCACGTGGATCTGCGTCCCGAGCTCGACGCGCGCGTACACCGGTGCCGGCGGAACGCCGAGCAGCTCGGCGAGCTTCGCGCGCAGCTTGCCGAACGCGGGCGGGACGTCGCCGTCCCCGAGCCGCATGGTGTCGTCGAGCTCGCTGTCGGCGAGCGTCATCGGCGCGAACCGGTGCACCGCCGGGGCGAGGAGCTCCATCAGGCCGCCGAGCTCGACGGTGTCCTCCTTGTGCCGGAGGAGCGCCCACTGCTCGCGCCCGAGCGGCTTCTGCGGCAGCCGCGCGCCCTTCACGCGGAGCTTGTCGTAGAGCGCGGCCATCGACGCATCCGCGGTGCCGAGCGCGACCATCGTCGACGCGGCGAGGAACGCGGCGTCCGCGTGCCCGCTCGCGATGGTGCTGTTGACGAGCAGGATGCCGGAGTCGCGGTCCGCGAGGGCCTCGCGCCAGCCCGCGCGGATCGGCTCGGCGCTGGCCTGCGGCACGCGCTCGAGCTTGGTGACGAGCGCCGCGACGTCGGAGTCCTTCGGCGCGATCTTGCGCGCGGTGGCCGCCGCCGCGGAGCCGTTCTGCGGATCGTCGAGGTGATCGAAGTACAGCCGTGACAGGCGCGCCCAGGTCTTCGCCTCGGCGGGCGTGCCCTTGCCGCGCAGCCGGAACAGCAGGCGCTTGAGGATCTTCTCCCACCGGCGGAGCTCGCCGCGCGAGACGAGCAGCGTCTCGATCGCGGCGGCCGCCTCGACCCGCGTGGGATCGAGGTCGATCGCGCGCTCGAGGTGGAACAGCGCCTCGGCGTCGTCCTGCTTGAGCCTCGCGTCGATCCGGCCCTTGTAGTCGTGAGCCGCGGCGTGGTCCGGGTTGATCGCGAGCGCCGCGTTGAGGTGGACACGCGCCGCGTCGCCGGCCGCCTGCGACTCGTTGCCGCCCATCCACTCGCACCACCCGAGCGCGGCGTGGTAGTCGGCCTCGTTCGGCGAGCGGACGATCACCGTCTTGATGTGACCGATCGCCTGCGCCCACTGGCGCTTCGCCATCAGCTCCTCGGCGACGCGGAACGCGAGCTCGGTGTCGATCGCCGGCGGCACCTGCACGAGCTCGCCGCCCGCGAGCTCGCGGTCGTACGCGGCGCGCCGGCGATCGTCGTGCAGCACGTTGCGGGCCTCGTCGTACAGCGCGCGCAGCTCGTCGAGCTTCACGACCTCGCGCGGATCGGTCATCACGGCCATCCCGCGCTCGAGCGTGCTGATCTTCACGCGGTACGCCGTCTCGATCTCGTCGTTGCCGGCCTTCCGGCCGATCAGCAGCACCGCGTAGTGGTCCGCGCCCTTCAGGCGCTGGTGCTCGGCGATCAGCATCTGCCGCATCGCGACGGCGTGCTCGTTCTGCACCGTCGCGGTCTCGACCTCGGCGAGCGAGACCACCCCCGAGTCCTCGCCGTCGAACTCGAGCGGCGCGGCGCCCTCGAGCTCCGGCTCGTCGGGCTCCTCGAGGTCGAGGTCCTCGAACAGGATGTCGAACAGGTCGGCGCCCGGCTGCTTGGTCTTCGTGCGCGGCGTGATGATCTTCGGCGAGCCGAGCGGCGCCCCGAGGCCCGAGACCGGCGCCGCGACCGACGTCACGGCGTCGCACATCAGCATCGCGTCGATCGCGAGCCGCGCGTGCGCGCGATCCGGGAACGCGCGCTCGAGCTCCAGGATCGGCGCGCTCGTCCCCAGCAGCGCGACGCACTTCTCGCCGAACGCGCGCTTGAGCTCGTGCTTGATCCGCTTGCCGCGCTCGGTGAGCTCGAAGGACATGCCGTCGAGCCGCGACAGGCGGCCGAGATCCTCGACCGCGGTCTCCTTGAGGCCGCCGATCACGACCTCGAGCATGCGCAGCTGCATCCCCTCGACCGGCTGACTGGTGTCGTCGAACCGCCACGCGCCCTGTGGCCAGCGCAGCGCCTGCACGAGCTTGTGGCGCGCTTGCTTGCCGAGCTGATCGATCAGCTGCTCGACGCTCAGGATCTGCATCGAGACCAGCGCCTCGCCGAGCTTCACGCCCTTCTCGGCCGCGCGCGCGACCGCGTGGCGGTGCTGCTCCTCGGTGATCACGCCGCTCGACACCAGGAAGTGACCGAGCGTCTCGTCGCGCGGCGTCGACGCCGTCGACACCGGGTTGCCGTTCACGAGCTCGACCGACTTCGAGACGCGGCCGCGCTTCAGGACGAGGGTGCCGGTCGCGAGGTCCTCGTGGAGATCGAGCAAGACCGCGGGCAGCGGTCGCATCGCCAGCTCTCCCGAGCGGGATCCCACGCGAGCAGTCTATCACTCCGCGACGTGGCACGCGGCCTGCGCGCCGTTCGGCAGCACGCGCAGTTTCGGAAGCTCCTTGAAACACGCCTCGGGCTTGTCCTTGACGGGACAGCGCGGATGGAACGCGCAGCCCGGCGGCGGCGCGAGCGGGCTCGGCACGTCGCCCTGGAGGATGACGCGCTCCTTGCGCCCGGCTGGAGCGCCTGCGGCGAAACGATCGATGCGCGGGACCGCCGAGAGCAGCGCCTGCGTGTACGGGTGCTTCGGTGTGCGATACAACGTCCGGGCCTCCGCGAGCTCGACGATCCGGCCGAGGTACATCACGGCGACGCGGTCGCAGATGTGCTGGACGATCTTCAGGTCGTGCGACACGAACAGGTACGTCAGACCCTCGGCGTCCTGGAGGTCCTCGAGGAGGTTCACGATCTGCGCCTGGATCGAGACGTCGAGCGCGCTGATCGGCTCGTCGCACACGATGAACTGCGGCTTGCACGCGAGCGCGCGCGCGATGCCGATGCGCTGCTTCTGGCCGCCGGAGAACTCGTGGGGGTAGCGCTTCGCCGCATCCGGAGGGAGGCCGACCTTCTCGAGCAGCTCCTGCACGCGGGTGTCGCGTTCTGCGGCAGTCTGCGCGAGCGCGTGGATCTCCAGCGGCTCCGAGATCGCGGCGCCGACCGACATCCGCGGGTTCAGGGACGCCGCCGGATCCTGGAAGATCATCTGCAGGTGGCGCCGCGTCGGGCGCAGCTGGCGCTGCGGGATGCGCGTGATGTCCACGCCGTCGAACCGGATCACTCCGGAGGTCGGCTCGTGCAGGCGCAGGACGGTCTTGCCGAGCGTCGACTTGCCGCAGCCCGACTCGCCGACCAGGCCGAGCGTCTCGCCCTTCGCGACATCGAGCGACACCGACTCGACGGCGCGCACCGGCCCGAAGTGCTTCGTCAGGTTGGCGATCGAGAGCAGCGGGGTCATGCGACCCGCTCCCCCGCCGGTGGATCGAGCGGGAAGTGGCAGCGCACCTTCGCCCCGCCGAGCTCCACGAGCGCGGGCTCCTCGTCGCGGCAGAGCTGCTGCGCGGCGGGACAGCGATCGACGAACTTGCAGCCCTTCGGGAGCTTCGCGAGCGAGGGCACCATGCCCTTGATCTCGACGAGCCGGCTCCGCGGCGCGTCGTTGTCGTAGCTCGGGACGGAGCGCAACAGCCCCGCGGTGTAGTGATGGCGCGGCGAGGCGAACAGCACGTCGGTCCTCGCGCGCTCGACGACGCGGCCGGCGTACATCACCACGACCTCGTCGCACGTCTCGGCGACCACGCCGAGGTCGTGCGTGATGAGCAGGATCGACATGCCCATGTCGCGCTGGAGCGCGCGCAACAGGTCGAGAATCTGCGCCTGGATCGTGACGTCGAGGGCGGTGGTCGGCTCGTCGGCGATGAGCAGATCCGGCTTGCACGCCAGCGCCATCGCGATCATCACGCGCTGCCGCATCCCGCCGGAGAGCTGGTGCGGGTACGCGTCGACGCGGTCCGCCGGCGACGGGATCCCGACCTTCTCGAACATCTCGATCGCGATCGCGCGCGCCTCCGCCTTCGACTTGCCCTGGTGCAGGCGGACGGCCTCGCCGACCTGATCGCCGACCGTGAACACCGGGTTCAGCGACGTCATCGGCTCCTGGAAGATCATCGCGATCCGGTTGCCCCGGATCTTTCGCATCTCGGCCGGAGGCAGCGCGATCAGGTCCTTGCCGCCGTACTTGATCGACCCCGACGCGATCCGGCCGGGCGGCGACGCGACGAGGCGCATCACCGAGAGCGCCGTGACACTCTTGCCGCTCCCCGACTCCCCGACGACACCGAGCGTGCTTCGGGCGGGGATCTCGAACGACACCCCGTCGACGGCGCGCACCGTGCCGGCGTCGGTGCGGAACTCCGTCACGAGGTCCCGGATCTCGAGCACCGGCTCGGCCATGTGGACGACAGCGTACCTCACGAGTAGGGTGCGTGTAGCCCGCTGATGGACGATGTCGAAGTAGTCGAGGACGGAGCCCTTCGCCGGATCATCAAGCGTGATCTGAAGCTGCGGGGCGCCGGCCTTCGGGTGCCGCACGATCACGTGTGGGTCCAGCGCGACGACAAGAAGATCGTGGTCGCGGGCGACCGCGACGATGTCGTCGCCGGCGGCGCGGAGGCGCTGACCGAGCTGTGGCGCGCCGTGTTCCACGCCCGCGTCCACCTCGCGCTCGACGAGCTCGTCGAGCGTGGCTCGCTCACCACGGGCGCGATCCGCGAGCGCGTCGATGCGGTCGGCCAGACGGAGTTCGACGAGATCCGCAGCGTGCTGCGCCAGGAGCACCTGCTCGTGCCGCCGGCGGACGAGGCCACCATCTACCTCGAGTTCGTCGCGCTCTACTGCGAGCTCGAGGCGTTCGCGCCGCGCGCGCTCGAGCACACGTTCCCCGCGATCACCGATGCCGCCGCGGTGCGGGCCACGATCCGCCGCGACATCGATCCCGAGGCGCTGCTCGCCGCATCGCGGCCCGCCGGCGCCCCCGAGAAGCCCTACGTCGCGCCGGAGTTGGCCGAGCCGTCGACGAATTCCAAGATCGAGCACGCCGACCGCGGGGCGCGCAAGGGCGCGGGGCGCGCCCGCAAGAAGGGAAATCTGGTGAGAGCGGCGATCCTCTCGGTGCGCGCGGGCGACCTCCCGTCGGCGCACGCGGACATCGACGCGCTGGTCGTGCGGCTGTCGAAGACGCTCGCGGTCGAGCCGCAACCCGAGTGGGCGGAGGCCCTCTTGCCGGTCGCACAGTTCGCGGGCGCACAGGCGTCGCTGCGGTTCAACGTCGGTGCGCGCCTGCTCTACGACCTCCAGACCGCGTGCACGATCGCCGAGCGCGAGGTCCGCATCGTCGACATCGTCGGGTGGATCCGCACGCTCGGGAAGCAGCAGGTCGTGCGCTCGCTGCCCGCGACGCGCGAGGTCCGGATCGCGAAGCACCTGCACCACGCGAGCGAGCGCGTCTCGGAGTGCGAGCTCGAGCTGCCCGAGGACCGCGATCGCCTCGCGGAGGTGCTGCACGAGATCACGAAGCGCGGCGATACGAACGTCCGCACGACGCTGCGGCCGAAGATCGAGGCCGCGCTCGACGAGGTCGACCTCGAGCCGCGCTCGCTGCCCGAGCGCGTCGCCGAGAAGAAGCTGATCGACGAGCTGCTCGACCGCGCGGTCGACGTCGGGCGCCTCACGATGGGCGATCTGCGGGACGCGATCTCGAAGAACGACCTCAAGATGCCGGACCTGACGTTCGACGCCGTGAAGCGCGGCGATCAGCTCCTCCGCGTCGACCGGATCCTCGCGCGCTCGCTCGACGGCGTGTATCGCCCGGGCGAGATCTACCTGCGCTTCCTGCAGAAGCTGTCGTCGCTCGTGTTCGGGACCTGGTTCGGCCGGATCCTGACGCTGTATCTGTTCCTGCCGCTGCTCGGCTCGCTCGCCGTCGTCGAGGGTCTCCAGCACATGGTCGGCCCCCTCGTGAAGAAGATCTGGGGCGTCGAGCCGCAGATCTCGACACCGCACACGCTCTACGGCTTCGCGGGCTTCCTGTTCCTGGTGCTCCACGTGCGGCCGATCCGCCGCGCGGTGTTCTGGCTGTTCGGCCAGCTCTGGCGCGCCCTCAAGTTCGTGCTGTGGACGATCCCGATCACGATCTGGATGCACCCCGTGCTGCGCCGCGCGTTCGCGAGCGCGCCGTATCGCTGGGTGATCCGCCCCGCGGTCCCGGCCGCGCTCACGTGGCTGTTCACCTCGCCGCTGCTCGAGTGGGCGCGCTGGGTCGTCGCGGGCGGCGTGTTCCTCGTGACGGCGATCGTGATGAACTCGCGACTCGGGCGCCGGCTCGAGGAGCAGGTGACCGACTGGATCGTGCTCTCCGGCAAGCAGTTCACGACGCGCATCCTGCCCGGCCTCGTGAAGTGGACGCTCGAGGTGTTCGGGAAGCTCGCCGACGCCGTCGATCGCACGCTGTATCGCGTCGACGAGCTGCTGCGGTTCCGCACGGGCCAGGGCACGATCAAGATGGCGATCAAGGGCGTGCTCGGCATATTCTGGTTCGTCATCGCCTACGTGCTCCGGCTCTACATCGATCTGTTCATCGAGCCGACGACGAACCCGATCAAGCACTTCCCGGTCGTGACGGTCGCCGCGAAGATCATGATCCCGGTCATCCCCGCGATCCTGTCGGGCGTGACGAGCGCGACCACCGGCCTGCTCGGCCCGAGCCTCGCGGCGGGGTTCGCGGGCTTCACGGTGATCGTGCTCCCGGGCCTCGCCGGCTTCCTCGTGTGGGAGCTCAAGGAGAACTGGAAGCTCTATCGCGCGAGCCGCCCGGCCACGCTCGGTCCGCTCGTGATCGGGCACCACGGCGAGACGATGGTCGGGTTCCTGAAGCCCGGCTTTCACTCCGGCACGATCCCGAAGCTGTTCACCAAGCTGCGCCGCGCGGCGTGGCGCGGTGACGAGAAGGGCATCGCGCGGCAGCACGAGGGCCTGCACCACGTCGAGGAGGCGATCGCGAAGTTCGTCGACCGGCAGCTGGTGTCGATGCTCGTCGAGGTCGACGCGTTCCGCGCGAAGGACGTCTCGCTGTCGCGCATCGACATCGGATCGAACCGGGTGCAGATCACGATCGCGTGCCCGAGCATCGGCAGCGTGCCGTGCACGATCCGGTTCGAGCTGCAGAGCGGCTGGATCGTCGGCGCGATCAGCGAGCCGGGCTGGACGTCGCGCCTCGACGCGCCGCAGCGCCGGATCTTCGAGATCGCGCTCGCCGGGTTCTACAAGCTGTCGGGGGTCGACGTCCTGCGCGAGCAGCTCGAGATCGCGCTCGCCCCGGAGGGCGGCAGCGCCCCGCCGTACGACATCGCCGACGAGGGCCTCGTGGTGTGGCCCGGGAACGGCTTCGACACCGAGGCGGTGTACGACCTCCACGGCAAGAAGCTCGTCCCCGTCGTGCGCGGCGCGCCCTACGACGGCGCGCTGTTCGATCTCGGCGGCCGGCACGCGCTGTTCGGGCGCGAGCCGCTGTACTGGTCGGTGTGGTCGACGACCTGGCAGCAGATCGCGCGCGGCGAGCAGCCGATGCCGATCATCGTCGGTCCGAGCCTGCTGCGGCCGACCAGCGCCTGAGCGACAGCGACGACAGCAGCACGCTCACGCTCGACAGCGACATGGCCGCGCTCGCGAGCAC
>JAEUJX010000633.1 GCA_016794545.1 Myxococcales bacterium
GGTGCCGTACAGCTCCGCGATCAGGCGCTCGTGCTCCGCACGGACGGCGTCCCACTCCGCTCCGCCGATCTCGGCGAGCCGCGCGAGAGAGCCGCGAGCACGCGCGACCAGCCGCTCGTCGGTCGAGACCGCGAGCACGGCATCGAGCGCCCGCCGCGCCCGCGCGTACTCGCGTGCCTGCTCGGCGAGCCGCGCCGCCTCGGCCCACGCATCGTCGGTCCAGCGCGTGATCGGGCGCCGGGCACCGAGCTGCTCGTAGGCCTCGATCGCGCGCGGATCCCGCGCCGCGGCGAGCTCGCCCGCGCGGCGGAACGCGGCCCCCGCATCCGCCTCCGGATCCGCCGCCGCGAGGCGCCCGGCGACGACCAGCAGCAGCAGCGCGAGCGGGACACCCTTCATTTCGTCTTCGTCAGGCCCGCTGGGATCGCCGTGCCGTCCTGGCGGAACGCCTCGAGCACGAGCTGGTCCTTGCGCACGCGCACGACCGAGGCGTTGTAGGTCATCTCGCTGTATGCCGAGAACGGCTGCGGGAGGTGGTCGTAGAGCGGCGCGCCGGCGCCACCGGTGACGACGAACACGGTCGCGTCGTCGGTGGTCGCCTGCGGCTCCTTCGCGCGGAGCGGCCGGGTGAGCTCGAACAGGTGCGCGTGGCCGTTCACCACGAGATCGATGCGGTGCGCGTCGACCAGCGGCAGCCACGCTTCCTGGAGGGTGACGCTCGACCCGTGCGTGGTCGACGAGGTGAACATCGGCTGGTGGTGCACGAACAGCTTCCACCGCGCACCGTCGCTCGCCGCGAAGTCCGCCGCGATCGCATCGCGGACCTGGCCGCCGATCTTCGCGTAGTCATCGGGCGTGTCGTTCGCGACCGTGATGTGCGCGAAGCCATAGTCGAGGCCGAAGGTCTCCTGGTCGCCGGGCTGCGCGACCTGCGAGTAGAAGTTGACGGCGTTGACCTCGTGATTGCCGTGCGCCGAGATCAGCGGCACGCGCGCGAGCAGCTGCTCGCCGCGATCGAAGAACTCCTCCCACTCGTACTGCGTGAGGCCGATGGTCACCGCGTCCCCGGTGAACACGATCAGGTCCGGCGCGCGGAACGCCAGCTGGTCGACCAGCTGCTGCCACACGGCATAGCCGCCGCGGGTGTCGCCGACGAGGCCCAGCACGACCTCGGCGTCGGGCTGGGCAGCGACATCGGGCGCCGTGCGGAACGAGTACACCGGCGAGAACGCCGCGTTGCCGTCGAGATCGACGCCGCCGACCTGGTAGCTGTACGTGGTGCCGGGCTCGAGGTTGCAGAGGTGCGCCTGGTGCATCCGGATGATGTCCGTGCCGGTCGCGCGGTACGCGAACGTCAGCCCGGTCGCGCGCCCGGTGAGCTGCGGAGGCGAGAGCCCCTCACCCTTCGCGTACCAGATCTCGGTCGCGAGCGTGGTCTCGTCCCAGGTGCGCCACTGCGCGACGATCGACGTGCGCGGGTCGCCCATGATCCCGAGGTGGACCGAGCGCGGCCGCGGATCCCGCCCCGAGTGGGGCACGCCGATCGACGGCGGCTCGGCACCCACCCGCGTCGTCAGCGCGTAGTCGCAGCCCGGCACCTGGATCGAGCCACCCGTGTCGACGAAATCCGCGGCGATCGGCTCGCCCCGCAGGCACCCCGCCGCGGCCGCGGCCAGGCCGCTCGCGATCACGAGGAACAGCGGGATCCCACGCACGGCCCTATGGAACCACGTCTTTGGCGGGCTGTGCGTGGCAAGCTAGCAGCCGTGTTGCGCCTCTGGGCCTGCGCTCTCGTGCTCGCCTCCGCGTGCGGGCAGCCGCAGAAGCGCGACCGGGGCTTCGCGGATGGCGAGGACGAAGGGGGCGGCCCGTTCACCGCGGCCGCGAACTTCGAGCCGGTGGCCTTCGAGGTCGAGGTCACCGGGCCCGACGACGGGCGCCCGATCATCTTGATCCCCGGCCTCGCGTGCCCCGGCGACGTGTGGAAGGAGACCGTCGCGCACCTCGGCGACGCCTACCAGGCGCACGTGCTGACGCTCGCCGGGTTCGCGGGCGTCGAGCGGATCGACGAGCCGATCAGCAAGGCCGTGCGCCGGGACCTCACGCGCTACATCCGGTCGAAGAA
>JAEUJX010000650.1 GCA_016794545.1 Myxococcales bacterium
GTAGTCGGCGAGGCCGATCACGCCGCCGGAGGACAGCGCGGCGAGGCGCGCGATCGTGTTCTCGAGCTGGCGGACGTTGCCCGGCCAGTCCTCGCGCGCGAGCGCGTCGACGAGCGCCGGCTCGAGCGAGACGTTGCCGAGCCCGAAGCGCTCGCCGTAGCGGCGCGCGAACTCCGCGGCGAGCGCCGGGATGTCGTCCTTGCGATCGCGGAGCGGCGGGACGACGAGCTCGACGACGGCGAGCCGGTAGTAGAGGTCCTCGCGGAACGTGCCGGCCTTCGCCTCGGCGGCGAGGTCGCGGTTGGTCGACGCGACGACGCGCACGTTGACCTTCTCGATGCGGCCCGAGCCGACCGGCTGGATCTAGCCCTCCTGCAGGACGCGCAGCAGCTTCGCCTGGACCGCGAGCGGCAGCTCGCCGATCTCGTCGAGGATGAGGGTGCCGCCGTCCGCCTGCGCGAAGTAGCCCGGGCGGCTGGCCGTCGCGCCGGTGAACGCGCCCTTCACGTGACCGAACAGCTCGGCATCGGCGAGATCGGCCGGCAGCGCGGCGCAGTTGAAGCGCACGAGCGGCTGCTTGCTGCGCGAGGATTGCGCGTGCAGCAGCTCGGCGACGAACTCCTTGCCGGTTCCGGTCTCCCCGCGCACGAGGACGGTGACGTCACGGGTGGCGACGCGCGAGGTCGCCTCGAGCAGCCGGCGCATCGGCTTGGAGGCACCGATGATGCGGCGGCCGAGCGTCTGCTCGGCGGTGAGACGGCGGTTGTCGATGCGGAGCCGCCGCGCCTCGAGCGCGCGCTCGAGGACGACCGCGACCTCGTCGATGTCGAACGGCTTAGCGAGGTAGTGGTAGGCGCCCTGCTTCATCGCGGCGACCGCGACGCGCTCGGAGCCGTGCGCGGTGAGGAGCACGACCGGCAGCGTCGGATCGCGCTGCACGATCTGCGTCATCAGCTCGAGGCCGTCCATGCCGGGCATGGAGAGGTCGGTGAGGACGGCGTCGGCGTCGTCGAGCTTGGCCAGCGCCTCCTCGCCCGAACGGGCGGTCACCACGCGGTGACCACGCTCCGACAGGACCTCGCTGAGCGTGAACAAGACACCCGGCTCGTCGTCGACGAGCAACACGCTGCTCATGCGCGGGCCTCGACGATCGCCGCGCGCGGGGCCGGCTCGGGTGCGGTGGCCGACGGCGCGGCCTCGGCCGGCTTGTCGTGCGCGGGGAACTGGATGGTGGCCGTGGTGCCGTGCCCGACCGTCGAGGCGTACGTCAGCACGCCGCCGTGCTGGTTGATCACGCCCTGCGCGAGCACGACGCCGAGGCCGGTGCCGTTGGGCCGCGTCGTGAAGAAGCTGGTGCCCAGCCGCTCGAGATCCTCGGGGGAGATGCCGCGGCCGGTGTCGCGGACCTCGAGCGTCACGCCCGATGGCGCGCTGCGCACGCGGAGCACGACGCGGCCGCCGTTCGGCGTGGCCTCGATCGCGTTCGACACGAGGTTGATGAGCGCCTCCTTGAGCCGGCGCGGATCGCCGTGGACCAGCGCGGCGCCGCCCTCCAGATCGAGCGCCACGCCGGCCTGATCGGCGCGGCCCGCGAGGCTGTCGAGCACGTCGCGCGCGAGCGCGACGAGATCGAGCTTCTCGGGCTTGAGGTCCTCGAGCGGGCGGCTGAACGACAGGTACTCGTGGAGGATGGTCTCCATCCGGGAGATCTCGGACGCGACGACGGCGAGCCGCTCCTGCGTGCGCTCGCTCTCGGGCGTGCGTGCCACGAGCTGGCACAGGCCCTTGATCGACGCGAGCGGGTTCTTGAGCTCGTGGGCGACCTTCGCGCCGACACCCTGGAGGCGGCGCAGCTGCGCGATCGCCTCGCTGACGCGCTCCTCGCGGAGGAAGGCCATCGAGTCGCCCGCGCGCGTCGACATGGCCGTGAGCTTGCCGACCAGGAGGTGCAGCATGAACAGGTTCCAGAACAGCGCGACGAGGACGAGGACGATGTAGTGGTCGGTCGGGAGCGCCGGGCCGGTGATCGACCGCGGCAGGACCGCCATGCCGAGGATGAGCAGGCCGTTCGCGACGGCGGTCCACCGCGCGACCGGATAGGGTCCGAAGAACAGCAGCGACACGATCGACGGCAGGAGCAGCGACGGCAGGAACGGCGAGAACAGGCCGCCCGACAGGGCGGCGCTCGACACGACGAACAGCGTCGCGACGATGCTCATGCGGAGGAAGGCGGACTCCACGCGGCCCGCGATCCGCATCGGGCGGATGATGAGGCGGTGCGAGATCACGAACACGACGTAGAGGATCGCGATCGCGATCACGCGCCACGGCTCGTACCCGGCGTGCAGGATCATGCCGAGCACGAACGCCTGCACGAAGATGCCGAGCCCGATCGTCAGGCGCGTGGTCTTGCGCGCCTCCTCCGCGAAGAACTGGTTCCGCTGATCGCGCCACACGGCGTCGCAGGCGGCGGAGCGCGAGACCAGATCCGGAGGCACGTTCGACGGCGGTGCCAGCGTCGTGCCAGAGCTCATGGCGTCCCCGCTTCCTGCGACCTCATGCCGCAACTCTAGCCCGAACGCTCGGTTGGACGCCGCTCGATCAGAACGTGACGCCCCCTGTCACGTTTCGTGACCCGCTCCTGTATGGCGGACCGACAGATCGCCCTTCACAACACGGAGGTCCGCAGGCCTGGCGCGGTGGCACGCGCGGTGCTTTGGTCCGCGGCATGACACTCCGCACCCTCCTGGCGGCTGCCCTCCTCACCGCGGCGGCCCCCGCGCTCGCTCAGCCGAAGTCCTCTCCGACGCCCGATGACATGGCGTCGTTCGAGAAGGAGCTCGACGCGCTGTTCACGCCCGGCGGGCTGACGTCGGATCAAGCCGCCACGAAGGCGGCCGGAGTGTCGCCCGCGGTGATGCGTTCGGCCGCCGAGATCGAGGTCGCGATCGCGCAGGCGCAGGCCGCCGAGCTCGTGCGCGTCCCCCAGGTCATCGCGAAGGCGGGGTACACGCGGCTCTCCCCGCTGGATGCGGTCGTGTTCGGCGATCCGTCGAACCCGATGAGCCCGAGGTTCGACTTCCTGACCAACGTCACCACCGTGCAGGGTCAGGTCAACATCGCGCTCTCCGACTACATCTGGCGCTATCCCAAGATCATCGACGCGGCGAGGCTCGGCATGGAGGTCGCGAAGGCGAGCCAGCGCTCCACCGAGGTCAACGCCAGCCAGGAAGCGCGCCTCGCGTACTACGAGTGGGTGCGCGCGAAGCTCCAGGTGCTGATCGCGCAGCGCCAGCTCGCGCAGGTGCAGACCACACTGAAGCAGGTGCGCGCGCTCGCCGAGGTGCAGCGGCTGTCGCGCGCCGATCTCATGCGCGTCGAGAGCAACGAGGCGCAGGCCGACCAGGCCGTGATCCAGCTCCAGAAGCTCGCCGAGCTGCGCGAGGAGCAGCTCCGCCTGCTGATCGGCGCGAAGGCCGGGGAGTCGCTGGCCGTCGGCGAGGACATCCGCCTCGACGTCACCGCTCCCCAGAGCGCGGCCGTCGACGCGCTGATGGACATCGCGAAGAAGCAGCGGCTCGAGTTCAAGGTGCTCGACACCGGCATCCGGGCGAAGGAGAAGCAGCGCGAGGCCGAGCTGTCCAACAAGTATCCGCGGCTCTCCGCGTTCGCCGCCGGCGAGTACACGAACCCGAACCAGCGCGTGTTCCCGCAGGAGGACAAGTTCACCTTCACGTGGAGCGTCGGCGCGCAGCTGACGTGGACGCTGAACGACTACCTGATCCAGCGCACGACCGATCGCCGCCTGCGCGGCGAGACCAACGAGCTCCGCGCGGATCGCGAGAACCTCGAGCGTGGTACGCGCGTGCAGGTGCTCGCCGCGCAGCAGGCCGTCGAGATCGCGCGGTCCGCGCTCGAGACCTCCCGGAAGGGCCTCGCCGCCGCCGAGGAGGGCTACCGCGTGCGCCGCGAGCTGCTCAACGCCGAGCGCGCGACCGCGGTCGAGCTCGTCGATGCCGAGACCGATCTGACCCGCGCGCGGATCGCCGCGCTGAACGCCCGCGTCGACCTCCGCGTCGCCCTCACCCAGCTCGCCCACGCCCTCGGCAACGACGCGAAATGAGGACAGATCGCTGGGCGCCGGGCCGACACCTGTCGGTTCGGGATACAGCGCCCGCGGTCTAACCCGGCGTCGGCCCGGGGTACCCGGTGGCAGGGTCCGTGCATCGAAGGCGGCACCATGCGCGCCTCCGGTGTTCTCCTCCTCCTCTCCCTCGCCGCCTGCGGAAAGAAGCAGGAGGCCGCGACCGAGAAGGCTCCTCCCCCGCCCCCGATCAAGGTCGAGACCGTCACCGCGGCAGAGGCCTCCGCTCCCGTGCTGCTGACGCTGACCGGCCTGATCGCCGCGGACCAGCGAAGCGAGGTCACCGCGGACACGCAGGGCAAGGTGATCGCGGTCATGATCGAGCGCGGCCAGCGCGTGAAGATGGGCGATCCGGTGGTTCGCCTGGACGTCCGCAGCGCCGCGCTGGGCGCGCGCGAGGCGCAGGCCAACCTGGCCGCCGCCCGCGCGCAGAAGGACCTCGCCGAGCAGGAGTGCAAGCGGGCTCAGGCGCTGCTCGACAAGGGCGCGATCACCCGGAGCGAGTACGATCGCCAGATCACGCAGTGCACGAGCGCGCTGCAGCAGGTGTCGGCCGCGCAGGCGCGCACCGAGATGATCGCGAAGTCGGTGTCCGACGGCCTCGTGCGCGCGCCGTTCGACGGCGTCGTCGCGGACAGGAACGTGACGCCCGGCGAGTGGGTCGCCCCCGGCCGCCCGCTGTTCACGCTGGTCGACGACGAGCCCCTGAAGATCGAGCTGAGCGTCTCCGAGAAGGCGGTGCGCGTCATGAAGGAGCAGCAGCCGGTGACCGTGACCGCGGTCGCGAACCCGTGCTGGCGCTACCCGGCGACGATCACCCGCATCGGGGCAGAGATCGGACGCACGCGCTCGATGATCATCGAGGCGACGATCGACGCGAAGAAGCCCGAGCTGATCGACACGCCCGAGTGCAAGGACCCGCTCGTGCAGACCCGCGCCGAGCTCGTGCCCGGCATGTACGCCGAGGCGCAGGTCCAGATCACCACGCAGAAGAAGCCCGCGGTGCCCGAGGACGCGGTCGACAAGCGCGGCAAGACCTCGCACGTGTTCGTCGCGGTCAAGGGCGAGCTGCAGGACCGGATCGTCCAGGTGGGCCCGCCGCCGGCGCCCGGGATGGTGTCGATCCTGCGCGGCCTCGAGCCGGGTGAGCAGGTCGCACGCAAGGCCAAGGGCAACCCGCAGATCGCCGATGGCGTTCGCATCGAGGGTGGCAAGTAGTCATGCAATGGCTCAGTAACATCTCCGTCAGGCGTCCCGTCTTCGCGACGGTGATGGTCCTGGTGTTCGTTGTCGTCGGCCTCGTCGGCTACAGCCGGCTCGGCGTCGACAAGTTCCCGAAGATCGACTTCCCCGTCATCACGATCGTGACGCCCTACCCCGGCGCCTCGCCGATGGCGGTCGAGTCCGATGTCACGCAGAAGATCGAGGAGGTCACGAACACGATCTCGGGCCTCGACACGCTGACCTCGGTGTCGACCGAGGGCGTGTCGCTCGTGATCGCGCAGTTCGACCTCGAGGTCGACCCCGACAAGGCCGCGAACGACATCAACCAGCACATCGCGACCGTGCTCCGCGACCTCCCGCCGGGCAGCCGGCCCGAGGTCCGCAAGGCCGACCCCGACGCGGCGCCCGTGATCGTGCTCTCGGTCAAGGGCCCCGCAGGCTTGCCGAAGCGCGAGCTCACGCGGTTCGCCGAGAAGAGCGTCAAGCAGCGCATCGAGCGGCTCTCCGGCGTCGGCCAGGTCGTGATCCTCGGCGGCCAAGAGCGTCAGATCAACATCAACCTCGACCCGATCCGCATGGCGGCGACCGGCGTGTCGGCACTGGAGATCCAGCGCGCGATCGCGACCTCCAACGTCAACCTGCCGGGCGGCCGCATCGAGTCCGGCCCGATCAACCAGTCGCTGCGCGTCGAGGGCCGCGCGCTCGAGCCCGAGAAGCTGGGCGACATCGTGGTGCGCCAGATGGGCGAGCACCCGGTGCTCGTGCGCGACGTCGCCGATATCGTCGACGCCGAGGAGGACGCCGAGACGGCCGCGGTCCGCAATGGCACGCCGGCGATCGCCCTGTCCGTCCGCAAGCAAAGCGGCACGAACACGATCGCGGTCGTCGACGGCGTGAAGCGCGCGGTCGGCGAGCTCAAGAAGGGCCTACCCGAGGGCTACACCGTCGACGTCGTCCGCGACAACTCGGTCCAGATCCGCACGTCCGCCTCGCAGGTGCTCGAGCACCTCGTCGTCGGCGCCGGCCTCGCCGCGCTCGTCGTGCTGTTGTTCCTCGGCAGTCTGCGCTCGACGATCATCGCCGCGATCTCGATCCCGGTCTCGATCATCGCGACGTTCGGCCTGATGATGCTCGCCGGGTTCACGCTGAACCTCATGACGCTGCTGGCGCTCGCGCTGGCGGTCGGCATCGTGATCGACGACGCGATCGTCGTCCTCGAGAACATCTACCGGTTCGTCGAGGAGAAGAAGATGAAGCCGATGGTCGCGGCGGTCCACGCGACCAAGGAGATCGGCCTCGCCGTCCTCGCGACCACGCTGTCGCTGATGGCCGTGTTCCTCCCGGTCGCGTTCATGAGCGGCATCGTCGGCCGGTTCCTCTACTCGTTCGGCATGACGATGGCGTTCGCGATCTTCGTGTCGATGATCGTCGCGTTCACGCTGACGCCGATGATGGCCGCGCGCTGGCTCGCGCCGCCTCCTCCGCCCGGCACCGAGCGCCGCAAGTCGTGGCTCGAGCGCGGCAGTGACTTCATCTACCGTCCGATCGAGCGCGTCTACTCGGGCATCCTCGCATTCTGCCTGCGGCACCGCTGGGTCGTCGGCCTCGCGATCATCGGCTCGTGCGCGACCATGGTCCCGATGGCCAAGAAGGTCGGCGGCGACTTCCTCCCACCGAACGACGAGGCGCAGTTCGAGGTCTACATCCAGGCGCCCGAGGGCACGACGCTCGAAGCGACGACGCTGATCGGCGAGCGCATCGCGCGCAAGATCCGCCAGCTGCCCGAGGTCGACTCGACGCTCGTCACGATCGCCGGCGGCGATCAACGCCAGAGCAACGTCGGCAACGTCTACGTGCTGCTCTCCGATCCGGAGAAGCGCTCGCGCGACCAGAACCAGGTGATGGAGCAGGTCCGCAAGGAGATCCTGCCGGACGTGCCGGCCGGCACGCGCGTCGCCGCGCAGCAGGTCAACGACTTCTCGCTCGGCGGGCAGAACGCCGTCGTGTCCTACGTCATCAACGGCCCGGATCTCGACAAGCTCGAGATCTACGGCAAGCGCGTGCTCGCGACGATGTCGAAGGTCCCCGGCGTCGTCGACCTCGACTCGAGCCTGCTCGACCCGGTGGACGAGACCACCGTGGTCCCGGACCTCGACCGCGCCGCCTCGCTCGGCGTGGATCCGAACGACATCACGATGACACTCGCCGTCCTCGTCGGCGGCACCGAGGCCTCGACGTTCGAGGACCGCGGTGATCAGTACCCGGTGTTCCTGCGCGCGGCCGAGCGGTTCCGCAACGACGCGACCGCCCTCCGGCTGATCGGCGTGCCGTCCCGGACCCTCGGTCAGGTCCCGCTCGCCGATGTCATCACCGTCGGCAAGGGGCTCGCGACGTCCAAGGTGACGCGCCAGGGCCGCGAGCGCGCGGTGACCATCACGATGAACGTATCGCCCGGTTTCTCCGAGTCGACGATCGTCGCCGAGATGGAGAAGACGCTGAAGGCCCTCGACATGCCGGCCGGCTACGCCTACGAGCCGTTCGGCCGCAGCAAGGAGATGGCGAAGATGCAGGGCGCGTTCATGTTCGCGATCGTGCTCGCGGTCGTCTTCATGTACCTCGTGCTCGCCGCGCAGTTCGAGTCGTGGATCTACCCGCTCATCATCATGCTCTCCCTGCCCCTGGTCGTGCCGTTCGCGATCATGTCCCTCGTGTTCACCGCGGGCTCGCTGAACATCTTCTCGATGCTCGGCGTGATCGTGTTGTTCGCGATGGTCAAGAAGAACGCGATCCTCCAGGTCGACCATGCAAACGGGTTGCGTCGCCAGGGCCTGCCTCGCACCGAGGCCGTGCTCGCGGCGTCGCGTGATCGCCTTCGCCCGATCCTCATGACGACGTTCGCATTCGTCGCCGGCATGCTGCCGCTCGTCACGAGCCAGGGCGTCGGCAGCGGTTTCTCCAAGGCGATGGCATCGGTCGTCGTCGGCGGACAGACGTTGTCGCTGCTGCTCACGCTCGTGGCTATTCC
>JAEUJX010000670.1 GCA_016794545.1 Myxococcales bacterium
CGGCAAGGCCTACGCGCGCGCCAAGGACACGGCGGCGCGCGACCGGCTCGCGAAGGACTACCAGGCCAGGTTCGGGACAGCGCTGCCGCCATGATCCGCACGCCTCGTCGGCGCCCTATACTGGTCCCGTGACGTTCTTCCGCCGGATGTTCTCCGCCGACTATCGCGCGGCGGTGGCCGCCGAGGCCGCGGGCAACGTCGACCTCGCGGCGGAGCGCTACGCCCTCGCGGGCGAGCACGCGGGCGCGGTGCGGATGCACCTGGCGCGCGCCGCCCGCGCGCCGACGCGGCTCGCCGAGATCGGCGCGCTGCGCGATGCGCTGCGCTGGGCCGGCGACGACCCCGAGCTCAGGAAGCGCGCCGCGGCCGCGCTCGGCAAGGCGCTGTGGGAGGCGATCAAGGCCGAAGGGATCGCGACGGAGCGCGACCGCGCGCGCGTGCGCGAGGCCTCCGAGCTGCTCGTCACCGGCGACGACCACGCACTCGCGGGCGAGGCGCTCGAGGCGATCGGCGATCACCTCGCCGCGGCGAACGCGTACTCGTCGGGCGGCCTCGTCGAGCGGATGGAGCAAGCGCTGGCGAAGGACGACGCCTCGCAGGCGCGCCAGCGCGAGGAGTCCGACGCGCACGCCGGCTACGAGACCGCGATGCGCATCGGCCGGCGCGACGAGGCGCGCGCCGAGCTGGTGCGCGCCGTCGCCTCCGCGAGTCGCGCGGGCGACTACCGGCGGCTGCTCGACCAGCTCGACACCGCGCTGCTCACCGGCGGCAAGGTCGAGATCAAGCGGCGCGGCAAGCCGCTGATCGTCGCGTGCGCGGCCGACAAGCTCGTGCTCGGGCGCGATCCGCTGTGCGACCTGACGCTGCGCGCCGGCGGCGTCTCGCGGCAGCACGCCGAGATCGAGCGCACGAAGGACGGGTTCTTCCTGCGCGACCTCGACTCGCGCAACGGCACCACGCTCTCGGGGATGCCGCTCGCCGGACGCGTCCCGCTCGCGGGCACCGGCACGTTCGGGCTCGGCGACGAATCGCCGATCGAGTTCGAGCTCGACGGCGGCGTGCTGCTCCTGCGGTGCACGAGCGGCCTCGACCGCGGCGTTTCGCTGATCGCCGGCGACGAGGGCCAGCGGCTCGACCTGTCGCCCGTCGGCTGCGGCCTCGATCTGGTGTTCCGCGCCGGCCGCCCGCTGCTCGGACGCGGCTCCTTGACCGACGTGAAGTTCAACGACGAACCGCTCGGCGACGTGCGCGTCCAGCTCATCCGCGGCGACCGGCTGCTCGCCGGGGGCGACGAGATCGACATCGGGTGATATGGCGACCTGGTGGCAGAAGCTGATCGGCAAGGGGGACGAGCCGGCGCCCGCATCCGCGGCGCCGAAGTCCGAGCCGATGCACCTCGCGAGCGAGGAGGAGGTGTTCCTGACCACGCTCGTCGCCGACCTCGCCGACGGCAAGCGCCGCGCCGAGGTGTCGAGCCCCGACGTCCTGAAGCGCGTCGACACGCTGTGGACCTCCGGCCACGAGCGGCTCGCGATCGAGTGGATGGAGAAGCTGCTCAGCGTGCCCGAGGTCCCGGGCGATGCGTGCGCGCCGCTGCGCGCCCTCCTCGTCGAGCGCTACGAGCAGCGCGGCGAGCTCGACACCGCGATCCCGCACCTCGAGAAGCTGATCACCGAAGATGCGTACGCACTGCGCGCGCACTACCTGCTCGCCGAGCACGCGCGCAAGAAGGGCGACTTCGAGCGAGCGCTGCGCCACTACGAGGCGGTGCTCGGCCGCGACGTCGACTATCCGAACGTGCGCGCGCGCGTCGAGCGGCTCCGCCAGCAGGCCGGCCGCGCGGCGCCGGTCGCCGGCGAGACGATCGCGGCGGGTGACGTCGCCGGCGTGCAGGCCGGCGCGCGCTACCGCCTCGTCCGCGAGCTCGGCCGCGGCGCGACCGGCGTCGTCTACCTCGCGCGCGACGCGGAGCTCGATCGCGACGTCGCGGTCAAGCTGCTCCACCCGCACCTCGCCGGCACCGAGCGCGCCGATCAGCTCGCGCGGTTCTTCCACGAGGCGCGCGTGATGGCGTCGCTGCGCCACCCGAACGTCGTGGCGGTGCTCGACATGGACGAGGCTTCGCGCCGGATCGTCATGGAGCTCGCGGCCGGCGGAACGCTCAAGGACGTGCTCCGCGAGCGCGGCCCTCGCCCGCTGCGCCGGGCGATCGAGCGCCACGGCCAGATCCTGTCGGCGCTCGCCGCCGCGCACCGCCGCGGCATCATCCACTGCGATCTCAAGCCGGCGAACCTCATGTTCCGGCGCGACGTCGACCTCCCCGGTGTCGAGGTCATGCTCGGCGACTTCGGCGTCGCCCACCTGCCCGACGCCAGCGGCCAGAGCGCCGCCGCCTCGGCCGCCTCGGCCTCCGTCGGCGCGGCGTTCGCGGCGGTCACCGGCGCCGTCGAGAAGGGCGAGGCCGTCGGCACCCTCGCCTACATGGCACCCGAGCAGCGGCGCGGCGAGCTGTCGCCCGCGGTCGATGTCTACGCCGCGGCGGTGATCCTCTACGAGAACATCGCGGGCCGCACGCCGTGGCAGAACGCGCTGATGGCCGGCGTGCGCAAGGACGACGACTTCCGCCTGCCCACGGCGCTGCTCGCTGGCGTCGCGCCCGACATCGCCGAGGCCGTGCAGGATCACCTCCACCGCTGCGGCGACGTGGATCCGACGAAGCGCCCATCGACGACGCAGGCGCTCGCCGAGTCGCAACGGCTGCGCGAGCGGCTGATCGCCGCCGAAGCGCGCTGAGGCGACCGGCGGCAGCTCCTCGCCGCGCGCTACTCGTCCTTGACCGGCGTGGCCTTGAGCGCGGCCTTGCCGTCCTTCACGTAGACCGTGAACTTCACTTCCTTGCAGCCGGTCTTCGCCATCAGGTCGTCGCGGTTCTTCACGAGCTTCTCGCTGAACTTCTCGTACGTGAGGCCCGTGGTCGCCTCGCCGCACTGCTTCTTCATCGCGACGAACTGATCGAACACGCTCCGGAAGTACGGATCGACGTTGCTACCGCCGGGCTCGGCCCCGGGGCTCGTCCCGCCGCCGAGGATATCGTCGTCGAGCGCGTCGCCGAGCCCGGCCACGGGTGGCGCGCTCGGCTGCCGGTGCGGCGCCGAATACGCCGACATCGGACCCGACGCGGACGCGCCGAACGACGGCGACGGCGACGGGGCCGGCGGCGGCGTCATGGCTCCCTTGGCGAGCGGCGGGGGCGCGGGCGAGGTGCCCGGCCGGATCGGCGGCGGCGTCGCGGGGCGCGACGGCGCCGAGGGGCCGGGATCGTTGAACTTGAAGTCCGACGGCGGCGGCGCGGCGGCGGGCGCGGGACCACCGGGACGAACCGGCGGCAGCGCGGTCGCGAGCAGGTCGATCGTGCCGAGGCTGCCCTCGGGCGCGGGCCCGAGCAGCTGATCGAGGTCCTTCTTCGCGCTCTTCGCCTCGCGGCCGAGCTTGTCGATGTGGATGTTCACGCTGCGCGCGATCGAGCCGAACTTGCCCGGGTGCTCGTCCTCGCCGAGCCGCTCCTTCTCGCCCTTCGCGAGCCTCACCGCGTCGGCGGTCAGCCGCTTCAGCGGCCGATCGCCCTCGAGGAACATGAAGCCGAACCCGACCAGCAGCATGACGAGGAACCCACCGGCGACGAGCGGCCACGGGAACTTGCCGAAGCCGAGGTCGCCCTGCGACACGGCCTTGAGCGTGCCCATGAAGCCGACCGTCTCGGGCCGCTTGATGAACACCGAGTAGAACGCGCTCTTCGAGCCGGCCTCGCCGGGCAGGCGCGCCACCGCGGCGGTGTAGTTCTCCTTGCCCGTCGAGACCTCGAGCGGCTTGTTCGCCTGGCAGTCCTGCGAGAGGTCGGTACCGGTCAGCTTCTTCACCGCGTCGAGCAGCGGCGCGTGATCGACCGCGAGGTTCTTGGAGCCGGCGATGTCGTCCTTGCCGAGGTAGAACGCCACGTCGACGTTCAGGCTGCTCACGAGCTTGGTCGCGAGCTGGTTCGTGACCGCGTGCCCGAGCACGATCGCGCCGACGTACGCGACTGGTGGATCGCGCTTGATCACCGGCGCCGCCGACACGAAGTACATCGTGCCGTTCTGCGTCCACAGATCGTCTCGCAGGTAGCCGGCGAGCGCGTCGTCGATCAGCGGGCGCCCCGCGGCGACATCGCCGAAGTCGTTCTCGTCGAGGCGCACGCGCGCCACGACGCGGCCGCGGCGATCGATCAGCATCGCGAAGTCCGGCTTGCGCGCGCCCTGGATCGTCTTCATCACGGTCTCGCCGACCTCGCGCACCTGCTTCATGCGCGCCTCGTCGAGCGCGTTCGCACCACTCGCGGCCTCGAGCGCGTTCACGATCTCCTGCGTGCGCGCGAAGGCGCCGGCGAGCTCGACGCGGTTGCGCGCGTCGTCACCGAGGAGAATGTCGACGACACCACACGCCACCACC
>JAEUJX010000760.1 GCA_016794545.1 Myxococcales bacterium
CGGCAAGCCGATCGCGGGCGCGCGCGTCGTCGCGACGAACGCCTCGGAGCCCCTGCCGGTCGTCGATCCGCGCCGCGACGGCGTGGTCACCGGCACCGACGGCGCGTTCGCGATCGCGGCGCTGTCCGCCGGCACGTGGCGCCTGACCGCGACGGCGGGCGAGCGCGCGCCGGTCACGAGCGTGCCGCTGTCCGTCGACGGCGAGCACGCGCGCCGGGGCGTCGAGCTCGTGATGACCGAGGGTGCCGTCGTGCGCGGCACCGTGCTCGATGCGACGGGCGCACCCGTGGCCGGCGCGGAGATCCGCGTGGTCGCGCGCGGCTTCGTCGACTGGCGTCCGCGCCGCCAGGCGTTCAGCGGCACCGACGGCACGTTCGCGATCACCGGGCTCGCGCGGCTCGCCGTCGAGGTCGTCGCGTGGCACGACTCGGGGGCGTCGGCGATCGCGCCGGTCGATCTCGCGGCCACGCCGAAGGCCCAGCTCACGCTCGCGCTCGACGTGAAGGGCGCGATCAGCGGCACCGTGGTCGACAGGGCGGGCCAGCCGCTCGGTGACGCACAGGTGATCGCGGAGCCCGACTGGAGCGGCGGCATGGCCGATCGCGTCGCGTGGAGCGTGCGCGGCGTGCAGCAGGCGGTCACCGATCAAGGCGGCGCGTTCCGGTTCGCCGGCCTGCCCGACGGAGCGTATCGCCTCCGCGCCGCGCGCCCCGGCGCGAGCGAGGCCGCGCTCGATCTCGCCTCGTCCGTCACCGCGAAGCCCGGAGACTCGGCGGTCAAGATCGTCGTCGCGGCCGACGGCCGGATCACCGGCAAGCTGCAGCTCCCCGACGCCACGGCGCCGCTGGCGTTCAGCGTCGCGCTCGGCTCGTCGCGACCCGTCGCTTTCTCGTCGAAGGACGGCGCGTTCGCGCTGCCCGCCGCGGCCGGCAGCTATCCCGTCACGTTCAGCGGCTTCGGCTTCGTCACCATCGCGAAGCCTGCGACC
The DNA here is from genome assembly GCA_016794545.1 of Myxococcales bacterium. Classification (GTDB taxonomy): domain Bacteria; phylum Myxococcota_A; class Polyangia; order Haliangiales; family Haliangiaceae; genus JABFXX01. Next base: position 989 of record JAEUJX010000760.1, read on the forward strand.
GTCACCGAGGGCAAGGACACCGACCTCGGCACGATCACGGTGAACCCGGGCCGCTCGATCTCGGGCCGCGTCGTCGACGAGACGGGTGTGCCTGTCGCCAAGGCGACCGTCGCCGCGGGCAGTCTGCTCACCGGTGGCGGCGCGGAGCTCTACATCAAGGACGAGAGCATCGGCGCGAAGGACACCGAGACCGACGCCGATGGCCGGTTCGTGCTCGACGGCTTCCCGCCGTCGACCCTGACCGTCGTCGCGGGCAAGGCGAACGCGGGGCGCAGCGCGAGCATCCAGCTCCCCGCGGGCCCCGACAGCGCGACGCTCGAGCTCCGGCTCGGCCGCACGACGAAGCTGACGGGCAAGGTCACGCGCGCGGGCGCGCCGGTGGCCGACACCGTCGTGATCGCGAACCCGATCGGCGCCGTCGCCTCGAACTTCTTCGTGACCACCGGCCCCGACGGAGCGTTCACGCTCGATGCGCTCGCGCCCGGCGCGTACATCGTCTATCCGATGCTCGGCGAGGGCGGCCGCGGACCGAAGGACATGTACACGCGCCGGGTCGACCTCGCGCTCGGCGCGAGCGCGAACGTCGCGATCGACGCGACTCCCGGGCCGGTGTCGCTCGCCGTCACGGTGAAGACCGACAAGGGCGGCGCGGTGCCGGGAGCGCAGCTCATCGTGTTCGGCGCCGCCGTGAACCCGCAGACCGTCGCCGAGCTGCGCGACGGGACGAACTTCCCGTTCAGCGACCGGGTGATCCCGATCTACCTGCGCGGCGTGGCCGGGGGCAGCGCGACCATCGAGGGGATGACCGCCGGTCCGCACACGCTGTGCGCGCTGCTCGGCGATCCGCGCGATCCGGCCTCGCTCCAGTTCCGGTGCTCGCCGGCGACGCTCGGCGGCGGCTCCCGGCAGACCGCGACCGTGGTCGTTCCTCACGCCTGGGTCGAGTGACCGCAGGCGCGCGGCGCGATAGATTCGGCGGAATGGATTTCTCGGATCTCGAGACCGAACAGAAGCTCGCGTGGGTCCAGCAGCGCCTCGGCTACTGGAGCAGCCTGATGGGCGGCCAGATCGTCACGAAGAGCGAGGACGATCAGATCGAGCTTCGCACCAAGATCGGCGAGCGCCCGACGCGCGTCGTCGTCGAGTACGACATGGGCTGGACCGAGATCCAGACCAAGATCACGAACACCACCGGTGTGCTCGTCCTCAACTGGGATGCCGACAAGCAGCCCACCGACGCCGCGCACGATCCCGAGTGGGACGGCGGCGACGAGCAGGTCATGTTCCTCGCGCCCGGCCTCTACATCGAGGAGTACCCCGACGAGGCGAAGGCGATGTGGGAGCTCCTCGGCCGGCTCCCGCAGCCGATGGTCCAGGAGATCATCCAGGCGATGCCGACGCGCATCTCCTACCTCAAGGTCGACGCCGACAAGATCGAGCTGAAGTTCCAGCCGAACTTCCACGAGCTGCCCGACCCGTCGCAGCTCCAGTGGGTGTTCCAGATGCTCGATCGCATCGCCCGCCACTTCGAGTCGGGGCAGGAGTCGGTCGCCAACAAGCCGAAGGTGTACATCGCGGGCCAGGCCGCGAACATCGTGAACGCGGTGAGCTGCCCGCACTGCAACACCGTCGTCGACCTGACGCAGGGCTCGTTCTGCTTCAACTGCGGCGCGGCGCTGAAGCCGAAGCTGGCCTGAGCCGCGAGCTCAGTGCTGCCGCCGCCTCCACATCTGCCCTGAGACGTTGGCGCACGTCTCCATGCGCACCTTGTCGTTCACGCCGTCGTTGATGATGCCCAGGCACTTCCCGGTGCCCAGCCACATCGACTTCAGCTGGTAATAGGTCGGGTCGGAGGTCGGGGCGAGTCGCCAGAACTGCCCGGAGATGTTCGTGCAGGGGGACATCCGCACCTTGTCATTGACACCGTCGGCGATGATGTCGAGGCACGCTTCGTAGCCCAGACTCCGGTTCTTGATCCGGTAGTACCCGAGCGAGTCGGTCGGGATCAGCCGCCACTCCTGAGCCGCGGCCGCCGAGCTCGACGGGGCGCTGCAGGTCTGCAGCTGGAGCTGGTTACCGAGGATCCCGATGCACTTGCTGGTGCCGAGCCACTTCGAGGTGAAGTCGTAGCGCGGGAGGACGCAGAACCGGTTGTTGTAGACATTGGGGCTCGACGAGCCGACGACGTAGCCGTCGGGACACTGCGCGGTGGTCCGTCCGCTCACGCGCGCCCAGACGTGCCGGACGGACGCGAGATCGTCGTCGGTCAGGTCGGACACCGGGATCGCGTTGTAGTTGTTCATGACGCCAGGAGGTTGATCGAACGGCAGCTGCTTGCCCGCCTCCTCGTACGTATCGGCCATCCCGATCTGATGGCCGTACTCGTGAAGCTCGCGGATGTAGCGCTCCTCGCCGAACTCGCTCACCGTCCCGCCGGCGGGCACAGCGCCCCCGGCGGTGTTCAGGAACTCCCAGTAGGTCGCGCTGCCCCGCGCGAGATCCTTGTTGCCGAAGACCTTGTAGACCCGCTTGCCCGCGTGCGTGTCGGGACACGAGGTGGCCGTTCCGACCTGGTAGAGCGTGATGTCCCGGATCGTCCAACCGATCTGCGTCTCGAGCGCATCGTTCCAGCGATTGACCACTCGCTGCATCAGCGCGCGATACGACTCGCGCTTGGCGGCGGTGATCGCCGTGGTGAAGTTCGAGTAGATGCAGATCGGGTACGAGATCGCCGTGCTCGTCGGCGTGGCCCGCGCCTTCTGGTACTCCTTGAGGATCGAGTGGTCGAGCGTCGTCAGGAGGCCCAGCTCGCTCTCGACGCTGTCGAGCTCGTCGATCTCGTCGGGATCGACGCAACCGCCGAGGGTGAGGAGGAGGGTGACGCTCGTCAGGGCAGCCGCAACGGAGAGGTTCGGGGAAGTCAGAGTCGGTTTCATCGGTGTGCGTGGTAGACGCACGTGCCTCGAGTTCTTCCGGATGTGATCGAGGCCCTGAATCACATCTGCCGGACGACGCGCTCGCTCGCGACCTTCCATCCGGTGCCCGCCGCCTCCACGCGATACTCGACCTCCCGGATCGTCCGCACCCCGCCGCGGCTCCCACCACCGCCCTCGACGAGCGCCGCGGCGCCGTCCCACTTCACGGGGCCGACGTCGAACCCCATCGCGCCCCTGCCGTCCGCCGTCACCGTGACCGGCTCGGGCCCACCGCCGCTGCACCGCGTGCGCGGTCCCGCGTTTGGATAGCGCTTCTGGATCGCGGCGATCAGCTCCGCGCTGGGATCGATGGTCTTGCCGGCGTCGTTGCGGACGTAGATGCACAGCGGCTCGTCGGGCCTGGGCGACGCGGCGTCGATCTCGTGGACCAGCACGGTCTCGAGGATCGCGTCGTCCTTCGAGAGCATCGAGGGCGCTGCGGGCGGTGTCGGCGTCACGACCGCGGACGGATCCGGCGGCGGTTTCGTCGCACCTCCGCTGCTGCACGCCGCCAGCGCTGCCACGATCCAAGGACTCCACCGCTTCGTCATCGGTCGATCATACGCGCGTAGCGGTGCCAGAGATCCGAGGACCCGCCGGGTTCCTGCTGGAGCCTCGCCGCAAGCCCGCGAGGTTGCACCTCGAATCCAGGGCCCGGTTCGTCGGCGCTGACCTTCGCCACGGCGACGACGTTCGTCAGGGTTGGTCGTCCGTCCTCGACGACGATCGTGGCGGTAGTACGCGTCGATGTTTGCGAGCAGCGGCATCAACCGATCGAGATTCTCAGGCGTACGCCGGTGAACGATGTCGAGATCCTGCGTCGTGGCGGGGACTCCGAGGAAGACTGCGGCCGACATACCGACGACGATGAGCTCGATGCCGCCCTCGACCAGGAGTCGAACCAGCGTGGCGGTATCAGAGACCTGAAGGCTCGACCATTACGATCGGGTTCAACCCGAGCTCGCGAACGATTTCGTTGCGCGCATCGCTGCCGCACTTCTGCTCGTTGCCGAGCTCCCGCTCGCACGACAGATCGTGTACGTCGACGTTCGACGGGTTGTGCTCCGTCGTCGACCTGACGCAGGGCTCGTTCTGCTTCAACTGCGGCGCCGCGCTGAAGCCGAAGCTGCTGAGCAGCGGCGTTCTACGGCGCGCAGCTCGCGTTGCGCGCAACGAACAGTCCGCGCGCCCAGTACACGAAGTCGAGCACGCCGTCGCCGTCGTGATCGTTGATCACGAGCGGGTCACCGAACGCTCCGTTGAACGACGCGAACGGGTAGCGGAGCACACGCTGTCGCAGGTACCCATCGCCGTACCCCGGGATGATGCTCGTTCCCGCGTATGACGAGACGACGACATCGGCATGGCCGTCGCGGGTAGCGTCGAGAACGTGGATCGACCCCGCGGTCGCCCAGTTCGGGTATCGGATAGGTGTCACGAGCGGGGCTCCGAGCACGCCCGAGCCTTGGTTCGGGTACACGCGGAGGTCTCGTGTCGGCAACGTGTGCCCGACCTCGGTCGGGAGGAACACGAGATCGGGTTTCCCATCGGCCGTGAAGTCGCCGACCGCGATCTTTCCGACCGAGGGAATCGGAATCGTCACGGGGGACATCAGCGTGCCCATCCCCGTCGCGAGGTAGACGTGGATCTCGGTGGAGAACGCTCTTGGTCCCGCGACGATGACATCGGGCACCCCATCCCCACTGATGTCCGCAACCGCGATGGAGGCGACCTTCGGCGACGGGTAGATCTGCGGTGTGCCAAAGCCGGAGCCGGTGCCGGCTGCGATTGCGATGTTCTCCTCGTACACGCGATAGAGCAGCAAGTCGTCGATTCCATCACCGTTGAACTTCGCGGCCACCAGACCGCTCGTGATCGGAGCCGTCAGGTTCTGCGTCGTCCACGCGCCGATCCCCCCCGCACCGTTGCCGGCCGCGATCCCGAGGTCCACACCTGAGCTGGCGCTGTGGACCATCGCGAGGTCGGGCTTGCCATCGCCCGTGAAATCGCCGGCGACCACATCGGGGGTCTGCGTGATCGACGCCGAGGTCGGGCCCAGGGTGACGGAGCCATTCGACTGCACGAGGAGCGGGTTGATCTGCGAGGACGCCCCGGGCTGGCCGAACAGGACGTAGTCCTTGCGGCCATTCCCATCGAAGTCCGCGGTGGCGTCGTACAGGTCCGCGGATGAATAGGTCATGCCGAGCAACTCGGTCGGCGCGAGGAACGCGCTCGTGCTCGTTCCGGGGGTGATGCTCGCCGGGGCCGTGACCAGATCGACTCGACCGTCGCCGGTCATGTCCGCGACAGCGTCGGTGCGCGCGAGGTACCGCTGCATCCTCGTGAATCCGCCGGTTCCGTTGCCGCGGAACACCGTGGTCGTCCACTGCTCACTGAGAATCAGGTCCCGATTCCCATCAGCGTCGAGATCGACGAGCGTAGTTCCCACATCGAACCCAGCTTCGGTGGGGACGTAAGCAACCGCTGGAGTGGCGGTGAACGACCCGGTTCCATTGCCGAGGTACGGAAACAGCTTTTCGAGCGAGTCGTTGACGAGGATCACGTCGGGCACGAGGTCGTTGTTGACGTAACCCGTCACCAGGTTTCCCGAGGTCTCCGCGGTGACCGACGTCGAGGCCTGGAACGTGCCGTTGCCCACGCCAAGCGCCGTATGGAGGCGCTGGGTGCTGAAGTAGACGAGGTCTGGAATCGCATCGAGGTTTGCGTCGAGCACCTTCACGTCGATTCCAGATGTGAAGTTGACTGTGGCCGACTGCAGGAACGTCCCGTTCCCCGCTCCGAGGTAGACGAACAGGCTGTCCGTGAGGTCCAGCCTCATGACCAGGTCCGCCTTGCCGTCGCGGTTGAAGTCGGCGGCGATCAGATTTCTCGCCGGGTGCGGAAGCCCGAACATCTGCACGGCGAATTGCCCGTTTCCGGCGCCCATCAGCAACGTGAGAAAGCTGTCGTTGCCGCTCGCCAGAGCGAGGTCGAGCCTGCCGTCACCATTGAAGTCCGCTGATGCGATCGAATAGACCTGGCCGGTCGTAGGAACCGTCGTCGTGACCTCCGGTTCGAAGGTTCCGTCGCCGCGATTCAGGAGCACCGAGATCTTCCTCGTCCCCGATGATGCACCGACGACGTCGCGATCCCCATCTGCGTCGACGTCCGCGACGTGGAGAGGGAAGACCGAGTCCTCTGTCGTCGGGACGGGGCCCGTCGGCAACATCGGTCGGCAGCTCGGCCCGTGGAATCTCACCGTCCCCATCACCATCGCGGTCCCGGCGGTCCCGGTCACCGTCTTCACCTCGACCGTCGTCGACGACAGCACGGCGCGGAAGTCGCCGCGCATGTCCGTCATCCCGCTCGAAGGAGCGAGCATGTTGTTGCTGCCTGAGACGGTCAGCGAGACGGGTGTGGCCCGCATCGCCACGCCGTACTGATTCGCGACGTGGAAGGTCACCGTCGTGGTGTCGAGGCCATTGGCCTCGAGCGAGCTCGGCGCAGCGACGATCGTCGAGTGTGCGGCGCTGGCCGTGCCCGCCGTGACGTTGAACGGCGCGCTGAAGCCCATCGACAGGCCGCCCGCAGTGCCGGGCTGAACGCGCAGCGTGTAGCCCATGGCGGCAACGTCGATGTGCGTCGCGGAGAGCAGCGCGAATCCATTCTGGAGCGTCAGAACCGTCGAGCCGAGCAGCGCGGCCGGGCCGGGGTTCGCGCCCAGCGACACGACCACGACGCTCCCCGAGCCGATGTCGACGAAGTTGCCGAACGCATCTTGAGATTCCACACGCACGGCCGGCGAGAACGGAGCGCCGGCGACGACGTCGGTCGGCTGCACGCCGAAGCCAAGCTGCGCCGCGGGGCCGGGCGCGAATGCGATCGTGGGACCGTCGACCGTGACGCCGCCGATCACGGCGGAGAGGGTCTTGGTCTCGGCGACCGTGCTCGTGTACGTCGCCGAGGTCTGCCCCATCGAATCGGTCAGCCCGGTGAGCGAGAACATGTTCCCGTCGCCGTTCGCCGTCAGCTGGACGCCGGCTCCGATGATCGGACGTCCCGAGGACGTACGGACCGAGACCGTGACGTTCACCTGATCGACACCGGCAATCCCGGACGTGCGATCGACGGTGATCATCGACATCGCCGGATCGACGGGCAGGTTCGGTGCGTCTACGATGGCGTCGGGATCAGGAGCGGGGGCGTCGATCGGAGCGTCCGAACCGCCGTCGCACGCCGCCACCACCACCAGACAGGACAGGGCAAGTACAGACCGCCACATGGGCCGCACACCGTAGCGCGGACATCGCGAACACTCCGAAAACAAAAACGGCCCGCATCGCTGCGGACCGTTTCTGTTTCCTGGTGGAGCCTAGGGGGATCGAACCCCTGACCTCCAGAGTGCGATTCTGGCGCTCTCCCAGCTGAGCTAAGACCCCAGGAGTGGGAGCGGTTAGGTACCAAGGGGTACCCGACCTGTCAAGCGCGTGGCTCGATCGTCGCCGCGGAGAGCTGCCGGTCGACCTCGCGGACCAGGTCCGAGGGCGGGAGTGGAACGCCGACGCCGATGGTCTCGACGACCCGGGCGATCACGCCGGGATCGCGAAGGATCTTCCGGTGGCCGAGGCCGCCGGTGAGGACGAGGCGCGCCTGTCCCCAGGCCTGCGCCAGCTTCTCGCCGTGAAGCGGCGGGACCTCGCGGTCGTCGCGGTCATGGATCACGAGGAGGGCGGAGTCGCGGGTGCCGACCAGGCGATCGAGCCGCAGCGAGTCGATGCCGACGCCGGTGTGCGCGGCGAGGTTGTCCTCGAGCGCGAGGCGATCGGGCTCGTCGAGCGCAACCAGCGAGGCGAACTTCTTCACCGAGTCGTCGATCAGGACGTTCGGCGCGATCATCACGTTGCGGGGCGCGTCGACCCCGCCCCGCGCGTGCGCGAGCAGCGAGGCCGCAGCGCCGAAGCTGTGCGCGACGATCGCGTGCACCGGCCCGACGGCGGCGACGACGTCGATGACCGCGTCGGCGTGATCGGTGAGATAGAGGCGGCTGCCCGGCGAGCTGCCGTGCGCGGGCGCGTCGAACGTCACGACGGAGAGCCCGGCGGCGACGAGCGGCTCGACGAGCGCACCGAGCTGCGCGCCGCGGCCTTCCCAGCCATGGACGAGGAGCACCGTCGGGCCCACCCCCCAGCGCCAGGTCACGACGGGCGTGCGCGCGCCGTCCCAGCGCGGCGCCCGGAGCTGCACGTCGACCGTGAACCGCTTGCCGGAAGCGAGGATGGCCTTTTCGCGATCCGGCCGCGGGTACCGCCGTGGAGAAGTGAACAACCGTTCGGCCAGGCTCGTGCCGAGATCATCGGAGAAGATGTAGGCGGTCTGGAGCGCGGCGCGGGCAAATCGGAGGGCAGTTTGAGAACGAACGGTCGTGCTATTCTTGGATGGCGTCGAACGGTGCAACACGGGTCCTCCTCGGGTGAGTCGGGGGCGGAAGCGGCCTAGGCCGGGCGATAGTCCGGGGCGAGAGACGACTGGAGCAGGCGCTCGAACGCCTGGCGGGAGCGGGTCATCGCGTCGCGTTCGCGCAGGAAGCGCGCGAACGTGTGGGTGCCGAGCATGATGCCGTACTCCTCGAACGCGAACTGGGCGGGATCGAGATCGGGGCGGAAGTGGCCCTCGCGGATCGCGATCTGTGCGGCCTTCGTGAGCTCGTCGATCCAGTCCTTCGCAGCGCGCACGAGCGCGTCGCGCGGAGCTCCGGGCCGATCGTCGAGCTCGGAGCTCGCACCGACGAAGAAACAGCCGCCGGGGCGCATGCCCCACGTGTGCCACAGCTCGAACATCGCGCGGATGCGCGGCACACCGCGCGGCTCGCGCAGCGCGGGCACCATGACCGCCTGCACGAACTGGCGGCTCGCCTCCTC
>JAEUJX010000032.1 GCA_016794545.1 Myxococcales bacterium
AGAACTACCGCGCGATGTTCAACAAGATCATCGCGAAGGACGGCTTCGACGGCCTCATCGCCAAGATGAGGAAGAAGCAAGCTTCGATGGGTTCGTGATCCGGACGTAGTAAGGTCGCGGCGATGACGCCGACCAAGCAGATCGAGGCCGCCCGGGCCTGGATCGACGAAGATCAGGATCCTGTCACCGTCGAGGAGCTGCGAGCCCTGCTCGCCAGGTGCGACGCGGGCGACGAGGCCGCGCAGAAGGACCTCGCCGAGCGGTTCACCGGCTCGCTCGAGTTCGGCACCGCCGGTCTCCGCGGCATCATCGGCGCCGGGCCGCAGCGCATGAACCGCGTGCTCGTGCGCAAGGTGACCGCGGGCCTCGCGCTGTACCTCCTGAACAACGTGTCCGATGCGCGCCAGCGCGGCGTCGTGATCGGGCACGACGCCCGCCGCAACTCGCGGATCTTCGCCGAGGACACGGCGCGCGTGCTCGGCGGCGCGGGGATCACGGTCTACCTCGCGCACCGGCCGTGGCCCACCCCGACCACCGCGTGGGCGGTCGTCGACAAGCACGCGTGCGCGGGCGTGATGGTCACCGCGAGCCACAACCCGCCCGCGTACAACGGCTACAAGGTGTACTGGGGCAACGGCGCCCAGATCATCCCGCCGCACGACACCGGCATCGCCGCGGCGATCGCGAAGATCGGGCGCAGCGACAAGCTGCCGATGCCCGAGCTCGACACGCTGCGGGCCGACGGCCTCGTGATCGACCTCGACGAGTCGCTCCACGACGACTACGTCGCGGCCGTGATCGCACTGCGCGCCCAGCCGGAGCTCGACGCGCGACCGCTCGTGATCGCGTACACGCCGCTGCACGGCGTCGGCGCCGCGTCCGTCGAGCCCGCGCTGGCGCGCGCCGGGTTCACGCAGGTGCACACGGAGCCCGCGCAGCGCGAGCCCGACGCCGAGTTCCCCACCGTCGTGTTCCCGAACCCCGAGGAGAAGGGCGCGATGGACAAGGTCCTCGCGCTCGCCGCCGAGAAGCAGGCGGACCTCGTGCTCGCGAACGATCCGGACGCCGACCGGCTGTGCGCCGCGGTGCCCGAGGGCGCCGGTTACCGCGTGCTCTCGGGCGATCAGGTCGGCGCGCTGCTCGCCGACTACCTGCTCGCGGTCGGGCCGGCCGACAAGCGGATGGTCGCGACCACCATCGTGTCGTCGCAGCTGCTCGGCTTCCTCGCCAAGCAGTACGGCGCCGATTATCGCGAGACGCTCACCGGCTTCAAGTGGATCGGCAACGCCGCGATGGACTACGAGCGCGACCACGGCGGCCGGTTCGTGATGGGCTACGAGGAGGCCCTCGGCTACTCGGTCGGCCCGCTCGTCCGCGACAAGGACGGCGTCTCCGCGTGCGTGGTGTTCGCCGAGCTCGTGCTGTGGAACCGCGCGAAGGGCCGCGGCGTGCTCGATCACCTCGACGACATCTACCGCCGCGTCGGCCTGTTCGTCACCGAGCAGGTCTCGCTGACCAGGCCGGGCGCCGAGGGCATGGCGGAGATCAAGGCGGCGATGACGAGGTTCCGCGCGTCGCCGCCCGAGGAGCTCGCCGGCCACGCGGTCGAGAGCGTCGTCGACCTCTCCCGGGGCGAAGGCGGCCTGCCGCCGTCGGACGTCCTCGTGTTCAAGCTCGAGGGCGGGCGCCGCGTGATCATGCGCCCGTCGGGCACCGAGCCGAAGCTCAAGAGCTACTACGAGGTCCGCGTCGAGGTGGCCGCCGGCGAGCCGATGGCCGCGGCCCGAGCCCGTGGCGGAGCCGAGCTGGGGCGCCTGCGCGACGCGCACCAGGCAATGATGTCCTGATCGGGACGTACACAGTCCTTACGTTTTTTGGACTGGAACGGCCGCGAGGCCCGTTGTAAGCCCCGCGTCATGCGTGGAACGGCCCTGGCTCTCGGTCTCGTCCTTGCGGCTGCGTGCGGCCCGTCGGCCCAGCAGCTCCGTACCCAGCACATCCAGCGGGCGCGCGTCGCGGCGCAGGAGCGCCCGGGCCCGCGGCAGGCGGTCGACCTGGCCGATGCGATCCACAATGCGTTTCGCGCCGGCGACTACAAGCAGAACCCGCAGGCGCTCCAGAGCGACGTCACGCTCGCGCTGCAGACGCTCGACCGCGCGGCGGTCACCGCCGGCCTCGATGGACCGACGCTCGTCGCGTGGAAGGGCCTGCTGTTCATGGACACGCAGCGCTACAAGGAGGGCCTCGCGGCGTTCGAGGAGTCGTTCGCGATGGGCCCGAACAAGGTCGCCGGCCGCAACCTGATCGTGATCTACGGCGCGGCGAACCGGCCGCAGGACGTGGGCGCCACGTGCAGCGCGACCGTCGAGGTCCTGCGCACTGACGACGAGAAGCTCGACCTGATCGCGATGTGCCGCCAGAACATGAACGCCGCCTCGCCCGAGGGCGAGATGGCCTGGATGAGCCCGCAGCTCGTCGCGTGGTACCAGGGCGAGAACGCGCGCCGGATGCAGGCGCAGCTCGACGCGCAGGCCGCGGCGGCGGAGCGCCAGCGCTACGAGAACCGGGTCGTGCGCCAGACCGAGCAGTGCGCGGCGCGGTGCAAGGAGAAGGGCCTCGTGTGCCAGAACGACTGCCCGCGCGGCGATCAGGCCTGCGACAACCGCTGCGTCGAGATCAACCACGCGTGCCTCGATCGTTGCGAGTCGCGCGCGTACGAGAAGCTGGATCAGTAAGCGATCCCGAAGAAGTCGAACGCCCGCCGGTTGTAGTCGCCATACGGACCGGCGACGAGCGCGGCGGGCGTCGTCCAGCACGGCGTGCCCTCCCCGGGCACCTCGCCGCGCAGCGCACCGCCGACGATGGTGGCGAGGAACGTGTGCACGAGCTTGCCGCCGACCGGATCGACGGCGACGAACGGCGCGGCGCCCGCCACGAGCGTCACGACGAGGCCGGTCTCCTCCTCGGCTTCCCGCACCGCGGCGAGCTCGGGCGCCTCGCCGTCCTCGACGTGGCCGCATGGCAGGCCGACGGCATCTCGATCGCAAGGCCCGGCTTCGCCGGGCCGCGCAGCATCGGCGAAGCCGGTGCGGAGTCGATCGCAAGGC
>JAEUJX010000044.1 GCA_016794545.1 Myxococcales bacterium
CCAGCCCGGACGCGGATCGAGCTGCGGGCCGCCGGCGGCGACGAGGTCGTCGCGCTCTTTGACCTTCTCCTTGACGACCTTGATCATCTCCTCGAGGCGAGGCTTGATCTCGGGGCGGAGCGACTCGGGCGTCCAGTCCCCGCTGGTCTCGACCGGCTCGGGCTCGATGCCCTTCGCCTTCTCCTCGTCGGTCGGCTCGCGGTGATAGCGGCCGTCGAGCACCTGGCGGCGCAGCGCGTAGATCGTCTTGCGCTGCTGGTTCATCACGTCGTCGTACTCGAGGACGTTCTTGCGCTGATCGAAGTTCCGGCCCTCGACCTTCTTCTGCGCGCCCTCGATCGAGCGCGTCACCATCGGGCTCTCGATCGGCACGTCCTCCTCGAGACCGAGGCGCTCCATGAGGCCGGTCATGCGATCGAGGCCGAAGATGCGGAGCAGGTCGTCCTGCAGCGAGAGGTAGAACCGCGAGCTACCCGGATCGCCCTGGCGTCCGGCGCGGCCGCGCAGCTGGTTGTCGATGCGGCGCGACTCGTGACGCTCGGTGCCGACGATCTTGAGACCGCCCGCCTCGAGCACCTCCTGGCGCTCGGCCTCGCACTCCGCCTTGAACTGCTTCGTCAGCTCGATCAGGCGCTTGTCCTCGTCGAACGCGGGCGTCGAGGAGCCGCGATAGGGCTCGGCCCCCTCCGCGCCACCCTCGACCTGCTGGCTGCCCTCGACGGTCTCGGCGAGCTTGGCCTTCTCCTCGGCGAGCGCGTCCTTCGCCATCGCCTCGGGGTTGCCGCCGAGCAAGATGTCGGTGCCGCGGCCGGCCATGTTGGTCGCGATCGTGATCGCTCCCTTCTTGCCTGCCTGCGCGACGATCGACGCCTCCTTCTGGTGGTGCTTCGCGTTCAGGACGTTGAACGGGAGGCCCTTGGCCTTGAGGAGGTTCGCGACGACCTCGGACTTCTCGACGGAGACCGTGCCGACCAGCACCGGCTGGCCACGCTTGTGGCAGTCCTCGACGTCGGCGACGACCGCGCGGAACTTGCCGGCCTCGTTCTTGTAGACGAGGTCCGGGTGGTCCTTGCGCATCATCGGCTTGTTGGTCGGGATGACCACGACCTCGAGCTTGTAGATCTGGTGGAACTCCTGCGCCTCGGTGTCGGCCGTGCCGGTCATGCCGGCGAGCTTCTTGTAGAGGCGGAAGTAGTTCTGGAACGTGACGGTCGCGAGGGTCTGGTTCTCCTCCTCGATCGTCACGCCTTCCTTCGCCTCGATCGCCTGGTGGAGGCCATCGCTCCAGCGGCGGCCTGGCATCGCGCGGCCGGTGTCCTCGCTGATGATGACGACCTTGCCGTTGTCGATCAGGTAGTTGACGTTGCGCTTGTACAGCGTGTGCGCGCGCAGCGCCTGGTTCACGTGGTGGACGAGCAGGATGTTGCTCGCGTCGTACAGGTTGTCGACGGCGAGCAGCTTCTCCATCTTCTCGACGCCGTCGTCCGTCAGCATCGCCGAGTGCGCCTTCTCGTCGACGGTGTAGTCGACCTCGCGCTTGAGCTTCGGGATCATGCGGTCGATCTTCACGTAGAGCTCGCCGCTCTCCTCGGCCGAGCCGGAGATGATGAGCGGCGTGCGCGCCTCGTCGATCAGGATCGAGTCGACCTCGTCGACGACCGCGTAGTTGAGTCCGCGCTGGACCATGCGGTCCGGCGACGTCTTCATGTTGTCGCGCAGGTAATCGAAGCCGAACTCGTTGTTCTGGCCGTACGTGATGTCGCAGTTGTAGTTCCGCTGGCGCTCGTGGTCCTCGAGGCCGTGGACGATCACGCCGGTGGTCAGGCCCAGAAACCCATGGATCCGGCCCATCCACTCCGCGTCGCGCTTGGCCAGGTAGTCGTTGACCGTGACGACGTGGACGCCCTTGCCGGTGAGCGCGTTCAGGTACGTCGGCAGCGTGGCGACGAGCGTCTTGCCCTCGCCGGTGCGCATCTCGGCGATCTTGCCGTCGTTGAGCACCATGCCGCCGATCATCTGGACGTCGTAATGGCGCATCCCGAGGCGCCGGACGCCGGCCTCGCGCACCACCGCGAACGCCTCCGGGAGGATGTTGACGAGCGCGGCGCCGTTGTCGAGCCGCTGCTTGAAGTCCGCGGTCATGGCGCGGAGCTCCGCGTCCGACTTCTCCTTCATCTTCGGTTCGAGACCGTTGATGCGATCCACGTACGGCTGCAGACGCTTCAGCTCGCGCTGGTTCTTGCTGCCGAAGATCTTCTGTAGAAATCCCATGCCGTCGCGGGTCTTAGCACAGGTCGCTTGGCGAGGTTCCTACCTGATTGGGCGGAAACTCCGGAGGAAGCTCCACAGGTCGTTCCGGGTGTCGAACGAGGTCTTGCAAACGGCGACACGCCGGTGGTCCTCGTCGAGGATTTCTGCCGGGAGGTAGCTCATCGTCTTGATCAGATTTCGAAACTTGATGTCCTTCTGGCCGACCAGCTCGTAGGTCTTGCCGTCCTCCCCGACAAACGAGAGCTCGTAGCGGATGATCTTCTGGTCGAGCGGGCGGATCGTGATCACGCCCTCGACCGGGGCCCCATCGGCCTTCGGCGGCGCGACGATCGTCCCGCGCAGCGTGGCCTTGCCGTCCTTCAGGTGCTGCCGCGTCGAGTCCGCTACCGCCGTCACGTCGAACCGGAACGGGTGCTGGATCCCCGGCGCCGCGTCCCACTCGATCGTGCCCGCCATCGTCTCGGAGAACGTGAAGCCCATGCCCCGCACTCTATCCCCGAAACGAACAACGGGTCGGACCATTTCGGCTCCGACCCGTGTTCACCGCGACTGGACGAGGCTTACTGCGCGAACGCGTCGACCAGTTGGCCGCCCGTCGTCTCCATCGTCATGACCGACATCTCCGACGTGCGCGCGCGGCACGACTGGAACTGGAAGTCGGTGCACGTGCAGCCGGTCGAGCCCGACATGCAGGCCTGACCCGAGGAGTTCGTGCAGTTGAGGCCGATGTACACCGCGGTGCAGTCCGCGGCGCGGCCGAGGCAGTCACCCTCGTGCTGGAGCGAGGGGCAGGCCGGGGTCACGTCGCACGCGGCGATGTCGACGCACGAACCGGTCCAGCAGCCGGCGTTGATCTGGGCGACCTGGTTCGCGGCGCAGGTCGGCATGATCTGGTTGCAGGTCACGGTGCCGGCGCACGAGCCGGCCGGGTTCGCGGGCTCGCACGTGTGGCGCGCCTCGTCGCAGTACGCCCAGCCCTCGGCCTGCGCCTGGGCGTCCGTATCGCAGGTGCAGCTGCCGGTGCACGTCTGGCTGCCCGGATCACAGTACTCGCCGGGCTGGCAGTCCGCCGAGGTGGTGCAGCCGTCGGGCACGCACGACGAGCGGTCCACGTCGCAGTGGAAGCTGTCCGGGCACTCGCCGTTCTTGCCGCAGAACCCGGCCTCCTCGCACACGCCGTTGGCGCAGTAGCAGCCCGCGGCGCAGTCGTCGTTGGTCTCGCAGGTGTAGTTCGGGTCGTCCGGGCACCGCGGGCCCGCCCACTCGCAGTTGTCGCCCTGGCAGGTGTAGTACCCGTCGCTGGCGCAGTAGGTCCACCGGTCGCCGCCACCTTCATCGTGGCCGCCGAAGTACAGCTCGCAGCCGGCGAGCGAGAAGACCGACGCGATCGCGAGAACGATCCGGGTGGGGGAGAAGAGCTTCTTCATGGGTCGGGATTCCTTTGGCAGGCGTGCGGTAGTGGCACCTGGAAGCATCGGTCGTGCCACCGTGGCAACGGGATCGAACTGGCCGTGTTTGCTGGAACGTTTGAACACGCGAGACGGATCTGTTGGGAAGCGGCGTCGAATCCCGGACAAAAATGCCCGGAAAATCGCCGGTGCAGCGACTCTGACCGCGGTGCCCCGGTTAAGGGTGCCCAGCTCCGCCACGTGGTGAGGCGCAGGCCACATGGGGCTCGCTCCCGCCGACTGTGAACGGCGGGCCACAGCCCCTGTATCCCCGTGCCACGGCAGGGCCCGGCATCGAGGCCTCGCAAGCTCGGCCCATTTTGACGGAGAGATCACCGGCTTGAGCGGACGTGGCACCGTGCGTCACGCCGGCTCGTCGACCGCGTGGATGGTCTCGCGCAGCCCGTAGCGCGGGCGGAAGCCGAGCTCCGCGGACGCGCGCCGGCCATCGACCATGCAGACGTACCGGATGAAGTCGAGCTCCGCGACCGGGAAGCTCGAGTACCCGAGCCGGAACGCGAACGACAGCAGCGGCTTCGCGAGCGGGTGAGGGATCGCGAGCGGCTCGCGGCGCAGCTCGGTCAGCACCGCGGACAGCGGGACCTCGCCCGGCCCGGTGATGTTGTAGATGCCGCGGCGCCCCGGCTCGAGCGCGCACACGATCGCCTCCGCGATGTCCTGGTAGTGGATCAGCTGCACCATCGGATCGAAGCCGAGCAGCACCGGCGGCCGCTCGATCCGCAGGTAGTTCGACGGCGCGTTGTGGACCGGGCCGACGATGTGCACCGACCGGAGGATCACGGTCTCGATCTCCCGCGCGCGCCACAGGAACGTCGAGACCAGGTGATCGATCTCGACGAGGTCGCGCATCTGCGGAAACCGCTGAGCCGCGAGGAGCGGCGCGTCCTCGGTCAGGAACTGCGGGTTGTCGGGCCGCGGGCCGTAGACGTTCGCGGAGGACAGCAGCACGACCTTCGGCACCTTGTACGCCTGGCAGTACTCGAGGAGCTTCGTGGTGCCCGTGATGTTCCACGAGTAGAGCTCGGCCGGCCGGGCCCTCGGATCGTGCATGACGCCCAGATGGATCAGAGCGTCGACGTCGCCGACGCGGAACACGTCGCGCGCCTTCTTCGATCGGAGATCGACCTGGTGGTGCTCGATGTCCTTCGGCCGGCCCGGCATCGGCCGGCGATCGAGCCCGACGATCTGCCACTCGAGCTCGTGATGGAGCCGGCGCGCCACGATCCGCCCGAGCCGGCCCGAGATGCCCGTGATCACCACCTTGCGGAGGCGCGGCATGGTTGGCAGCGTGGGTCCGCCGAGCCCCGACGCGGCGGGCGGATCACCAGAAGACATGGGCTCGCTCGCGGAGGCCGATGTGGATCATCGACTGGATGCGGTGCTTGACCGTCTTCACCTTGTCGTCGAGCACCTCGTCGTCGTCATCCGGATCGCCGGTGAACGTCATGGCTTCGCCGAAGTAGAGCCGGTACTTCACCGGCAACGGCACGAGCGGCACGAACGGCGGGTAGGGGACGACGGGGAAGCTCGGCACGCGGAGCAGCCGGGCGAGCGGCTTGACGTTGACCGCGGGCGCCTGCTCCTCGGCGCCGATCACCGCGATCGGCACGATCGGCGCCTGCATCTCGAGCGCGAGCCGCATGAAGCCCTTGCCGAACTCGGCGAGCTGGTAGCGCTTGGAGAAGTCCTTGGAGATGCCGCGCGCCCCCTCGGGGAACACCAGCACGCACTCCTCGGCGGCGAGCAGACGGCGGCAGTTCTCCGGCGTGCCGGTGATCTGGCCCCAGCGCGCGAACAGGTAGCTCGCGAACGGCACGGTCGGGACGAAGTACTCGACCATCGACCGCACGAGCCGCGGCTGCGGCGGCTCGAGGAACGTCGCCGCGCCGATCACGAGGCCGTCGAACGGCAGCTGCCCGGAGTGATTCGCGACGAACAGCACGCGGCCCGACGGCGGGATGTTCTCGATCCCGTACGCGGTCGCCCGGAAGTAGTTGCGGTAGAGCCAGCGCGCGAGCCGCGCGGCGGTCTTGAACGAGTCGCGCGACAGCCCGAACGGGTCGTACCCGAACTCGTTGCCGCGCACGACGAGCGCCTTGGTCCGGCCGTCGAGGTCGTCCTCGGGGACGTCGCCGCGCAGCTGCCGCAACCGATCGAAGAGGCCCACGCGCGGAGTCTCGCACTCCTGACGGCATCGTTGTACCGTCGGGCTGCATGAACGTGCCCGTAGCGCAGCGGAGGGCTGGATGATCGAGAGCTTCGTCGACCTCACGTATCGCGGCCTGTCGCTGGGCCGTCGCGTGAAGCTTTCCCACGTGCGCCCGAGCACGGGCTACCTCGAGACGCCGGCGCCCATGCCGGTCGGCACCGCGATCCTGATCTCGACCGATGAGGGCCACGCGATCGAGGCGCGCGTCACCGCGATCCACGAGCAGACCGGTGGCAGCGACAAGCCGCCGGGCATGACCGTGGCGCCGGACCTCGCGGGCGAGGCGCTCGAGTCGTGGTGGCGCTCCCGCGTCGCGTATCCCGACGAGGAGGTCGCGCGTCCGCGCACCACGTCGTCGCCGATCGTGCGCCCGCGCGCGCACGCGCAGGCCGACGAGGCGTTGCCGGTGGTGTCGCCACCCGTGATCGCGCCCGACCCCGAGCCGGCCGGCGGCAAGACGATCGCAATGGCGGCGGTCGAGGCTCCGCCGGGCGTCGCGGACGACGGCTCGACCTCCGGCAAGGCCACGATGATCATGCCGGCCGTCGATCAGGAGCTGCTCGAGCAGCTGACCCGCGGCAGCGGCGAGATCGAGAAGCTCGTGCGGCCGACCGGCGAGCACGAGGTCATCGACGACGGCAAGATGACGACGGTCATGGACGCGATCGATCCGGCCGCGCTCGGCCTCGAGACCGGCAACAGCGGCTCGTTCGCCGCCGCGACCGACGAGGAGACCGATCCGGGCGCCTCCGACTCCGGGGCCAGCGGACCGGTGTCCGGCAACGGCAACGGCGACAAGAAGGCGAAGAAGAAGCGCAAGCGCCGGTGAGCTCCGCGTCCTCCAGCGCGGTTCCCCGCGCCACGCTCCCTCCTCGCATCGCTCGCGGCCAGACGCTCGGCATCTGCGCGCCCGCGGGGCCCGTGAAGCCGGAGCGCCTCGCGAAGGGCCTCGCGCGCCTGGGGGATACGTTCCGGATCCAGCTCGCGCCGACGCTCACCGAACCGCGGAAGGACGGCGTGCCGAGTTACCTCGCGGCCTCCGACGAGCAGCGCGCCGCGGAGCTGTCACGGATGATCGCGGATCCCGACGTCCGCGCGATCGTGCTCGCGCGCGGCGGGTACGGCCTCATGCGGATCCTCGATCGCATCGATCCGGAGCTGCTGCGCCGGGACCCGAAGCCCATCGTCGGGTTCTCCGATGCGACGGCGTTGCTCTCGTGGGCGTACGTCGCGGCCGGCGTGCGCGGGATCCACGGCCCGATGATCGTGCAGCTCGGCGACCTGCCCGACGCGCACGTCGAGCACCTCGTGACGCTGCTCACCGAACCCCGCGCGCCGGGCGTGCGGCCGTGGGCGCTCGAGCCAGGCGGGCAGGGGACCTACGAGGGCCCGCTGTTCGCCGGCAACCTGACGATGGTCTCGATGCTCGTCGGCACGCCCTGGGAGATCCCTCTCGACGGCGCGATCGCGCTGTACGAGGAGGTCGGCGAGCGACCGTACGAGCTCGATCGCTACCTGACGCAGCTCGCGCTGACCGGGCAGCTGGCGAAGCTGCGCGCCGCGATCATCGGTGAGCTCACGCGCTGCGTGGACGCGAATCCTCCGACCGGCGTGCCCGATCCGGCGGACGCGGCGATCCAGACGTTCCACGAACGACTCGCTCGGATCCCGCACGCGTCTGGCGCGCCGATCGGTCACGGCACCGTGAACGAGGCAGTGCCGTTCGGCGCGCGCACGATCCTCGATCTCGATCGCGGGCTCGTCGACATCACCGAACCCGCGGTCGCGTAGCGCCTGTCCGCCGGGGTGCGAGTTCGACTTGTGTGCGCGATTCGACCACGCACCTCGTCCTGGCCGTCCACGTCGTTCGACACGACCCTCGTGTCATCACGCACACATGACGCCGTTCGGCCGCGCCCGCAGGCGTGCGACACGCGGTCTCGGCATGGCACGTGGCTTGTTAGTCCGCATCGCATGGGTTCACCGGTCGCGAGAAGCCTCCTGCTCGGCAGCGCGTTGCTGGTCGCCTGCTCGACGTCGCCATCGCTCGAAGCGCGGGCCGATGCGTTCGTCGCCGCATGGAAGCACGCGAAGTACGACCAGGGGCCGTCGATCGAGTCGTACCTCGCGGAGAAGGTGACGGTGCACTACCTGCGTGCGCCCGACGAACCGCGCATGGAACCGCAGGTCTTCGCGCGGGCGGACGCGGCGACGACGCTGACGGGTACGATCGAAGGGTTCGTGATCGGCGATCGGCGGTCGTGCGATGCCCGCTGCTGCACGTTCGACACGCACTTCCAGCACGGCGACATGCTGGCCGCGGTCGCTTCGATCTGCTTCCACGACGGGGCCGTGACCACGGTCGAGGCGATCCCCTGACGCGCGCGCCTCGGTGGAAGACGGGCTCACTCGGCGGGGCAGGGCGGGTACCGCGGCTCGGGCGGGTTCGACGTGCTGCCGGGAGGCTGGGGCCGCGGGATGCTCTCGAGCACGCGGCAGCGCTTCAGGTCGTCGCGCACGATGGCGACGATCGGATCGCCGTAGAGGTCCGGACACGGCACCGTCTTCGTCGGACCGTCGGGCGCGCCGCGGAGGCCGCGCGGCGTGATCGCGCACGTGGTGCCGTCGCGCTCGACGGCCCAGTACGCGACGCGCAGCGGCGGCAGCTCCTGGTGCGGGCACGGCGTGTCCTTCCCGAAGCAGCTCGCCTGCGTGCACGTGGCGGGGCGCGTCCGGCAGGTCCCGTTGGACATCACGCCGAGATACTCGCGCGCATCGTCCTCGTCGCGAAACCGGAGATCGCATTCGATCAGGTAGGGTCGCGCCGGATCGCACGGCACGTCCATCGGGCAGGCCTCGACGACCGAGCACGTTCCACCGTGCTTCTCCGACGCGATCTCCAGCAGGAGCACGGCCGTCGGGCCGCTCGGCGCGGGTGCTGGCTTCGGGTCGGTCTTGCCGCACGCGACGGTGAGGACGAACGGTGCGGCAAATGCGGTGCGGATCGTGCGGGCGCTCATGAGCCAGGCCGTGGGCTGGTGGCGGCGAAGTCGGCGAGGATCGGCTCGAACGGCTCGTCGCGGGGGTTGTCGGGGTAGCTGTACCTGGCGCCGGTCTTCGCCCAGGGATAGCCCTCCCGCGTGAGGACCTCGACGAACGGCACGACCCAGAGATGATCGTCGAGCGCGGAGGCGCGCAGGTTCGTCGTGGCGTCCGCGCCCTCGGGATACGTGAACAGCCACGCCTTGCAGTGATCGCAGTGATGGTGCCGCGTCGGACCGTGGATCCCGCCGATCACCGTCTCGCCCTCGATGACCGACAGGCCCGTTCGCGGGAGCATGATGGTGAGCGAGTACGCGCTCGCGGTCATGCGCTGGCAGCCGGTGCAGTGACACGCGAACGTGCAGAGCGGCGCTTCCGTCACGCGCAGTCGAACGCGTCCACACCGGCAGCCGCCGAGCCATGGGAGCTTCCAGTCATCGGGCCTCATCGCTCACTCTCCTCAGTGGAAGACAGGCTCGTCGTCGTTCGACGTCTCGATCGTGCCGAACCGCTCCTCGTAGCGCTCGAGGTTCTTCTGGAGCGCCTGGAGCAACCGCTTGGTGTGCTTCGGTGACGAGATCACCCGCGTGCGGACTTTTGCCCGCCCGTTCGCGGGCTGGATGAACGCGAAGTCGAGGACGAACTCGTTCTCGGTGTGGTTGAGGAGGACGAGGTTCGAGTAGACGCCCTGCGCGACGTCCTCGTCGATCTGCACCTGCAGCTTGGGTCCCGCCGTTGGCTCGTCCGACATGCGCGAACCGTAACCCGGACCTACCCGATCGTGCGGTGAGCGTGCGGCAAGCGCACGATTTGAAGCGGGATCATTGCGAAGGAGATTCGGGGGGTGGCCACCGGACTGGCCACAGATGAGAACCGTGGGTGACAGGAACAGTTGCCGTTCCGACACCTGGTGCGCGGTTCTGTCCAGCTCCCGTTCTGTAAGCGCTCGTTTTGTCGTCCGCGCGATCCCGTTCGCGTCGCGAGGAAAGCTGGCACCGAAACTGCTCCTAGTTTTCAGCAACCGAGCACGGCATTCAGGGTTCCAAGGAATAGGAACCACGGCTGTCGGGTTCGATGACAACAGAAGCTTCCCGCGCGCGACACAGGGTCCAACGTTTCGACTCGATGGATGACCGGTGGTTCCCTCCCCCCTCATCCCGCTGGTCTCCCCCACCATCTGAGGCAACAAGTAGTCCTGTGAATCTGCGCCCCGGCCCGCCTTGGCCCCCCCTCGGCGGGCCTTTATTTTTTCGGGCTCGTCGTGGAGGCCATTGGCTGCTGCTACCTTGCGCCTGCAGTGCGGGCGCTCGGCCTCGACGTGGGAAGCAAGACCATCGGTGTCGCGTTGACCGATGAGGCGATGATCGCGGCGCATCCGCTCACCGTGCTCCAGCGTGTCGGCCATTCTGGCGACGTGTCGGCGATCCTGGCGCTCTGCGTGGAGCATGGTGTCACCGATGTGGTCGTCGGGATGCCGTACGAGCTGTCGGGCCGGAGCGGGCTGCGCGCGAAGCGCGTCGGCGAGCTCGTGCAAGCGCTGCGTGCCGAGCTCCCACCCGCGCTGAAGCTGCACGAGCAGGACGAGCGGTTCACGACCGCGGAGGCGCAGCGGGTGCTGATCGAGGCCGACGTGTCGCGGCAGAAGCGCAAGGGCGTGATCGACCAGCAGGCGGCCGCGCTGATCCTCCAGGGCTGGCTCGACGCGCAGCGTCGGTCGCCCCGCGGGGTTCCCTCGCCGTGAGGGGAACGGCGCGCTTACTCCGTCGCGCGCCGTTTCTTTCGGCGGCTCGGTCGCAGTAACGTCGGCCGGCCGATGTCGAAGCGCTCCTTCCGCACCGCGCTCGCCGTCGTGATCGGCTCGCTGGTGATCGTCGGCATCGTGGTCGGCGTGCTGATCTCGAAGGCGCTCGCCTATCCGGGCAACGCGATGGAGGGGACCGGCCGCGACGTCGAGGTCGAGGTCAAGACGGGCATGTCGTTCCCGCAGGTCGCCTCGATGCTCGCGGACAAGGGCGTGATCGAGAAGCCGACGTGGTTCCGCCTCTATGCGATGTGGGAAGGCGACACCACGAACATCAAGACCGGCAAGTACCTCATCAAGGACAACCTGACCCCGCGCGAGGTCCTCGCGATCCTGGTCGCCGGCGTCAAGGAGGTGACCGTCAAGGTCACGCTGCCCGAGGGCAAGTCCATGCTCGAGTTCTTCGAGATCCTCGAGACCGCGCGCGTCGCGAAGGCGAAGGACCTCGAGGCGCTCGCGCGCGACAAGGAGTTCCTCGCGCGCCACGCGATCAGCGGCGACTCCGCCGACGGCTACCTGTTCCCCGACACGTACCAGTTCCGCGTCGGCGAGAAGCCGGCCACGGTCCTCGAGCGCCTGATCCAGCGCCACCAGGAGGTGTGGAACGCGCTCGTCGCGAAGCACCCGAAGGACACC
>JAEUJX010000387.1 GCA_016794545.1 Myxococcales bacterium
CTCCTGGTCGGCCTCTGGGTCGCGCTCCTCGCGCCGTCGCCCGCGCTCGCCGGCCCCGCCGCGCTGCTCGTCGTCGCCGCGCGCGAGCTCGTCGTCGGTGCCACGATCGGGCTGCTGGCGTCGTTGCCGCTGCTCGCCGCCGGAGCCGCCGGCCGCCTCGTCTCCGAGGTCGGCGCCGTGCGCGGCGGACCGTACCGCGCGCTGTTCTCGGTGCTCGCCGGCGCGGTGTTCGTCGGTCTCGACGGGCACGTCGCGCTGGTCCGCGGCCTCGCCGAGAGCTACCAGGTCGCACCGCACACCGATCAGGCGAGCGTCGTCGCCGCGCTCGCCGGCCTCGTGCCGGCCGCCGTCGCGCTCGCGATCCCGTGGCTCGTGACCGCCGCCGTCGTCGAGCTCGCGATCGGCGCGGGCGTGCGCGTCGCGGGGCGTGCGGGGGCGTATGCACCGGTCGCAGCGGCAGCGCCGGCGGCGCTCGTGATGATCACCGCCGCGCTGGTCTCCACGCTCGCCGTCGCGATCGCGACGCTGGTCCGCGGCGCGCTCGCGTTCTGACCGGACAAGCCGAGCATGCCGAGCGCCTAGCGTGCGCCGCGAACGGAGTCGTGCTCCGCGGCGATGCGTGCACGGTCGTCGAATGTTGCCTCGATCAGGGCGCGCTTGCGCGATGCGTATGGATCGCCAGCGCCGGTCCGGCGCATCGCCCACGCCGTGACGTCGAGGCTGCCGCCGAGGATGGGGACGGTGCCCGCAGCATCGACCTCGAACAACGACGCCGGACGGCCGTTGTCGCGCAGCTTCCCGTCGGGGCGATGGTCTCCGCCAGCGCCCGAGTCCCAGCCTCCGGGCATGGCTTGCTCGTGCTTCGGCATGTCGGCCACGGCTCGGGTGCGCGTCTGCGCGTACGGATCGGTCGACCACGCCCGTATGTGATCCGCGAGCTTCGCGAGCGACGGGAACGGCACGACCCAGTGGATCTCGAAGTCGCGCTCGCCGCGGAACACGACGCGGCCGTCGCGCGCCACCTGCATCGGCACGAGCCGGTCGCGCACGAGCCACCCGTACCGCCGCGGTACGAGACGGCTCGGCGGCGGCGCCGGGTCGGACGCCGCGGTGATGCCTTCGCCCGGATCGGCGGGGGCGAGCGACGGGCGGCGCATCCGATACCAGCTGGTCGTCTCGCGCGCCGGTTCGACGGCCGGTGCGACCTCGGCGGTCGAGCGCGTCGCTGCCGCGATCGCGCGTCGGGAACCGTGAGCCACGGGTGTGGCTCGGCGCGCGTCGTCGCGGCGCGGTGGCGGCGTCGGTCGCGCGTCCCGCACGGTCGCTGCGCTCGTCGTGGTCGCCTCGGAGGGCGCGAGCTCGGAGGGCGCGAGCTCGGAGTGCGAGCTCTGATCCTCCGTCACGCTGGACATCCGCGACAGGAGCACGAGGCCGAGCGCGGCGAGCGCGAACATGCCCGTGGAACCGATCCCTGCGTGCGACAGCCGGGCCATATCCCCGGTTGGACGCATCCGGCGTGCCGGCCATCCGCTCGGCGCCGCGCTCCCAGCCAGTGAATCTACTGCGTCCGAGCAGCTGGGCGCGCAAGGCATGCGGGGTTGTTCGGCCCCCCAGGTCGGGCGGGCGCGGCACGGCGTTCGCTATAGAGGAGAGCATGATGCCCGTGGCTGCAGCAGTTCCCATCGTCTTCGTGGCGGGCGTGACGCTGGCCATCTCGCGTGGCCTGTGGCCGATCGGCCTCGCGCCGACCCTCGCGATCGTCGTCGTTCTTGGACTCGGCATGATCGTGCTCGTCGACCGGCTACTCCGCCGCGCGCACACCTGACCATCATCAGACCCACGCCCCGACCGAGAACAGCAGCCGCGTTCCGCGGACACGCGTCACCTCGTGCTCCTCGATCGACGGGGAGAACAGTACGGCGTCGCCGACGGCGAGCTCGATCGCGCGCGTGCCAACGATCAGCTGGCCACCGTACGCGGCCTGGGTGATCACGGCGTTGACGCGGCGGTGCACGCGGCCGTGCTCCGCGGGGTCGGTGTGCGGCGGGATGTACGCGCCGTCCTGGTAGCGGATGAAGTAGACGTCCCAGTAGTCCTCGAACGGCGTCCCGACCTGCGCGAGCCCGCGCGCCACCAGCGGCGCCGCGCGGTCCATGAGGGAGCGGAGTGGCAGGATGTCGTAACCGGTGTGCTGGCGGCCCGGCGTCCAGCCCTCCGTCGCGCCCTCGGCCTGGGCGCGCAGCGCGGCGACCTCGTCGGGCGACAGGAACGCCTTGAGCACCTCGGCCATGGAGCTCAGATGGTACTCGCCCGGCCGCTCGTTGCGGCCACGATCTCGGCGAGCCGCGACCAGCGCGCCTCGGGGACCGGGCCGTCGCTGTCGGCGAGCGCCGCCGCGAGCTCGACGTCGCGGTGGACGGGTATGCGCGAGCGGCGGGCGAGGGCGAGGAGCTGCGTCGCGCGGGCGCCGCTGCCGGTGGCCGTGCGCACGGGCACGGGACGGCGCACCGGATCCCACGCGATCGCGACCGCGGTGCCGTCGCCGAGCAACAGGAGTGACGCGGCGGCGACGGCCTCGCGTGCGGGCGTGACCGCGCGCTGCGCGTCTCGGCGGCGCTCCGCCCACCGCGGATCGGCGCCGGCGAGCCGCGCATCCTCGCGCTGTTCCTGTGCGCTCATCCGCAGCGATCGCGCGAGCTCGGCGTGGCGGAGCAGGGCGTCGAGCGCGCCGAACACGACCCACACCGCGGCGAGCGAGGCGGCGAACGCGGCGAGCATCCACGCGGCCTGCCCCGGCTCGTCGACGAGGCGCGCGAGGCGCGGCGCGCACGCCCACAGCCAGCCGACGGTGACGGCGCCGATGGCGAACGCCGCGGCGAGATCGAGGCCGGCGCGCCTCGTCCGCGAGGTCGACAGCGCGGGTGCGCCGCGGAGCTTCCGGCGCGGCAGCCAGATCGCGCGCGTCTGCGCGACGTGCACGACGAACGCGGCGAGCGCGGCAGCGGCGAGCGCGGGGAGCACGAGCGCGAGGACTTCGCGCGGCAGGATCTCGATGGAGAGCGCGTCGCGCTCGGCCGGTTCGGCTGCGCTCCTCACGGGAGACGGCGCGCCGGCCGACGCTGCGGCCGTGTCCCAGCCGGCGAGCTTCGTCGCGATCGCACGACCGAGGAGCACCACCGCGACGAGGCCGCCGCCCCAGGCCGCCGCGGCCCCGAGCGCCGGGCTCGCTCCCGTGAGGCCCGCCGCGCGCGCGAGGGCACGTCGCCGCGCCGAGGGCGCGAACGGGCGGTCGGCATCGGAGGCCATGTCGGAACCCGATGGTACGGTGCGCCCGTGACATCTGCCCAGGCACAGCTCGTCGAGGTGTGCGTTCCGCTGGCGGTGCCGGGGCGGTACTCGTATCGCGTGCCACCACACCTGGCCGGGCGGGCGCCGGTCGGATCGCGCGTGCTCGTGAGGTTCGGCGGGCAGAAGGTCACGGGCGTCGTCGTGCGCACGGATACGCGGGCGCCGGAAGGCGTGAACCCGGTCGACGTGTCGGAGGTGCTCGACGATCAGCCGGCGCTGCCGCCCGAGCTCGTCGACCTGTGTCTGTGGATCGCCGAGTACTACGAGGCGCCGCCGGGTGAGGTGCTGCGCGGGGCGCTGCCGGCGGGGAGCGGCGTCAGGGCCAAGCAGGTGTTCGGGCTGACCGCGCGCGGCGCGGCGATCGCGGACGGGGAGGGTGCCGCGCTGCCGGCGAAGCAGCGCGTGCTGCTCGCGCGGCTCGCCGAGGCCGAGCTGCCCGCGGGGGCGGCGAGCCCGGCAACGAAGAAGGTGCTGGAGGCGCTGATCCACGACGGTCTCGTCGAGCTGCGCGACCACCGGTCGTCGGCGCGCGCGAAGCTCAGGGTCGAGCGCGTCGCGCGGCTCGTCGGGGAGGCGGCGGCGGCGAAGACGGCGAGCGCGAGGTCGCTGAAGAAGGTGCGCGTGATCGACGTGCTGGCGTCGGGGGCGGCGCTGGCGATCGACGCGATCGAGCAGCTCGTGCCCGGCGCGAAGACCACGCTGCGCGAGCTCGCGAAGGCCGGCCTCGTCGAGCTCTCGACCCGCGAGGCCCCGCTCGACGCGGTCGAGACCGGCGTGGACATGCCGGTGTCGGCGCCGCCGGTCTTGACCGGCGAGCAGGCGACGGCGGTCGCGGAGATCACGGGCGCCCTCGGCGGTGGCACGCCGTTCACGCCGTTCCTGCTGCACGGCGTGACGGGCAGCGGCAAGACCGAGGTGTACCTGCGCGTGATCGCCGAGGGGCTCGCCCAGGGCAAGACCGCGCTCGTGCTGGTCCCCGAGATCTCGCTGACGCCGCAGCTCGCGGCGCGGTTTCGCGCGCGGTTCGGCGATCTCGTCGCGATCCTGCACTCGGGCCTGTCGGAGACGCAGCGGCTCGGAGAGTGGACGCGGATCCAGCGCGGCGAGGCGAGGATCGCGGTGGGCGCGCGGTCGGCCGTGTTCGCGCCGCTCTCTGGCATCGGCGTGATCGTCGTCGACGAGGAGCACGACGGCTCGTTCAAGCAGGACGAGGGCGTGCGCTATCACGCGCGCGACGTCGCGATCGTCCGGGCGCAGCGCGCGGGCGCGGTGTGCGTGCTCGGCTCGGGCACGCCGTCGCTCGAGAGCGCCGCCCACGCGGAGAAGGGCACGTACCGGATGCTGCGGCTGACCGAGCGGCCCATGGCGCGGCCGATGCCGCAGGTCGAGGTGATCGATCTGCGCACGTACCTTCCGGACGGCGAGTCGATGCTCTCGGCGCCGCTGAGGGCGGCGATCGAGCAGACCCTCGCGGCCGGCGATCAGACGATCCTGTTCCTCAACCGCCGCGGCTTCGCCACGTTCGTGCTGTGCCGCGCGTGCGGCCACTCGTTCCGCTGCCCGAACTGCTCGGTGTCGCTGACGTACCACCAGCACGCGGATCGCCTGCGCTGCCACTACTGCAACTACATGGCGGAGGTGCCGGAGGGCTGCCCCAAGTGCAAGGCGGTCGCGATCGAGCGCAAGGGCCTCGGCACCGAGCGGATCGCGGCCGCGCTCGCAGAGCTGTTCCCGCAGGCGCGCGTCGCGCGGCTCGACCGCGACACCGCGACCGGGCCGCGGATCGAGGCCGTGCTCGGCCGCGTGGCGCGGCGCGAGGTCGACATCCTGATCGGCACGCAGATGGTGACCAAGGGCCACGACTTCCCGGGCGTCACGCTGGTCGGCGCGCTGTGCGCGGACACCGGGCTCGATCTGCCTGACTTCCGCTCGGCCGAGCGCACGTTCCAGCTGCTGGCGCAGGTCGCCGGGCGCGCGGGGCGCGGCGACCGGCCGGGCCGGGTGCTGATCCAGACCTATCGCCCGACCGAGCCCGCGGTGACCGCGGCGGCGGCGCACGACTACGCGGCGTTCTTCACCGCCGAGTACGCCGCGCGCCAGGAGCTCGGGTATCCGCCGCACGGGCGGCTGATCACGGTGCGGATCGACGGGAAGAACCCCCACGAGGTCGCCGGGCTCGCGCAGCGGATCGGCCGCGCCGCGCAGACCGCCGCCGCGGCCCAGGGCGGCGCGGTCGAGGTGCTCGGACCCGCGCCCGCGCCCCTCGAGCGCCTGCGCGGCCGCACGCGCTGGCAGATCCTGCTGCGCAGCCCGGACCGGCACGCGCTCCGCCGCGTCGCGCGCGCCCTCCCGCTCGCCGATCCGTCGAAGGACCTCCGCGCGAGCCTGGACGTGGACCCCGTCTCCGCGCTGTAGCGCTATACTGCGCGCGGGGTGAGCGAACCGACCGTGCCGTGCGTGCTGATCGCCGCCGATCCACCTCGGGTCGACGAGCTCGCCGAGCTGCTGACCGCAGAGCCACTCGCGCGCGGCCCGATCGAGGTCCTGCGCTCGACCGGTGGCGATGACACGATCGACCTCGTCGCCGAGAGGAGGCCGCACGTCGTGGTCGTCACGGCATCGCTGTCGGATGGCGACGCGGGTGCCTTGATCGGCGCGATCCGCGAGCAGCTGCCGCGCGCCGAGGTCGCGGTCGTGCTGCTCGGGGATGCGGAGGGCCCGCTGCGCACCGCGCTGGACGCGATCGACATCGGCCCCGATCGGTTCGTCACGAGCCCGGTCGTTCCCAAGGCGCTGCGGTTCGCGGTGGACGGCGCGATCGAGCAGGTCGAGCTCGCCCGCGGCGGCACGGGCACGACGACAGCCGGCGCCACGCCGGAGCCCGTCGCCGAGGCCGAGCCCACGGCGGCCCAGCACAAGGCCGCCCAGCGCGCGCGGTGGGAGGCGCTCGCGGACTCGATGGTCGAGGTCGGCGTGCAGGACCGTCTCGAGAGCCCGCTCGATCACGACGGTGATGCCGATCCACTCCCGCCGCCGGCCGACGTCCCCAAGATCGCGCCGCTCGAGGCGTGGAAGCCGGGCAACACCGCCGAGCTGCGCGAGCGGCATGTCAGCGCGCCGTGGACGGCGCCGGAGCCCCCGCAGCGCGAGCCGACGCTGATCCTCACGGGCCCGGAGCCCGGCGCGACCCCGCCGCAGGCCGCGGCGCTGCCACCTCCACCGCCCGCCGATCCGCCGACGCGCGACCGCGACGTCTGGGGCGGAGCGCTGCCGCTCGCCGAGCTGCTCGCGCCGGATCGCGGCGGCGCGATGTCGTCGTCGGACGCCGCGATCGTCGTCGCCGCCGATGCCGACGACGACCTCGGCCTCGGCGAGCTCGACGCCGACCTCGCGATCGGTGGCGGGACGACCAGGCGCGGCGTCAGCGCACCGCGGATCGAGGTGCTGTCGGGCGACTCGGACCCGGGCGCACCGCTGCCGGCGATCGCGGCGTCGGCGGCCGCCGAGGGAGGGCGGGACTTCGCGCGACAGCTGCGCGCGAAGATGTCGATGATGGCGCAGCGCCTGTTCCAGGGCGGCGACGCCAGCGCCGCGCCGCAGGAGGTCGACCTCTCGCCGCGCCACGATCACTCGACCGAGATCGATCTCAGCTACCTCGGCGACGAGCCGGCCCTCGAGCGCGGCGTCACGGAGATCGAGGCGCGCGCGCTGCAGCGGTCCGGGGAGATCCGCGACCTCACCACGTCACCGGGCTCGTGGGACACGCAGATCCGCGAGCGCGGACTCCCGGATCAGGGCGAGATCGTGCGCGGCATCTCCGACGCATCGATGCTGCTCGCGAAGATGTTCGCGCAGGCGACGACCGGGAAGATCCTGTTCCGCCAGGAGACCATCGAGAAGGTCGTCTACTTCGATCAGGGGCGGCCCGTGTTCGCCTCGTCGAGCGAGCCGCGCGATCGCATGGGTGGGCTGCTCGTTCGCGAGGGCAAGATCACGGCCGCGCAGTACGAGCGGTGCCAGGCCGTCGTCGCCGAGTCGGGCCGGCGGATGGGCGAGATCCTCGTCGACTTCGGATACCTGAAGCGCCGCGAGCTCCTGCCCGCGGTGCGGCGGCACGTCGAGGACATCGTGTACTCGCTGTTCGCGTGGGACCGCGGCACCTACCACCTGATCCCCGAGCCGAGCCCGTCGTCGGAGCGCATCCGGCTCTCGCGCCACCCGGCCGCGCTGATCCTCGAGGGCATCCGCCGCAAGCTCGATCGCACGACGCTCGAGAAGCAGATCGGGTCGGCGTCGACCGTGATCGAGGTCCCGGACCGCGAGCGCCTCGGCGGCATCATCAACCTCGGCGATCTCGCCGTCGAGGAGCGCAGCGCGCTCGCCGCGTTCGATGGGCAGGCCGATCTGGCCGCGGTCGCGCGCACGGCCGGCGTCGACGTCGCCGACGTGCTGCCGCTCGCGTGCGGGCTGTGCGTCCTCGGTCTCGCGACCGCGCGCCGCACCGACACCGAGGTCCCCGACGAGTCGTCGGCGCTGGTCGGCGAGACCGATCTCGCGATCGATCGCGAGCGCGTCCGCGCGCGCTGGGAGCTGGTCGCCGAGGCCGACTACTTCGCGCTGCTCGGCGTGCGGCGCGACGCGACCGCGTTCGAGATCCGGCGCGCCTATCAGGCGGCGCGCCGCGACTTCGCGACGGACTCGTTCCCGGTCGACCTCCGCCGCGAGCTGGCCCAGGAGCTCGACGACATCGCGAACGTCCTCGACGAGGCCTTCCGCGTCCTCCGCGACGACCGGCTGCGCGCCACGTACCTCGCGAACCTCGTCGAGTAGTGGTACATGCAGCCCGTGCGCTGCGTGTTCATGGGCTCGCCCGACTTCGCCGTCCCGACGCTGCGGGCTCTCGCGTCCGCGCACGAGGTCGCGCTCGTCGTCAGCCAACCCGACAAGCCGGCGGGCCGCGGTGGGCAGCTGACGCCGCCGGCGGTGAAGGTCGCGGCGACCGAGCTCGGCCTGCCCGTGTTCCAGCCGAGGTCCGCGAGGAACGGCGAGCTCGAGGCCGCGCTGCGCGCGACCGGGGCCGAGCTCGCGGTCGTCGTCGCGTACGGGAAGATCCTGCCGAAGGGCGTGCTCGAGGCGCTGCCGGGCGGCTGTATCAATGTCCATGGCTCGATCCTCCCGAAGTACCGCGGCGCCGCGCCGATCCAGTGGGCGGTGATCGACGGCGAGAAGGAGACCGGCGTGGCGATCATGCAGCTCGACGAGGGCATGGACACCGGCCCGGTGATCCTCGAGCGCCGCGTGACGATCGGACCCGAGGAGACCGCCGGAGAGCTGTTCGCGCGGCTCGCACCGCTCGGCGCGGCGGCCTGCATGGACGCGCTCGCGCAGATCTCCGCCGGCACCGCGCGGCGTGTCCCGCAGGACCACGCCGCCGCCACGCACGCGCCGATGCTGAAGAAGGCCGACGGGGCGATCGACTTCACGCTGCCCGCGGACAAGGTCGCGGCGCGGATCCGCGGCGTCGATCCGTGGCCCGGCGCGCAGGTCAAGCTGCGCGATCAGGTCGTGAAGGTGTTCCGTGCGATCGCGCACGCCCGGCCGCCGGGGATGGAGGCGCCCGGCACCGTCGTGATGATCGACGCGCAGGGCGCGCACGTGGTGTGCGGCACCGACAGCGTCGTGATCCGCGAGCTCCAGGCGCCGGGGAAGAAGCGGCTCACCGCGAAGGAGCTCGCGAACGGACGGGGCATCGCGATCGGCGACCTGCTCGGGACGCCGGAGCTCGCGTGAGTACGCCGATCGGTGCCCGCGAGGTCGCGCGGCGCGTGCTGGATCGGATCGACAAGGACAGGGCGTGGGCGACTCCCGCGCTCGACGGCGAGCTCGCGCGCGCCGGCCTCGACGAGCGCGACCGCCGGCTCGCCGCCGAGCTGGTCTACGGCGTGCTGCGCCAGCGCGCCCGGATCGATCGCGCGCTCGCCGCGCACGCGAACCTCAAGAAGACACCTCCGAAGGTCGTCACCGCGCTGCGCATCGCGGCCTACCAGCTGTTGTTCCTCGATCGCATCCCCGGCCACGCCGCGGTCAACGACGCGGTCGCGGCGGCGCGCGCCGTCGGCGGGCCCAAGGTCGGCGGCTTCGCGAACGCCGTGCTGCGCAAGCTGTCGACCCAGGGCGAGCCGCCGTTGCCCGCCGGCGATCTCGCGCTCGAGGCGTCGCTGCCGGCGTGGATCCTGGACGAGCTCCTGCGCGCGGCGCCGGACGAAGCGCGGGCAGGGGACATCGCGCGCGCGCTCGCCCAGCCCGCACCGCTCGTCGCGCGCGTGAACGCGCTGCGCACCACGCGCGACGCGCTGATCGGCGAGCTCGAGCCGCTCGGCATCACCGCAACCCCGCTCGACGCGCCGATGGCGCTCCGCCTCGAGGGCGCGGGCGACCCGTCGAAGGTCGCGAGCTTCGTCGCGGGCCGCTGGACGGTGCAGGATCTCGGCGCGCAGCACGTCGCGCTCGCCGCGCGGCCGCGCGCCGGGCAGAAGATCCTCGACGCGTGCGCCGGCGTCGGCGGCAAGTCGACGCACCTCGCGGAGCTGACTGGCGACCAGGCGGTGATCCATGCCGCGGACCTGTCCGCGACGAAGCTCGGCCTCGCCGGCGAGACCGCGCAGCGCCTCGGGCTGTCCTCGATCCACCGCATCACGTGCGACCTGCTCGATCCCGACGCGCCGCTCGCGACCGACTACGACCTCATCGTCCTCGACGCGCCGTGCTCCGGCCTGGGCGTGCTGCGCCGCCACCCCGACGCGAAGTGGCGGATGCAGGCCAGCGACGTCCCGCGCCTCGCCGACCTCCAGAGGAAGCTGCTCGACGCGGTCGTGCCGCGGCTCCGCCCGGGCGCGACGCTGGTCTACTCGGTGTGCACGTTCACGCGCGCGGAAGGACCCGATCAGGTCGCCGCACTCGTCGCGCGCAGCGGCCTGCGCCTCGAGCACGAGGAGCGCACGTGGCCGCCGGATGCCGACGGGTTCTACCTCGCGCGCCTCACGCGCTAGCGGGGGCGTCTCGGTCTCGCGACGACGAGCAGCGCGATCAGCACGTAGATCGCCAGGTCGGATCTGCGACCGTCCACGCCCCATCCGCCGTCGTTCTCGTCGTCACACGGAACGTGGCATCGACACGCGTGCTCGCCCGCGATCCGCGCGCACGTGCCCGAGGCACACTGGTCGTCGCGCGCGCAATCGCCGTCGAACGTGCCCGGCGACAGCGGCGCGCAGCGCGCAGTCGCCGTCGGTGACACAGCCGATCGCGCAGCTCGCGACTCCCCCCGGCGCTCGGCGTCCACGTTGCCGCGAACGATCAGGATCGGCCCGCCGCTGTCCCCGCTGCACGTGGTTCAGACAGT
The DNA here is from genome assembly GCA_016794545.1 of Myxococcales bacterium. Taxonomy (GTDB): domain Bacteria; phylum Myxococcota_A; class Polyangia; order Haliangiales; family Haliangiaceae; genus JABFXX01. Next base: position 10,748 of record JAEUJX010000387.1, read on the forward strand.
CCTGCGTGGGTGGTTCGCGAGCTGCTCGAGCTCTGGGCCATTCCATCAGTGGAGGAATGCTCGATGTTTCGACGGAGAGATCCCTCAGCCGACCAGCTGGAACCGCAGGTAGAGCACGTAGCCGCTGATCGCCACGATCGCGGTCCACGTGAACGCGACGCCGACGAACCGGAACACGTTCGGCGCCTTTCGCGGCATCCCGACCCAGTGCAGGACGCGCGCGGCGAGCAGGCCGCCACCGTACGCGTGGAGGACGACGCTGTTCGCGCCGCATAGCTCGGCGATCAGCATCATGAGGATCGCGAGCGGCACGAACTCGGCGTTGTTGCCGTGCGCGCGGATCGCGACCAGCATCGCGGGATGGTCGCCCTCGCCGATCGAGACCCGGTGCTTGCGGCGCGCGTTCGAGACGTTGTTGGCGAGGAAGATGTTGAAGATCGCGTTGAGCGCGCCGTAGAGCGCGGTGATCACCGGGGCCATGCCCCGACTCTATCCCCGGGCCGCGGTCCCGCGCTTCCGCAGCTCGGCGATCGTGGCCGCGTAGTCGTTCGTCGCGAACACGCCGGACCCCGAGACGAACACGTCGGCGCCGGCCGCGGCGACCTCGGCGATGTTGTCGGTCTTGATCCCGCCGTCGACCTCGATGTCGACGGACAGGCCGCGCTCGTCGATCATGCGACGCAGCTGGCGGATCTTGTCGAGCGAGCTCCGGATGAAGGACTGCCCGCCGAACCCCGGGTTGACGCTCATGACGAGGACCTGCGCGACGTCGGGCAGGATGACCTCGATCGCGCTGGCGGGCGTGTGCGGATTGAGGACCACGCACGGCTTCTTCCCGAGGTCCTTGATCTGCGCGAGCGTGCGGTGCAGGTGCGGGCACGCCTCGACGTGGACGCCGATGAGGTCCGCGCCGGCCTTCGCGTAGGCCGCGACCCAGCGCTCCGCGTCCTCGATCATCAGGTGAACGTCGAGCGGCAGCTGCGTCGCCTTCTTCACCCACTCGATGACGACGGGACCGATCGTCAGGTTCGGGACGAAGTGGCCGTCCATGACATCGACGTGCACGTAGTCGGCGCTGCCGATGGCGCGCACCTCCTCGGCGAGGCGACCGAAGTCAGCGGACAGGATGGACGGCGCGATCTTGACCGGCACGCGCGCACGCTAGCACGGGGTCAGGGGCACACGCCGACCGGCGATGCCGGTGACACCACGACCGGCCCGCAGGCCGCGGCCGTCGCCTGGAGGCCGAGCACGAACGTCGATCGCAGCTCCGTCGGGCCCTTGAACGAGAGCAGCACGTGAAACGCCTCCGGGAACGCGGGCTGCGTGCCGTCCTCGGCGAGCGTGACCGTGCAGGTCTCCGCCGACGCGCCCTTGTCGATGCCGACCGTGAAGTGGTTCGGCGTGCCGGGCGGGAACGCATACGCGGACACGACCTCCGGCTCCTCGCACAGGAGGCCTCCCGGCAGCGTGACGGTGAACGTGTACGGCGTCGTGCACAGCCGGCCACTGCTCGGGATGACCGGGATCCGTTCGTCGTCGCCGTGGCTCGGATCGTCGGTCGCGCACTCCAGCACGTCGTCGATCGACGTGTCGTTGATGCAGGTGCTGCACAGCTGCGATGGCAGGCAGGTGGTCGGCGCGCACTGCCGCGGGACCTGGTCCGAATTCGTGCACGCGCCCAGCACGCACACCGGCTGATCGTCGAGACAGCTCGTCGTCCCGGTGCAGCCCGCCTTGCCGCTGGTGCCATCGCAGTAGCGCAGCGGCGCGCAGTCGACGCCAGCGTCGGAGAACGCATCGCAGTCGAGGTCGTCGTGGCGGACCACGGCGACCGTGTCGCGAAACGCCGGATCCTGGTAGCGCACGCACGCCGCACCGTCACGTCGCCCCCAGACCTCCGCGGTCTTCGGATCGAACGCCGCGAGCTCGATCGTGTACGTGTAGACGAGGTCATCGGCCGGGATCGCGAACCGCCGCAGCTGACCGATGCCGACCGGCGCGCCGTTCGCGAACGCGACGGCGACGACCACGTCGCCGAGCTTGGCGCTCGCGGCGGTCTGCGGCAGGTAGTACGTGAACGAGGTCTCGCGCGCGCCAAACGTCTGCACGTCGGTGTCGGCGATCAGACGCTTCGCGAGGTACGACGCGGGGGCCGGCACGTCGGCCTCGAAGTGCGGCGAGGTGGGGACGGGCGAGTCGCCGAGGTGCGCGCCGAAGAACAGCTCGAGGCGATCGAAGGCGAGCGCGTCGCTGCCCTCGATCGTGACGTACGCGCCGTAGCGCGACGTGCACGCTCCCAGCGCGAGCACGACGAGCAGCGCCGCGTGGATCAGTAGCCCCCGAACAGGTCCGTGAGCCGCACGTCGAGCGCCGTCGCGACCTTGAACAGGCTCGAGACGCTCGCGCTCGACTCCGCGCGCTCGATCTGCGAGAGCAGCGAGACCGACAGGTTCGTGCGCCGCGCCATCTGCTTCAGCGTCAGGCCGCGCGCCTTGCGAAGGTCGCGGATCTGCCGGCCGATCGCGGCGTGCAGCTCGTCCTCGCGGCGGAGCACGAGGCCCTTCTTCTTCGCGATCCGCGCGATCACCTCGCGGAACTCGGCCGGCGTGAACGGCTTGTTGATGTAGGCCGAGACCTCGTGCTGGATCGACGCCGACGCGCTCTCCAGCGACGGGTGCCCGGTCAGGATGATCACGGCGATGTCATCGTCGACCGAGCGGATCTGCTGGAGCAGGTCGAGCCCGGAGATCTTCGGCATCATCAGGTCGAGCACGACGAGGTGAAACACCTCGTCGCGAATCCGCTCGACCGCCAGCGTCGGATCCGCGAGCGTCGTCACCTCGAAGCCCTCTGCGGACAGGAAGTCCTGCAGGTACTCGCGAATGTCCTGCTCGTCGTCGACGACCAGCACGCTGAGCTTCGACGCAGTCCTCAAAGGCACGGCCCCTGCCACCATCGACACATTTCTACCCCGAAAACGTCGGCGCGGTGGCCCGTGCGGGCCTCCGCGTCAGTCGGGGCGACAGGATTTGAACCTGCGACTCCTTGGTCCCGAACCAAGTGCGCTACCAGACTGCGCTACGCCCCGGAAGGATTGTTCGAAGGACTGGTTAGGTAGCCCGCCGGACCGGCCGTGTCAACGCCTGTAGACCGGGAGGGCGATGTGGACCCCGATCTCCGCGAACGCCCCGAGGTCCTGCACGGCTCCGACACGCACGAACGGCGTCACCCCGAGGAACGCCCACAGCCCGACGGAGCCGCCGATCCGCGGGTGTGCGAGCTCGGCGAGCTCGACCAGCGGACCGGCGGAGACGCCGACCATGCGCAAGATCCGCGTCCCGGCGACGCCGTCGAGCCAGATCCGGCCGCCTCCGCGCTCGGTCCAGGTCGTCGCGCCGGCCATGACGCCGATCGCGCCGACCCGCTCGCGCTCGCGGACCCGCACGAGGGCCACGTGCCCGCCGACCGTCGAGTCCCATTCGCCCTCGACGTGCGTGCCGGCCGCCGTCGGGCCGAGCCACAGGTACCAGCCGTCGAGGTCCCAGCTCGGGCGGAGGTTCCCGGGGCCGACGCTCACCGGACCTCGCCGTGCCGGCGGATCGGGCACCACCGTTGTCGGGGGCAGGGGATCCGCGGCGGCGATGGGCATTACACCCAGGAAACACGCGAACATGGCTGCGAGTCTGCCTGGGGAGCGGATACCCCGGTCGCGGGGCCCCAAGGGGTTACAGGCTAGACGCATCCGTGTAGAATCAGAGAGGTAACGAGCTAGCGGATGGGTGGGCTCGACGTTTGCTTCCCGGTCCTCCTCGGCTGTGAGGATCGAGCACCACATAGCTGAACCGTCTCTGTCTCCGATGTCGAACCTGGCCATCCAGCGCAGCGCCCCGGTGGGACCGACCGGGATGCTACCACCCGGCACGGACCAGGACTACGCGCTGGTCCGTCAGCTTCCGCTGTTCGAGGGCGTCGGCAACGAGGACCTGATGGCGGCGATGCAGCAGGGTGGCATCGCCGTGCGGCGGCTCGAGCGCGACATGTTCGTCCTCGACCCGATCGGGCTCGCGCAGGGCCAGGCCGCACCGGTCGTCTACGTCGCCACCGGCCAGGTCGCCGCCGGCGTGTTCATGGAGCACGAGCTCGCCGAGCGCCGCGCCGCGCAGATCGCGCACGAGACCGCCACGAAGGAGGACCTCGAGGCGGAGTCGCTGATCAAGCCGCCGCCGCTCGCGCGCATCGCGCTCAAGAACATCGCGCTGTTCATGGAGCACGACCTGTTCAACTCGGGCGCGCTCAACGCCGCGCGCGGGCAGCCGATCGCGTTCTACACGACGGCGCCGTCGCAGCTGGTCTCGCTCGATCAGCGCTGGGTCGCCGAGCTCGCGGTGCGCTACCCCGTGTTCGAGACCCGCCTGCGCCGCGCGATCGGGATCTCGCGCGAGCGGCTCGCGTGGGTCTCCGGCGTCAAGCAGGAGCTCCTCGACTTCTTCGTGCGCCAGGGCATCAGCGTCGCCGGCGAGATGGTCCGCGTGCGCCAGCTCGGCCTGTGCATCGACTGCAAGCTGTGCGAGGAGGCGTGCGAGGAGCGCTACGGTGCGCGGCGGCTGACGCTGGGTGGCTACCAGCTCGGCATGCTCGACTTCATCTACACGTGCCGCACGTGTACCGACCAGCGGTGCATCGATCCGTGCGCGTACGACTCGATCAAGTATGACGAGGCCAAGAAGGAGGTCGTCATCAACGAGAGTACGTGTACCGGATGCACCGCGTGCGCGCAGAGCTGCCCGTACGGCGCGATCGACATGGTCGAGATCGAGCCCGACGCGCCGACCTTCAAGAAGGCGTTCCAGAGGCGGCTCGAGAAGAAGAACATGTTGCAGTTCGGGCCCGGCACGCCACGCGTGGCGCGCGCCCGCCGCATCGCGAACAAGTGCGATCACTGCATGGCGTACGGCGACCAGGCGTGCGTGTCGGCGTGCCCGACCGGATCGCTGATCGAGATCGACACCTACGACCTGTTCCGCGAGCGCTCGCCGAAGATGGCGCAGCTCGCGAAGACCGGGTACGACGCGGACCTCCAGAAGAAGGACCGCAAGGAGGTGCTGCCGGTCCTGCCGTTCACCGAGGGCGTGGACGTCCGCTCCGGCGGCAAGGCCAAGCTGAAGCGCGGCCGCTACGCGCCGCTCCTCGTATGGGTGGTCGGCATCTTCGCGTTCCTCGTCGCGCTCGGCGAGGCGCTGCTCCGCCTCTACGCGCCGGCACAGTCCTATCTGTTCTCGCAGGTCGCGGCGATGCCCGACTACGTGGACGCGCCCGTCGCGCAGATCCTCGAGCGCGTCGTGTTCCGGCCCGGTGATCAGCTGTCGACGTACTGCGGTCTGATCGGCACCGGCCTCATGATCATCGCGGCGATCTACCCGATCTTCCGCCGCATCAAGCTGTTCCGGTGGATGGCCTCGAACACGATGTGGTTCGACTTCCACCTGATGGCGGGCACCGTCGGGCCGATGTTCATCGGCCTGCACTCCGTGCTGAGGCTCGATAGCTGGGTCAGCGCCGCGTTCTGGAGCATGGTGATCGTGGTGCTCTCCGGCTTCCTCGGCCGCTACCTCTACACGCAGGTGCCGGAGCTCTCGAGCGGCGTCGAGCTCGAGGAGCTCGACCACGAGCGGTTCTTCCAGCAGCACCGCCCGCGGCTCACCGTGCCGATGGCCGAGATCGATCGCGAGCTCGCCGTGCAGCGCGCGAAGGCGCAGCAGGTCGGTCAGTCGCCGAGCATGTTGAAGGCGCTGTGGTGGCTGATCTTCCAGGACATCGGCCGCTGGCCGCGCACGATGGCGCGCCGGGGGCGCCTCTCACAGCTCGGCGTCGATCGCAAGACGCGCAAGGAGCTCGCGAAGCGCGCGGCGCGCATGATCGTGATCGCGCGCCGCCAGGTCGTGGCGCCGAAGGCGCAGCTGCTTCTACACTCGTGGAAGAAGGTGCACGTCCCGTTCACGATCATGCTCGCCGCCCTCGCGACAGCCCACATCTACATCTCGTGGTCCCGTGCGGCCTGGTAAGCACCTCGCGCTCCTGGTGCTCGTGCTCGCGCTGCTGCGGGCGGGAGCCGTGCGTGCCGACGACTTCTTCTCGAGCTCGCCGGGAGACCTGGCGAAGAGCCACGCGGAGCTCGACAACCAGTCCAAGTGCAACGACTGCCACGTCGACGGAACGCGCGACGTGTCCAAGCAGAAGTGCCTCGCGTGTCACGACCACCAGGACCTCGGCGCGCGGATCGCGGCCGGCAAGGGGTTCCACGCCTCGGCGCAGGTCAAGGGCAAGGCCTGCGAGTCGTGCCACCAGGAGCACAAGGGGCGCGGCTACGACCTGATGGGCTGGAAGAGCGTGGCCGGCGGCGAGAAGGGCTTCGATCACGACCTCACCGGCTGGAAGCTCAACGGCAAGCACGCGGCGACCGACTGCAAGGAGTGCCACAAGACGAAGAACCGGCAGGGCCTGACCACGTACATGGGCACCGACCGGCTGTGTGGCTCCTCGGGCTGTCACGCGAACGACCAGCCGCACAAGTTCCAGCGCAAGGAGATGCTCGCCTGCGAGCGCTGCCACACCGAGAGCGTGTGGAAACCCGAGAAGCGCGTGCTGCAGTTCAACCACGACGACCGCAAGGACGCGGGCATGCCGATCCTCGGCTCGCACCGCGACGTCGCGTGCAGCAAGTGCCACCCGAAGGCGGTGTTCAACCTGCCGACGCAGAAGCCCGATTCGTGCGGCAACTCGGGCTGTCACTCCTCGGTCCACGACGGCCACCTGTTCGGCAAGCGCGACTGCGAGTGGTGCCACTCGCCGACGTTCAAGTCGTTCAAGGTGCAGACCGTCGCGGAGAAGAAGTTCTTCGATCACAGCGAGCGCACGCGCTTCGACCTCGGCGCGCACGAGCGGCTCAAGTGCTACGACTGCCACACCAAGGCGCTCGGCGAGGGCAAGCCGATCGGCAACTGCGAGCAGTGCCACGCGAAGGACAACAAGCACGGCAACCGGTTCTCGCAGTTCGGCTCGCCGCCGAAGTGCGGCGTGTGCCACCCGACGACCAAGTTCAAGCCGACCGCGTTCCGGCACGCGCAGACCGGCTTCGCGCTCGAGATGAAGCACGCGGAGGCGTCATGCCGCGCGTGTCACCGCGGCAAGGCGCCCGACGACTTCGAGAACCTGACGAACCTCGTCAAGGGCAAGAACGTCGACTGCATGGGCTGCCACGTCCACAAGAACGTGCACGACAAGAAGTTCGACAACGGCCAGTGCTACGGCTCGAGCGGCTGTCACGTGGGGCCGGGCAACCCGAACACCAACTCGACGGCGATGGTGAAGATCTATCACGGGCCGAACTCGAAGTTCCCGCTCGTCAAGGGCCACAAGGACGTGCCGTGCGCCGAGTGCCACACCGGTCGCAAGGCCAACAAGACCACGTTCGAGAAGATCCCCGCCAACTGCTCGACGAACACGAAGTGCCACGAGGACTCGCTGCACCGCGGGACGCTCGGCAAGGAGTGCGTCGCGTGTCACTCGCCGGGCATCTGGGACGCGCTGCGCTTCGATCACGACGCGCCGTTCCCCCCGGGCCACAAGGGCGAGGTCGACAGCTTCCCGCTGAAGGGCGCGCACAAGGACAACAAGTGCGAGGCGTGTCACCCGACGAAGCAGTACGTCGAGGCGAACACCGGCTGCGCCGACGAGGGCTGCCACGCCGACGACGACGCCCACAAGGGGCGCCTCGGCAAGAACTGCGAGAAGTGCCACGTCGAGACCGGCGACAACACGTTCAACCACAACACGATGAGCGTGTTCCGCATCGACGGCGGACACCTGAATGTCCGGTGCACGGACTGCCACCCGAGCGTCACGTTCAAGCCGCGCCCGAAGACGTGCTTCGGCTGCCATCCCGAGCCCGCCGTGCACAAGGGCCAGTACGGCACGGCCTGCGAGCAGTGTCACTCCACACGCACGTGGGAGGACATCAAGCCGCTGCACGACGTCGGCGACTTCTCGCTGAAGGGCGCCCACAACAACGTCGCGTGCGAGCGGTGCCACCGCGACAACCGCCCGCTCGCCGGCTCGGGCAACCTGTGCATCAACTGCCACCGGCAGGACGACATCCACTCGAACGCGCTGTCGCCGCGCTGCGGTGAGTGCCACACGCAGTGGTCGTTCGCGCCCGCGAAGTTCGATCACAGCCGCGTCGGCTGCAACCTGACCGGCGTGCACCGCACGGTCGCGTGCTTCGACTGCCACCGCAACGGCAACTTCAGCGCGATGAGCCCGCAGTGCGCGAGCTGCCACATCGACGACGCGCAGAGGCGCGGCGGCACGCACACCGGCTACACGAGCTGCACGGGCACCGGCTGCCACAACCCGAACTCGTGGACGCCGCAGACCGGCTTCAACCGGGAGAGCGTGTGTCGGTGAGGCGCGTGCTCGCCATCGGTCTCGCGACGATCGTGGCTTCGGCGCTGTTCGCGCCGCACGCCCGTGCGAAGGGCAACGAGGACGAGGGCGAGGAGGAGGAGGACGAGCCGACGGGCGAGGAGGAGAGCACCGCGCCCGACGAGGAGACCGGCGAGGAAGAGGAGGCGCCGAAGGTCAAGGACAAGACCAAGGCGAAGAAGGAGCTGGATCTGCCGATCAAGCAGAACCTCTCCGGCCACGACCTCGGCACGAACAAGAAGGAGAACCTGTTCGAGAAGGACCGGTTCTTCGTCGACAAGGTCGACACCAGGAAGACCGAGAACAAGACGCTCGTCCAGGGCTCGCTGGCGTCGAGCTCGCTGTTCTACACCGAGAGCGGCGGCGAGCTCGGCGCGATGCAGGGCCCGAACGCGGCGAAGTTCTCGCGCTACTACACCGAGCTGCGGCTCCAGACCGACTTCCGGCACATCAGCGGCGGCCGCTGGGAGGCCCGGGTCGATGCCCGCGCCCGGCTCGTGCCGACGCCCGACGACGCGCCGAACAGCACCGATCCCACGCGCATCCAGTCCGGCTTCAACGGGAGGAACGAGTACGACCTGCGCGAGCTGTGGCTGTTCCGCAGCGGCAAGCGCACGGACTTCTTCCTCGGCCGCCAGTTCGTGCCGGACCTCGGCGGCGTGAAGTTCGACGGCCTGCGCCTCGACTACGCGAGCTCGCGCAAGCTGACGCTGATCGGCTTCGGCGGCCTCTATCCGGTGAAGGGCTCGCGCTCGATCGACAGCGACTACGTCGACCTGCGGACCGAGCAGGGCACGAAGGTCGGCAAGCTCGTGGGCGCCGGCGGCTTCGGCGGCGCGTATCGCACGATGAACTCCTACGGCGCGATCGGCGGCGTCGCACTCGTGCCGTTCGCCGGCGAGTCCCCGCGCATCTTCGCGACGTCGACCGGCTACCTGCGCTCGGGCTCGACGCTCGACGTCTACCACTTCGCGCTCGTCGACCTGGTGTCCTCGATCGGGGCGGGCATCACGAACCTGTCGGCGGGCCTCAACTACAAGCCGGGCCCGCGCCTGCGCCTCACCGCGAACTTCCACCGCGTCGACGTCGACACGCTGAACGTCCAGGCGAACGCGTTCCTGAACGATCCGGAGCCCGGCGCGCCGACGGTGATCCAGAACGAGACCTACCTCAAGCGCCTCGCGACGAACCAGGCGCGGGGCGGCGTGTCGGCGGGCCTCGGCGAGCTGCAGCGCTTCGAGATCACGCTCCAGGGCGCGTACCGGTGGCGCCCCTCGGTCGCGCTCGACGCGGCGAACGGCATGATGAGCTTCACGCTGCCCGAGACCAAGGGCGTCGACCTCTACGCGGCGATCACGGATCGCCGCTCGATCAAGGACCTGCGGCTCGGTCTCGACGTCTCGCGGTCGTTCGCGATCGGCAACGTCGCCTTCCAGCGCAGCGAGATCTTCGGCATCCGCGCCTCTGCGGCGCGCGAGCTGAAGAACGGCCACGGCGAGTGGGAGGCCGAGGTCGCGTACACGACGACGCGCGACAAGGCGGCGGGCATCATCTGCACCGCCGGCGCCCCGACCCCCGCGACCTGCTTCGGGTCGTCCAACGGCGCGATCCTCTCGATCGGCGGGAATCTGTTCTACCGGATCAACCGCGACTGGATGGCGATGGGCACGCTGTTCCTCACGCGCCAGACGCTCACGCACAACGACGTCGATCCGGCGATGCCGATGGTCGCCGTGCCGAAGACCGATCCGGCGATCAGCGGCATCATGGGCTTCGCGCGCGTCGCGTACCGCTTCTGAGACCTCACTCGGTCGGGCGCGTCTTGCACCACTTCAGCAGAGCGCTGTTCTGGATCTTCTGCTCGTACACCGCGGGATAGCGCCACAGCACATCCGCCACCTCGAGTGCGCGCACGCAGTCACCTCGCAACGCCGACGAATGAAACTCCTCGACCAGCCGCGCGGTCTCGGCATCTCTCTCTGTCTGCCGCTCGTCGTCGGCGACGACCGCCGCCCGCGCGCGACGGCAGCGCGATGATTGCACCGACCCGTAGAGACCTGACAGCGCGTACAGCGCGACGGGGATGAGGGATGCGGCAGCCGCGAGACCTTCTATGCCGCAGTCGCCGTTGCCGCGCCGCTCGTCGCATGCGTTCGATGCAGACGCGAGTCCACCCGCAACGGCCAGGAAGGCCCCAGCGGTCACGTAGTCCAGGCGATGGGGGAAATCGCAGTCCTGGTCGCGTCGCGGCGCATCCGGCGGGTGTGCCACGATGAACGAGCACGCCGTCAATGCGAGCGAGCCCACGATGGCGACGAGCCGGGTCACGGGTGCTCCGGGAGCGGACTGGCGAGCGCCAACGCCAGCGCGAACGGCGTCAGGAGCAGCGCCGCCCACAGGGCGCCATCGTCATCATCGGGGCAACGACCGTCTGCCCATCGCTTGTTCTCGATCCCCATACCGGGGAAAGACGGCGCCCGCCTGCGGACCGTCACGGCGAGTGGGAGGCCGAGGTCGCGTACACCACGACGCGCGACAAGGCGGCCGGCATGCGACCTGCTTTGGCGCGTCCAGCGGCGCGATCCACTCGATCGGCGGGAATCTGTTCTACCGGATCAACCGCGACTGGATGGCGATGGGCACGCTGTTCCTCACGCGCCAGACGCTCACGCACGACGACGTCGACCCGGCGATGCCGACGGTCACGGTTCCGACGACCGATCCGGCGATCAGCGGCATCATGGGCTCCGCGCGCGTCGCCTACCGGTTCTGACCGGTCGCGGTCCGGCGCACGCACCACCCCACGAGGAAGCTGTCACGCACCTTGAGCTCGTAGATGTCGGGATTCGATGCTCGCAGCTCTTCCGCGAGCTCGAGCGTGCGGCGGCAATCGCCGATCATCGCCGCGGCTTGCAGCTCCTCGACGACCTTCTCGCCGCGCGCTCGGCGAGCTTCGCGGCGGCGGTCCAGCTCGATGACCACGCGCCGCGACTTCCAGCAGCGATCGTGCTGTCGCGATCCGTAGTAGCCGGCGCCCGCATAGATCGCTCCGATGCCGGCCGCCGCCAATCCGGCGATGACCGCCACGGCCCCCCCGCCTTGGCCCCCCGACCCCGCGCCACCGAGGATCAAGAGAGCGCCGGCCCCGCCGAACACGACCGCACCCGCGATGTCGGCCTTCTGCGCCGAGAGCTCGCAGTCCTCGTCGCTCCGCGGGACGTCAGGTGGCTGCGCCCGGATCAGCGAGCACGCCGTCAGTGCGAGGCCACACGCGATGGACGCGAGCCGGCTCACGGCTGATCCGGAAGCGGGATGGCCAGAGCGAGAGCGAGCGCGAGCGCGGTCAGGATCATCACCGCCCACCACACGCCATCGTCGTCGTGGTCGTCGGCTCCGCCGCGGCCGACCCACCGCCTGTTCTCGATGCCCATGCCCCCCAACGACGCCGGCGGCGTGGGATCCGTCACGGCGCGTGAGCTGGCGTCTCCCGGCAGATCGGGGCTAGTTCTGGACCTGCGTCCGGAGCCGCAGCAGCTCGGCGGCGAGCGCCTGGAGATGGCCGGCGAGCCGTGTCGAGCGTCGCCGGATCGGCGAGCAGCTCGCGCGTCCACCACAGGTTGACGCGGAGTCAACAAGGGGATCCGAGAGGGGCGCATCACGCCGGGGACAGTCGTTCCCGGCGACGAAACCGTCGCGATCGCGCGGTGCTGGGGTGGAGACAACTGACCCGAGCGGAGGGGACAACCGACGGAATCGACAGGGATTCAGTTACGGGGCAACGTTCCCTACATGATGAGGATCGGGACCATCGCGTTCGTGCTGTGTGCCGTGTCCGCCTGTGGCCCGAGCAAGGGCGGAACGGACGAAGACGAATCGAAAGCGGTACTCACGATCGATCCGCCGACCGCGGAGCTGCTCATCGAGAACGGCGCCGAGGCCCGGCAGGACTACACGGCGACGCTGACCTTCCCCGACGGTCACAGCCGGGACGTCACCGACGAGACCGTGTTCCTGATCGACAGCGGGTTCGGCACGTTCACCGAGAACACCGTCGCGGTGGGCGCCGCGGGCAAGACGCAGGTCTACGGCACCTACGTGGACAAGACGTCGAGCGCGGACGTGATCATCCGGCTGCGCAACGTCCGCGTCGATCCGAGCCTGCCGCCGAACACACCCGATCTGTTCCAGGGCGCGGAGGACGCCGCGCTCGCGCCGGCGGTCGTGTATCCGCCGGCCGACGCGACGATGCCGCGCAACCTCGGCGACTTCGAGACGCACTGGACGGACGCGCACGGCCACGACGTGTTCGAGATCTCGCTGCACACCGAGTTCGCCGACGTCCGCGTGTACGTGCCGGGCGGCAACGGCGTCGCCGCCGCGGGGCCGATGCCGTCGTACGCGGCGTTCACGGCGACCGAGTGGATCGCCGCGACCAACCGCGAGACGCGCGTCGCGTATCAGGTGCGCGGTGCGACGAGCGCCAGCCCCGGCGCCGTCGGGGCCGCCGCGCCGCGGTTCGTGACGCTCACGAACGAGCCGATGGAGGGCGGCCTGTACTACTGGGCATCGACGTCGAGCCAGGGCGCCTACGGCATCTTCCGCCACGACATGAGCAAGCCCGGTCAAGACGCCGAGGAGTACCTGACGACGAACCAGACCAACGGCCGCTGCATCGCCTGTCACGTGCTGTCGCGCGACGGCACCAAGCTCGCCGTGACCTACGACGGGGGTAACGGCGCGGCGACGCTGGTCGACGTCGGCACCAAGCAGGTGCAGGGCGGCAGCAACGCGTGGAACTTCGCGACGTTCTCGCCCGACGGGAACGAGCTCTTCACCGCCGAGCGCGGCAAGATCAGGGTCCGCAGCTACGCGAACCAGTCCGAGATCGTCGAGATGCCGTCCGCCGGGAATGCGACGCACCCCGATCTGTCGCCCGATGGCAAGAAGCTCGTGTACGTGCGCCCGGGCTCGGCGGGCCAGGACTGGTCGTTCAACAGCGGCTCGATCATGGTGCGCACGTACGACGCGTCGACGCACACGTTCGGGCCCGAGACCACCCTCGTCACCGGCGGCGGCGACAACTTCTATCCCTCGTGGTCGCCCGATGGCGAGTGGGTGCTGTTCAACCGCTCGGCGTCGAACGCGAACGCGTACAACGCCGCCGACGCGAAGCTGTGGGTCGTGAAGGCCGATGGCAGCCAGCCTCCCGTCGAGCTCGCGATCGCGAACGACGGCGGCAGCCTGACCAACTCGTGGGGCCGGTGGGCGCCGTTCTCGCAGACCGTCGGCACCGCCGGCGAGAAGCTCTACTGGATCACGGTGTCCTCGAAGCGCAACTTCGGCACGCGCCTCGTCAACGCCGGCCGCCCGCAGCTGTGGATGACGCCGTTCTTCCCGACCCGCGCCGCCAACCAGGCCGACCCGTCGGCCGTCGCGTTCCGGCTGCCGTTCCAGAACATCGTCTCGAACAACCACATCGCTCAGTGGACCGAGCGCGTGATCGACATCTTCTGAGTTACCGGGCGGCGCGCCGCGGCCGCTTCGGCTTCGGCACCGCATCTTCGAGCCGCTGCACGCGCTCGGCGAGCGAGTGGACCGTATCGTCGAGCCGCTCCACGCGGCCCGGTAGAGCCTTGTACTTGTCGTCGAGGACGTTGATGTAGTCCTGCGTTCGTTCGAGGAGAGCGCTGGTGTGGCGGCGAAACTCCGCGAGCACGTCCTCGAACCTCGCATCCATGCGCGCGAACTCCGCCTTCACCCAGGCGAGCTTCTGTTCGAGCTTCTGTTCGAGCTTCTGTTCGAGCTTCTGTTCGAGCTTCTGTTCGAGCTTCTGTTCGAGCTT
>JAEUJX010000390.1 GCA_016794545.1 Myxococcales bacterium
ATCGAAGCCGCCCTCGCGCAGCTTCGCTTCGGCGTCCGCGCCGTCGGCGACGGCGACCACCAGCGCGCCGCGCCGCTCGAGCAGGCGGACGACGGTCCCCCGGACGCTCGGCTCGTCGTCCGCGACCAGGACCCGGCAACCCGCCAGCTTCGCGGCCGGCGCGGATCCGGTCGGGAGGCGCGAACGGGGGGGCCTCGCCCCGGCGATCGCCGGCAGCCGCACGATGAACCGTGCCCCCTGCCCCGGACACGACTCGACCTCGATGTCGCCGCCGAGCCGGCGCACGATGCCCTGCACGGCGGAGAGCCCGAGGCCGTGGCGCTCCCGGCTCGTCGAGAAGAACGGCTCGAAGACCCGCGCGCGGGTCTCCTCGCTCATGCCGGTGCCGTCATCGGTGACCTCGAGCTGCCACTGCGGCCGGCCCTCGATGATCACGTGCCGGCTCGTCACGCTGATCCGCGTGCTGCCGGCCTCCGCGGCGTTCTCGACGAGGTTCGCGAACACCTGCTGGAGGAGCCCGGCATCCGCCTCGATCACCGACCCCTTGGCGCTCGGCGCGATCGCGAGCTGCACGTCGGACCGCACGAGCCGCGCGAGCACGTCCCCGTGCTCCGCGAGCACCTCGTCGGGGCTCATGCGCTGCGCGTCGAACCGGCCACGGCCCGCGTACGCGAGCATCCGCCGGGTCAGGTTCGCCATGCGGTGTGCCGCCTCCTCGATCCGCCGGAGCGCCTCGCGGGCGGCATCGCCGAGCGTCGGGTCCTCGCGCGCCGCGCTCGACTCCGCGAGCACGCCGACCAGCAGGCTGTTGAAGTCGTGGGCGACCCCGGCGGCGACGATCCCGAAGCTCTCGAGCCGCTGCGCCGCCGCGTTCTGCGCCTCGCGATCCGCACGCGCGCGCGCGGCGGCCTCGGCCTGCTTGCGCGCGGTGACGTCGATCGCGAACAGCTGGAACACCGGGCGGTCGTGCGTCTGGATCGCCGACATCACGCCCTCGACCGTGCGCACGCCCGAGCCCCCCTCGAAGCGGAGCTCGTGCACGATCTCGCCGCCGTGCCGCGACGAGTCGAGCATCCGCTCGAGCGCGGCATCGGCGATGAGGATCGCGCTGATCGGCTGCCCGATGAGCTCCCGCGCCGGCCGCTCGAGCACCCGGGCAGCGGCGGCGTTGACCGCGATGACGCGCCCGTCGAGCTCCAGCAGGAGAGCGGCGACCGGGATGCGGTCGAACTGGACGTGCTGGGTGATGGAAACCGGCTCTACGACGGCCATGGGGAGATATCGAGTGAATCGGCCGGCGCGCGGGCGACAAAAGGAGGGTCTCGGGTAAGCGTCAAACACACTAAGGGCTTCGCGTACTTGCACCTGATCGGCGGGGGTGATACGGCTCATCCGTCGTGCCCTCGCTCGATCGCGCCGCCATCGACCCCGATGCCGACCGGGTGGTGCGCAAGCTGACCCGGGCGGGTCACAAGGCGTACCTGGTCGGCGGCTGCGTGCGCGACCTGCTCGTCGCACGCACACCGAAGGACTGGGACGTGGCGACGAGCGCCACCCCGAACGAGATCAAGGCGACGTTCCGCAACTCCCGCATCATCGGGCGCCGGTTCCGCCTGGCCCACGTGTTCTTCGGGTCGAAGATCATCGAGACGTCGACGTTCCGCGCCAACCCGCGCGAGGAGGACGAGCACGACCTCCTGATCCGCCGGGACAACGTGTTCGGCACCGAGACCGAGGACGCCCGCCGCCGCGACTTCACGATCAACGGCCTGTTCTACGATGTCGAGCGCGAGGAGGTGATCGACCACGTCGGCGGCCTCGCGGATCTCGACGCGAAGCTGATCCGCACGATCGGCGACCCCGACGTCCGGTTCCAGGAAGACCCCGTGCGCATGCTGCGCGCGATCAAGTTCGCCGCCCGCCTGTCGTTCGGCTTCGAGCCCGCGACCTGGCGCGCGCTGCTGCGGTGGCGCGGCGAGATCAGCAAGTGCGCGGCGCCGCGCCTGCTCGAGGAGATGCACCGCCTGATGCGCGGCGGCGCGGCCCGCCGCTCGTTCGAGCTCCTCGTCGAGACCGGCACCCTCGCCGTGCTCTCGCCGTACCTCGCCGGTCTGCTCGAGGGGCCCGGCGCGCCGGCCGTCGCTCCCGCGATCACCACCCTGACCGTCCCCCGGCCCACCGTCCCGCGCGTCGAGTACGTCGACGAGGACCCGGCCGAGCACGACCCCGACGATCCCGACGAGCTCGAGCGGATGGCGCACGCGGCCGAGATCGCCGAAGGGCGCGCCGTCCAGGGCGAGGACGTCGAGGACGTCGACGACGCCGAGGACGCCGAGGACGCCGAGGGCGCCGAGGACGCCGAGGGCGAGCTCGAGCTCGACGCCGAGGAGCAGGCCTGGCACCGGGTGTGGGCCGACGAGCCCATCGCACGCCCGGCCGCGGCGGCGCCGGTGCGGCTCAGCTTCCTCGGCGGCGGGCCCGACCTCGTCAGGCGGCGCGAGCTCGCGTGGGAGGCGCTCGGCGGGATCGATCGCGCCGTGAAGGAGGGCAAGGACCCGTCGAACGCGGTCGCGTTCGGGGCCGTGCTCGCGCCGTTCATCTTCGGCGGAGCCGAGGAGCCGCGCGCCGGCGACCTCCACGCCGCGATCCAGGAGCTCGCGCACCCGGTGATCGTCCAGCTCCACGTCACGCGCCGCGACTCGGAGCGCCTGCGCTACATCCTGATCGCGCAGAAGCGCCTGCAAGCGGCGAAGAAGAAGGGTGGCCAGGCGGAGCTCTCCGGCGGTCGCGAGCTGATCGATGACGCCATGCTCCTGTTCGAGCTGCTCGAGCGCGCGGCCGGCCACGACGTCACGAGCCTGCCGACCGTCGCGGCGGGCGACGGCCGCGACGACGAGGAAGGCGAGGACGACGCGAACGGACCGCGCAAGCGCCGCCGGCGCCGTCGCGGTGGGCGGCGCCGCCGTCATGGCGCGTAAGCTCGATCCCCGGCTCGTCGAGGAGCTCGTCGACGCTGGCTCGCGCGAGCACTACGCCGACGCCGCGGTCTACGACCACGAGTACCGCCGGCGCCGCGCGGACGTCACCTGGTACCGCGAGCTCGCGCAGCGCCGGAAGCCCACGCGCATCCTCGAGCTCGGCGCCGGCTCGGGGCGCGTCACGATCCCGCTCGCGCGCGATGGCCACGAGGTGGTGGCCGTCGATCGGTCGCCCGGGATGCTCGCGGGGCTGCGGGCGCGGATCGCGAAGCTCCCCCCGGCGGTCGCGAAGCGGATCACCGTGGTCGAGGGAGACCTGTGCACGTTCCGCGCGCCGGGGAAGTTCCCGCTCGCGATCGCCGCGTTCAACGTGCTGGAGCACCTCTACACGCGCGGCGAGCTGGATGCGTGCCTCCGCCGGGTCGCGCACCACCTCGCCCCGGGCGGTGCCTTCGCATTCGACGTCCAGCTACCCGACCTCCGGTGGCTGATGCGCGATCCGGACAAGCGCTGGGCGAAGACCCGATTCACCGATCCGGTGACCGGCCGCGCGACCTACTACTCGACGAACCACGACTACGACGCGGTGAACCAGATCGCGCTGATCCGCATCTACTACGACCCGGCCGACGGCAAGGGACCGTCGAAGATCGTCAAGCTGACCCAGCGGAAGTACTTCCCCGCGGAGCTCGAAGCGCTCGTGGCGCACGCCGGGATGCGAGTGACCGAGCGATACGGTGATTTTTTTTGGGGCCCCCTCCACGGATCGGCCGAGAGCCAGGTGCTCGTCTGCGAGGTCGCCAAACCTCGTCGGAAAACGCGCCCCCGCCACTGATCACCGACGAGGAATTCCCGTTTCCCGTCGAGGATTTAGATCGAACGCGATCCTCGTCGAGAAACCAGTTATCCACAGGCGTTTTCTCGTCGAGAACCGGCAGGCGAGGCTTTTTGCCCCCCATCCTCGTCGGAGATCGGCGTGATCTCCGACGACGATTTCACACGAAAGGGGATCGACGGCTGTCAGACGCCTCATGTACCGTTCGCGCACCCAATTACCCCTAGGGAGGGTTCATCACATGGGTGAGAAGATCGCGAAGACCGGTATCAAGCGTGACAACGACCTGATGTACTACATCAAGGGTGGCGACGTGTGGGCTACGCCCCGCAAGAAGCCCGGCCAGCCGAAGGGCAAGGCGCAGAAGGTCGCCGCCGCTGGCATCGAGATGGACTACTCGAAGTACCTCTACTACCTCGACGGCGACGGCGATGTCGCCCGCAAGGAGCGCCAGGTCGGTGGCAGCAAGCGCAAGAAGAGCGCGAAGGCTGCCGCGCCGAAGAAGGCGAAGAAGGGCGCCGCCAAGAAGCCGGCCGCCAAGAAGGCTGCCAAGAAGACCGGCGGCAAGAAGGGCGGCGGCAAGAAGGGCAAGAAGAAGTGATCCGTTCGCTGGTCGGTCACCAGGCCCGGCGTTGCCGGGCCGCGTAGCACTGCCGATGGCAGCGCCGAGGTGACGTGACCAGCGGGCTCATTTCTCGCCACTACCAGTAGCTTTGCTTGAAGAGCGGAGGGCTCGTCGGTGAATCCGGCGAGCCCTTCGTCGTTTTCGGCCCCGGCGCGGGTCGCGTCTTCGAACGGCTTTTCGGCCCTGGATCCGAGCGATCGCCGCAGGAATTGCGGTAGCATTTCCGCGAGGTGGTGATGCTTTCGCAATCGCGCGGCCTCCGGCTCGCGCTGGTGCTGTTGATGAGCCTCGGCTTCGTCGCCTGGGAGGGGCACCGTCAGGTCGCCTACGCCCAGGGGGACGATGACGACGGCGGTGATGATGGCGGTGATGATGGTGGCGACGGCGGAGACGAGCCGGAAGAGCCGGACGAGGAGGTCGACGAGGACCAACCTCCGGTCACGGCCGGCGGCCTCTACACGCTGAAGACCTTCCCGATCCGTGAGCTGTCGCGCCCGCTGACCATCACGCAGGGGATCGTCCAGGCGAGGCTCGGCGTCGGCGTCGACGTCAGCGCGAAGGGCGCGTTCGAGAGCTTCGGCGTGTCGCTCGAGGGCCGGTACGGCTTCCGCGACAACGTCATGGGCCTCGGCGGGTTCACCAGCGCGTACAACTTCAAGCAGTTCGGCGTCTACGCGGGCGTCGAGGCGGCGCTCGCCTACGACCTGATCGACTTCCGCACCGCGTTCCGGGTGAGCCGTCCGGCCGGCCAGGACACCATGACGGGCGAGTCGGTCGCCGGTGACGTCAAGGCGTCGATCGACGTCGGCTTCCCGTTCCGCTACGTCGCGAAGCCGGAGATCGCGATCGTCGCGCTCGACACGCTGATCTCGTTCGATCTCGACGGCTCGAAGCCCGATCTGAACCCGTCGCTCGGCATCGCGACCAACCCGATCCCGGCGCTGAACGTCGTGATCTTCGCGCAGCTCCAGATCCCCGACTTCGACACGTCCGAGGGCAACTTCACCGTGCCGGCGACGGCGCGCGTCCAGTTCTCGCCGAACCAGAAGCTGGATCTCGGCGCCGAGTTCACGTTCCTGAACGTCAAGCCGCCCGAGGGTGTGAAGTTCTACGACACGCGCTTCCTGACGCTCTACGTCCAGGGGCGGTTCGGAAAGTAGCGGCGCGAGTGAAGGTCTGCCCGCGGTGCTTCACGCGCTTCCCCGACGGGGAGCGGTTCTGCCTGCACGACTCGGCCGTGCTGGTGGAAGAGGAAGACATCGCACGGCTCGGCACGTCGATCGGTAACTACCGGCTCGACAAGATCCTCGGCCGCGGTGGGATGGGCACCGTCTACAGCGGCGAGCACGTCTACATCAAGAAGCCGGTCGCCGTGAAAGTCCTGCACCCGCAGTTCGCGCGGTACCAGGAGGCGATCCACCGGTTCCTGCGCGAGGCGCGCGCCGCGACCTCGATCAACCACGCGAACATCGTCGACGTCACCGACTTCGGCATCCTCCAGGACGGCCCGGTCTACTTCGTCATGGAGTACCTCGAGGGCAAGTCCCTCGAGGACCTGATCGAGAAGGACGGCGCGGTCGAGCTGCACCGCGCGCTCAACGTCGCGAACCAGATCGCGCTCGCGCTCGAGGCCGCGCACCAGGTGGGCGTCATCCACCGCGACCTCAAGCCCGACAACATCATGCTCCTGAAGAAGCCCGGGCGACGCGACCTCGTTCGCATGGCTCCGGACCAGACCTGGATCACCGAGCGCGAGGAGTCGTACGACTTCGTGAAGGTGCTCGACTTCGGCATCGCGAAGGTGCTGATCCAGGACGAGCTGATGGCGGAGACCGTGCAGGGCGCGGTGTTCGGCACGCCCGAGTACATGTCGCCCGAGGCCGCGCGCGGCGAGGACGTCGATCACCGCGCGGACGTCTACTCGCTCGGCGTGATCCTGTTCGACATGCTGTGCGGCCGCCCGCCGTTCGAGGCCCCGCAGTCGAGCGAGGTGCTCTCGATGCACATCCACACGAACCCGCCGTCGCCGCGCGAGTTCGCACCGCACCGCGAGATCACCGAGATGGCCGAGGCCGTGATCCTCCGCGCCATGCAGAAGGACCCGCGCAGGCGCTACCAGAACATGGGCGAGTTCCGGCGTGACCTCGCGCAAGCGTACGGCTCGATCACCTACCGGCGGCAAGGCGCCGCACCCGCGGGCATCGCCCCGCGCGGCGAGGAGGCTCGCACCAAGAAGCGGCTGACCGAGGAGCTCGACGAGTGGATCACGAGCGATTCCTCGGGCCTGAGCGTCGAGCAGGCGCGCATGCTGGCCCTGGTGGAGACGGCCGAAAAGGCATTCACGCCCACCTCGATGTCACCGCAAGAGGCCGAGAAGCTGGCCAACGCGCTCGACCGCGCGCTCGACGACGATGACTGAGCCGCGCCCCGCGCAATTATTACAGCGCCTCCGGAATTGCCGGCGGGGTGCAGCAACATGCTACGGTGAGCGGAGATGTCTGCGAACGCTGCGAACCAG
Organism: Myxococcales bacterium; assembly: GCA_016794545.1. Classification (GTDB taxonomy): domain Bacteria; phylum Myxococcota_A; class Polyangia; order Haliangiales; family Haliangiaceae; genus JABFXX01. The sequence goes on from JAEUJX010000390.1 coordinate 6,957, forward strand.
TCGGGAACGCTCACGCTCCGGCGGGATGTACGGTTCAACGGAGTCAAGGTCTTCTCGGCGACGATGGTCGCGGACCGCGATCAGCTCGGCGAGAAGGTCTCCGACTGGATGGCGCGCAACTCGCAGTTCAAGGTGACCGACATCGTGGTGACGCAGTCCTCGGACGAGGCGTTCCACTGTATCGCCATCACCGTCTTCTACTGGGAAGACGTCTCCCGGCGCTGAGATCGGGGCGCTAAGATGCGCCCATGAGCCCGAAGCGGAAGCTCAACTTCTCGTCGGGACCCGCCGCGCTGCCCGAGGACGTTCTCCGGAACGCTCAGGCCGCGCTCCTCGATCTCGACGGTTCCGGCATCGGGATCCTCGAGCACAGCCACCGCGGCAAGGAGTTCGGGCGCGTGCTCGAGCGCACCGAGTCGCTGATCCGCGAGGTCGGGAACATCGGCTCCGACTACGCGGTGCTGTTCGTCACCGCGGGCGCCACGCACCACTTCGCGATGGTGCCCCAGAACTTTCTCGGCGCCGGCGAGACCGCCGACTACTGCGACACCGGCATCTGGTCGGGCAAGGCGATCGAGGAGGCACGGCGCGTCGGGAGCGTCCACGTCGCGTGCACGAGCGGCCCCGCCTACGACGCGACACCCGTGCACCAGAGCTGGTCGGCGGCACCGCGCTACGTCCACTACACGAGCAACGAGACCATCTACGGCACGCAGTGGGCGGCCCCGCCGCGCGCTCCCGCGCCCCTGGTCTGCGATGCGAGCTCCGATATTTTCAGCCGTCCCCTGTCGCTCGACGGCCACGGCCTGATCTACGCGGGCGCGCAGAAGAACCTCGGGCCATCGGGCATCAGCCTCGTGATCGCGAGGAAGGACTTCATCGCCACCGGCTCGAAGGACCTCCCTCCGCTGTCGCAGTACCGCACCTACGCGGACGAGAAGTCGATGCACAACACGCCGAACACGTTCGGCGTCTACGTGATCGGCGAGGTCGTCGCCTGGATCAAGGCGCAGGGCGGCCTCGCCGTGATGGGCGAGCGCAACGCGGCGAAGGCGAAGATCCTGTACGACTTCCTCGATCGATCGAACGCGTGGAAGGGCCACGCGCAGCCGCACTCGCGCTCGATCATGAACATCACGTTCCGCGGCGCGACCAAGGAGCTCGAGGAGACCATGCTCGCGCTCGCCGAGGAGCGCGGCCTGTCCGGCCTGCGCGGCCACCGCTCGGTCGGCGGCCTGCGCGCGAGCATCTACAACGCCTTCCCGGCGGAGGGCGTGCACCGCCTGGTCGAGCTGCTCGACGAGGTCGAGCGCGGGCGGGCATGAGCGACGCGCCCGAGCACCGGCCGGACGACAAGCCCGAGAAGCCCGACGACGACGCGTGGATCGAGAGGCTGTCGAGCGCGCTCGGGCACCTCGGCTTCAACCGGACGCGCATCCGCTGGAAGCTGATCCGCTGGAAGGAGGAGCGCCGCCGCGCCGCCCGCCGCCGCGAGCAGCAGGTGCAGCACATCACGTACGCGCACAAGACGTGCGCCGAGTGCGGCGCCGTCCAGGACAAGGACGCCGCCGTCTGCACCTCGTGCAACGCGAAGCTCGGCAAGCGCGGCTGGCAGGTGCTCGGCCGCCTCGGCATTCTCGCGCCGGTCGGGCTCTCGCTCTCGACGATCCTCGCGCTCGCGCTCCTCGCCGTCTACGCGCGCGAGTGGATCCTCGCCGGCGGCGGCCTCAAGTCACCGTCGGGCTACCTGCTCGTCGACCTCGGCGGGCGCTGGCCGCCGCTCATGGACGCCGAGCCGTGGCGCCACCTCACCGCCGTCTTCCTCCACGCGAACCTCCTCCACCTCGCGTTCAACTTGTTCGCGATCGCGCAGGTCGGTCCTCGCATCGAGGAGCTCTACGGCCGCGGCACCATGCTCGGGCTGTTCGTGCTGACCGGCGTGATCGCGAACCTCGGCGCCCTCTACCTCGGCAAGGTCTACGGCGTCGGCATCGGCGCCTCCGGCGGGCTGATGGGCCTGATCGGGATCGCGGCCGGCTACGGCCAGCGCCAGGGCACCGCGCGCGGCCGCGCGATCCGCAACGACATGCTGAAGTGGGCGGCGTACACGTTCATCTTCGGCTTCGCGGTCAAGGCCGACAACTGGGCGCACCTGTTCGGCCTGCTCCCCGGCCTCGCGTTCGGCTTCGCGCTCCGGCCCGAGACCTGGACGAAGAAGCTCCTCCTGCCGCTGCGCCTGCTCCTCGGTCTCGCCGGCCTCGCCGGGATGATCGCCGCCGTGGTGCTCGTGTTCACGCGGACGCCGAG
>JAEUJX010000121.1 GCA_016794545.1 Myxococcales bacterium
CAGATCCCTGTAGTGAACCGAGGAGTCGAGTTTCCCAAATCCAGGAGAGGATTGAGGAACTGAAAGCCGATATCAAGGATGCTACCGGCGCTCTGCTTCATAAACTCGCAGGACAACTTGCCCAGGCGCAGCGGCAGTTGAGCCGGGCTCAAAGTGAGCTGGCTAAATGTGAGGCTGCGCCACCACCGCCACCACCACCACCACCACCGCCACCACCGCCACCACCACCGCCACCACCACCGCCACCACCACCGCCACCACCGCCACCGCCACCACCGCCACCGCCACCGCCACCACCGCGACGCCGGCCGCCACCGCCGTGACCCGACTCGTCCTCGCGATCGCGGCGGGTCTCCATCTCGGTCAGGATCTCGACGTCGTCCTCCCCGGTGAGGGCATCCGCGGCCTGCCGGAACAGCAGGTCCTCGCGCGCGACGTGGGCGCGGTGCGCGTCGGCGAGGCGCACCGCCGCGTCGAGCAGCGTCTTGCCGGCAGACGGGCGGGCCTCGCCGTCGAGCTCCTTCGCTGCGGCCGCGATCTCGACCTGCATCGCGATCTGCGCGGGGTGCTCGGCGGAGAGCGCGGCGAGGTCGGCCGCGAGGTCGGGCCGGCGGGTCGAGAGGCGGGGGAACACCGAGCCCTCCTCGTCTAGGAAGTGGCGGGTCACCGCGCGCTCGAAGTAGGCGACCGCGTCGTGGACGCGCTGCACGTCGTCGGGGGCTGGCCGGCCGGCGGCCAGCCGGCGCGCGGCCTCGAGCAGACCGGCCATCACGTCGTCGTGACGCCGGTGCGACCGGTCGAGTTGCGCGAGGCTCGCCAGCTCCAATGCCATGCCAGTGGCGAGGATCGATCAGCCACCGCTGTCGCACAAGCGGCCCGCGTCGTTGAAACGCTATCCGGCGCTTGCTACGAATCGCCCACCATGACCGAGAACGTCGTCATCATCGGCAGCGGCCCCGCAGCGCACACCGCCGCGATCTACGCCGCCCGCGCGAACCTGAGCCCGGTGCTGTTCGAGGGCTTCATGGCGGGCGGCATCGCGGCCGGCGGCCAGCTCACGACGACGACCGACGTCGAGAACTTCCCGGGCTTCCCCGAGGGCATCTCCGGCCCGGAGCTGACCGAGCGGTTTCGCCAGCAGTCGGAACGGTTCGGCACGCGGATCTTCACGGAGACCGTCAACAAGGTCGACCTCAGCAAGCGCCCGTTCCGCTACTGGACCGACGACCAGGAGGGCGAGGCGAAGGCGCTGATCATCGCGACCGGCGCGACCGCGAAGCGCGACGACATCCCCGGCACGCGCGATCACGAGCTCTGGCAGAAGGGCGTGTCCGCGTGCGCCGTGTGCGACGGTGCGCTGCCGATGTTCCGGAACAAGCCGATGTTCGTGATCGGCGGCGGCGACTCCGCGATGGAGGAGGCCGGCTTCCTCACGAAGTTCGCGAGCAAGGTCTATCTCGTTCACCGCCGCGACGAGCTGCGCGCGTCGCAGATCATGCAGCAGCGCGCGCGGTCGAACCCCAAGATCGAGCTCCTCCTGTCGCACCGGGTGACGAACGTCGGCGGCGGCAACGGCGTCGAGGTCGTGACGGTCGAGGACCTCAAGACGCAGCAGACCCGCGACATCCCGGCCGCCGGCCTGTTCTTCGCGATCGGCCACGTGCCGAACACGAAGTTCCTCGACGGCCAGCTCCGGTGCGACGAGCAGGGCTACGTGCTCACCACGCCGGGGACCACGCAGACCTCGGTCGAGGGCGTGTTCGCGGCGGGCGACGTGCAGGACAAGAAGTACCGCCAGGCGATCACCGCGGCAGGCTCCGGATGTGCGGCGGCCCTGGAAGCCGAGCACTTCCTGGCGGCCCACTGAGGCCGGGAATGGCGGCCGGCTCTGCCCGGGTTTTGACCGGGGAGCCATGTCACAATCCCTGTACCCCGTGAGTCGAGACCCGAATCCTCCGCGTCCGATGGGTGACTCGGGCCTTCTGACCAAGGTCCTGGCCGTCCTGCTCCTGCTCGTCGCCGGTGCCCTGGTGTTCACGGTGATCAAGCAGCGCCGCCAGCCCGAGCGCGACTACTCGAACTACGAGCCGCGCCCGATCTCGCAGCGCCCCGATGACAAGCTCGGCGCCGACGAGCAGTCGACGATCGAGGTGTTCGGCAAGTTCTCGCGCAGCGTGGTCCACATCACGTCGCTCGAGACGCACCGCGACCGGATGACGCTCGACGTGACGGAGATCCCGCAGGGCACCGGCTCCGGCTTCGTGTGGGATCAGAACGGCCACGTCGTCACGAACTTCCACGTCGTGCGCGGCGGCGACCGGGCGAGCGTGACTTTGAACGACGGCTCGACGTACGCGGCGACCATCGTCGGCACCGCGCCCGACAAGGACATCGCCGTCCTGCGGATCGACGCCCCGCCGACGAAGCTCCTGCCCATCCCGCTCGGCCAGTCCGCGACGCTGAAGGTCGGCCAGAAGGTGCTCGCGATCGGCAACCCGTTCGGCCTCGATCAGACGCTGACCACCGGCGTGATCTCCGGCCTCGGCCGCGAGATCAAGAGCATCACGCAGCGCTCGATCTTCGACGTGATCCAGACCGACGCGTCGATCAACCCCGGCAACTCCGGCGGCCCGCTGCTCGACAGCTCCGGCCGCCTGATCGGCATCAACACCGCGATCTACTCGCCGTCGGGCGCGAACGCCGGGATCGGCTTCGCCGTGCCCGTCGACACCATCAACACGATCGTCCCGCAGCTCATCAAGGGCGGCAAGATCGTCCGCCCCGGCCTCGGCGTGAACATCCTCTCGGATCAGATCGCCGCGCAGCAGAAGATCGACGGCGTCGTCGTGCTCGGTGTCGCTCCGGGCGGCGCGGCCGAGAAGGCGGGCATCCGCGGCACGCAGCCGACGCAGGGCGGCTGGCAGCTCGGCGACGTGATCGTGAAGATCGACAACGTCGAGGTCAAGCGGTCGAGCGACCTGTTCCGGGCCATCGATGCGCACAAGGTGGGAGACGAGGTCGAGCTCGTGCTCGAGAGCGACGGCCAACGGCGCACGGTCAAGGTAACATTGCAGCCGATCCCTTGAGTCGTACCGCCCGCAAGGTCATCCAGACACCCAGCCCCGATCCGGCTCCGCGTCGCCCGAAGCTCTATCGCGAGACGCTGTGGCGCCGCGCGCGCTCGCTCGCCGCCGAGACGTTCTTCGAAGGGCTCGCCGCGGCGGCCTCGCTCCATCCCGCCGCGAACCCGAAGCGCAGCGGCGTCGAGGTCGAGCGCGACATCTCGTACGGGCCGGGCCACCCGACGTGGCGCAAGCTCGACATCTACCGGCCGGTGCACCGCCCGGGACCGTGGCCGATCGTGTTCTACGTCCACGGCGGGGCGTTTCACCTGCTGTCCAAGGACACGCACTGGCTCATGGGCCTCGTGTTCGCGCGGTTCGGCTACCTCGTCGTGAACATCTCGTATCGCCTCGCCCCGCGGCACCCGTATCCCGCCGCGATCGAGGACACGTGCATGGCGTACGCGTGGATGGTGAAGCGCGCGGCCGAGCTCGGCGGCGATCCCACGCGCATCGCCGTGGCGGGCGAGTCCGCGGGCGGCAACCTCATCACCGCGCTGACGCTCGCGACCTGCCAGCGCCGCGCCGAGCCGTGGGCGCAGGACGTGTTCGATCTCGGGGTCGCGCCGAGGGCCGCGCTGCCGTTCTGCGCGATGCTCCAGGTCTCCGCGCCCGAGAGATTCTCGCAGCGCCGGCCGCTTCCGCGCTGGATCGACGGAATGATCCGCGACGCCTCCGCGTCGTACCTCCATGGCTATTCGCCATCGCCCGGCCCCGAGACCGAGCTGGCGGATCCGCTGCGCGTGCTCGAGGAGAAGGTCGCCGGCATCCCGACCGAACGTCACTTCGAGCGGCCGCTGCCGCCGTTCTTCGCGCCCGTGGGGACGCGCGACCCGCTGCTCGACGACACGCGCCGCCTCGAGAAGGCGCTCGGTGCGCTCGATGTCCCCGTCGAGGCGCGGTATTACCCCGGCGGCATTCATGCGTTCCACGCCCTGGTCTGGGACCCGTCCGCGCGGCGCTGCTGGCGAGATGCGCTCGCGTTCCTGGACCGGCACATGCGTCCCGTCGCACGATAGGCCTCCGGCGTGACACCTCCCAAGCGCAGGCTCGGCCTGATCGTCACCGCGGCGATCGTGATCGCCAACATGATCGGCACCGGCGTCTTCACGTCGACCGGGTTCCAGGCCGCCGCTCTCCACGATCCGCCGACCATCCTGCTCGCCTGGGTCGTCGGTGGCGTCCTGGCGCTGTGCGGTGCGGCGGCGTACGCCGAGCTCGGGTCGCTGATGCCGCGCGCCGGCGGCGAGTACGTCTACCTCCGCGAGGCCTATCACCCGGCGGTCGGGTTCATGAGCGGCTGGGTCTCGCTGACCGCCGGCTTCTCCGCACCGATCGCCGTCGCGGCGATCGCGTTCTCGCGCTACCTCGCAAAGCTGTTCCCCGCGCTCCACGGCGAGCCCTGGCTCGCGACCAAGCTCGACGTCGGCTTCACCTCGGCGAGCCTCCACTTCGGGCCCGAGCAGGCGATCGCGATCCTGCTCATCATCGCGATCACCGCGCTGCACTCGACCGACACCAGGCTCGGCGCGAAGGTGCAGGCCGGCTTCACGATCGCCAAGGTCGCGCTGATCGTGCTGTTCATCCTCGGCGGAGTGCTGCTCGGCCGCGGCGACTGGAGCAACCTGGCGAGCCAGAGCGGCGGGTTCGCGAACGTCGGCACGATGGCGTTCGCCACCGCCCTCATCTACGTCAGCTTCGCGTACTCGGGCTGGAACGCCGCCGCGTACATCGCGAACGAGGTCGAGCGTCCCGAGCGCACGCTGCCGCGCGCGCTGATGCTCGGCACGGGCATCGTGATGGCGCTCTACGTGCTGCTCAACATCGTGTTCTTCTATGCCGTCCCCTCGGACGTGCTGGCGGAGCCGGTGTTCGAGGTCGGCGATGCCGCCGCGAAGGCCCTGTTCGGCAGTGCCGCCGGCAACATCGTGACCGCGGTGATCGCGATCGCGCTGGTGTCGAGCGTCAGCGCGATGATCATGGCCGGCCCCCGCGTCTACGCGGCGATGGCCGTCGACCGCGCGCTGCCGCACCAGCTCGCGCACCACAACCGCCGCGGCGTGCCGCTGACGGCGGTGATCACGCAGGGCGTCCTCGCCTCGCTGTTCTGCGTGATCGGCGATCCGGACGTGCTGATCCGGTTCGTCGGCTTCACGCTCGCGATCTTCGCCGCGCTGACGGTGTCCGCCGTGTTCGTCATGCGGCGCCGCGGCCTGCAGAGCGCCTATCGCACGTGGGGCTACCCGGTCACGCCGATCCTGTTCATCGCGATGTCGGCGTGGATCGCCGTCTCGCAGGTCCGGGCGCAGCCGAAGGAGAGCGCGATCATCGCGGCCGTGCTGCTGGCCGGCGCGCTGTTCTACGTGCTGTTCGTGCGCGGCAAGGCCCCCGTCGCCGACGAGTCGCTGCCCGAGATCGCCGAGGCGCGCACGATCAAGGACGAGGCCGCGGACGATTGACGCTACGGGCAGGCCGTCGTCATCGCGTGGAACGCGAGCGACGGCACGGTGAACGTGCAGCCCATCGGGTCGACCGCCGGATTCGCGAACCCGCCGGTCGTGCCCTTGAACGTCGCGTTCGTCAGCGTGAACTCGACCTCGGTCTGGCACGCCTTCGTGATGCGCAGCGTGCCGGCCGTCGCGACGTAGGTGGCATCGGT
>JAEUJX010000125.1 GCA_016794545.1 Myxococcales bacterium
GGTTCAGCTCGTCGTCGATCTCGAGGTGATGCACTGGCACGATGTTCGGGTGCTCGAGCGCGCCGGTGACCCAGGCCTCGCGGAGCAAGTCGCTCGCGGCACCTTGCATGGTGCGCCCTGGTTTCAGCGTCTTGACCGCGACGACGCGGCCGAGCGCGACTTGCTCTGCCTCGCGAACCACGCCCATGCCGCCCTCGCCGATCACCTTGCCGGGTTTGAGCTCCACCGGCATTCCGCGTTCGGCGAGGAGCGCGAGGAACTCGGCCGCGCGCCGCACACTCGCATCGCGCGAGCCCGCCGGTATGATCGTCGCGTCGTCGGCCTGGGTCTGGAGCCAGGCGTCGACGGTGCGCTCCGCGTCTACGGCCACAACACCTCGAAGTGCTCGACACTGATCCGTGCGCTGTCGTCGAATGTGAGGCCGAGGCGTGCCGCCTCGCGCGTGAAGTAGTCGGCGTGGCCCTCGCGCCAGTCCTCGTACGTCAGATCGCCCTCAGCCTCCGCGGCGGCGGAGGACGGCGGAACATCGCGGAATGCGTGCACGCGCACATCGGTCGAGCGCACCACGCAGCGCGGGTAGCCGAATCCATCGGTGACGACGCTGACGCCGTCCTGGTACGCGAGCGGCGTGCCCTCGCGCTCGGCGGCGTCGACCCAACCCATCGTCGCGCGCTTCTGACCGTTGACGACCAGGTGCACGAGCTGCGCCGCCATCTCCGGCTTGTCACCGAACGACCACACGTCGACGGCGCGCACCGGAGGCTCGTAGCCGCCGAGCATCACTGCCACGTACAGGCTCCACAGCGCGTCGTCGCCGGAGACCTCACGCAGCGGCTTCCACGTATGGCCCGGGGGCGCGGCGACGCGGTCGATCACGAACGCGAAGTCACGGCCGCCGTCGGGGCTCGGGCGCGAACCCGCAGCGTACGGCAGCGTGATGCCGAGCCGTGCGAAGTGCGCGTCGACGGCGTTGATCAGCCGGGGGCCATCGAGCGGGATCTCGGGGAGTCCCCGTTCCGTGACAAGGACGTGGTGGGTCCGATCGAGCAGCAGCGCGCGCACGCGCCGATCTTAGTTCAACTCGGAGCGCAGGACCTTGAACCAGAAGGAGCGCGGCGCGCTGCAGTGGCGGCACATGACGTCCACCCGTCGGATCGCCGGGGCCGGCGCCTCGTGCTCGAGGACACGATACTCGCCAGCGCAGACGGGACAGTGCCACGACTTCACGCGTGGCTCGATCACCGCGGTGGATGTGACCGGCATCGGTCGCTCGCGCGACCCGCCGGCAGACAGCGATGCGAGAAGCTCTCGGTGCATGCATCTCATTGTGGGGGCCGGTACCGCCCCGCACACCTGCACGAGTGGGTAGGCTCGCGCCATGAAGCTCGTCGCGCTCGTACTCTCGGCGGTCTGTGCTTGTGCCGGAGGGAAGACCACACCGACCACCCCTGCCTCACCGTCGAGATCGGCCGAGCCCACGTACACGATGCGCAGCTACTTCCTCGTCCTGCTCCGGCGCGGGCCCGCGTGGTCGCCGGAGAAGACCGAGGAGACCAAGCGGCTCGGCGCCGGTCACATGGCGAACATCGAGGCGATGGCGAAAGCGAAGAAGCTCGTACTCGCGGGCCCGACGGACGTCCCCGTGGACGACCGCACGGCGATCGCCGGCATCTTCATCATCGACGCGAAGGATCGCGCCGAGGTCGATGCGCTGCTCGCCGGTGATCCCGCGATCGTCGCCGGCCGATTCGAGCCCGTCGTGATGCCCTGGTACGGCCCAGCGGGAATCACCTATGCGGGTGCCGCACAGTGACTCCCGCGAAGAAGAGCGCGCTTCTGCAGAAGATGCGCGCGCTGGTCGCGACGTTCCCCGGTGTCGTCGAGAAGCCGAGCCATGGGGCGCCGAGCTTCTTTGTCGGCGAGAAGAAGTGCTTCGCTTCGATCACCGACAATCACCACGGCGACGGACGCTACAAACTCTGGGTCTGCGCACCGCCAGGCGCACAGGCGATGCTGATCGAGAGCAAACCCGAGCACTACTTCTATCCGAAGTACGTCGGTCATCGCGGCTGGGTCGGTGTCTACATTGACGTGGCACCGTGGCGCTCGATCGCGAGTGCGCTCGAGCAGGGCTACCTCGCCCGCGGCGGCTCGTTCTCGCAGAGACCGTCGAGGCCGGCGCCCTCTGTCCGGCGGCGCTGAGGGCGCCGATCCGGACCCGGGTTGCGGAAATACGGGGGCTCGGCTTCGAGAGATTGGCGATTGCGCACGGTCTGGAGGCACTGGTGGGAAAAGGGCGCGAGATCGACGATCTCGTGTCCGGTCCGATCCGCGCTGTCCGCGATCCGGTCAGGACCAGCGAATTGACTGACAGGTCAGCGAGCCGTCCGCTTTTTGGACCTCGCTCACCGGGACCTCGCACAGGTCGCCGCCGTCGTAGCCCGCCCTGTCGAGCGCTTCCAGCGTCCGGGGGTAGCCTTCGGCGACGATGAGGCGGCCGCCGAGCGCGACGATGTTCGCGGCATACGTCTCCGCGACGGGGATGCGCACGATCTCGAATCCCGGGAACACGTCCGGCGAGAGGCTCTCGTCAGCGAGCGCGAGCTGGTCTCCTTCGAGCGGTGACACGACGCACTTCAGGTGGAGTACGGACGGCGGAAGGTCGACCACGACGAGGCGCTCGCGACCCACCAGGCGCCCGAGCATCTCGATGCCGGCCTCGTTGGTGCGGGTCGACTTGCCGACGTAGCAGCGATCGTTCGCGAACATCACGTCGCCGCCATCGAGCGTGGCCGGCGGCTCCATCGTGACGAGATCGAGGTACGGGGCGAGCGCGGCCGCGACGGCGGACGGCTCGCGCTGGCGCGACGGCGCACCCGGCCGCGTGATCAGGGCCTTGGTGCCGACGACGACGGCGGTGTCCTCGACGAAGACGCAGTCGGGGCAGGCCTCGTCCGCGTCGACGAGCACCTGCCGGGCGTCGCCGAACGCGGCGCGGTAGGCGGCGTGCTGCGCCCGCGCCTTCGCGACGTCGATCGGCTCCGTCGGCGTCTCGCGCGAGATCGCGCGCGTGAAGCTGTCGGGGATCGCGCGGAACAGCGCGCGCGTCACCATCACGCCCCGCCGGCGCCGGCCTTCTTCGCGGCGGCGACGAGCGCGTCGTAGTCGGGCTCGGTGCCCTGATCCGCGACGATCTGACGGTAGAGGATCTTTCCGTCGGGACCGATCACCCACACGCTGCGCGCGAGCAGGCCCGTCTCCTTGACCTCGAGACCGAACGCCTTGCCGAACGAGCCCTCCTTGTAGTCCGAGCCCATCTTGATGCGCATCACCGCTTCCTCGGAGAACCGGGTCTGCGCGAACGGCAGGTCGCGGCTGATCGTGTAGATCTCGGTGCCCTTCGGGAACAGATCGAGCGCGTCGCTGACGCGGTGGCTCTGTACCTCGCAGACCTTGGTGTCGATCGACGGCACGACGCTCAGCACGACGAGCTTGCCGCGCAGCAAGGACAGCGGGATGGGCTGGAGCTTGCCGTCGTAGACGAACGCGTCGGGCATCGTGTCCCCGACGTCGAGTGTCTTGCCGACCAGGGTCAGCGGCTTGTCGCCGCGCTTGATCAGATCCGTGCGCTCGGGCGGTGCCGGCGGCGCCGACGACGAGGACGAGCAGGCGGCGAGCAGGGCGAGGACGACGAGGCGGTTCACGCGCGAAGCGTAGCTCACGAGAGCCAGCGCTGCTCGAGCGGACGCACGTTGTACTTCACCCGCACGGCGTCGAGCGGGTCTTCCCACTGGTCCTCCCAGATCACGGCGAGCAGCGGCTCGGCCTCCTTGCCGGCGCGGTATGCTTCGTACGCCGAGTGGCGCAGCGCACCCCAGCGCTTCTCGAGGACGATGTGCTTCATCGTCCCGAACAGCATGATCAGCGCCGACACCGGCAGCTGCAGCTGCCCGAACGTGAACCAGTGGATCAGCACCTCCTCGTGGCCCTCGACGCCGAGGCCGAGCAGCGCGTGCCACACGTCGTGCGTCTGGCGGAACCGCCGCATCAGATACGCCATGTCCGGATCGTCGACGTGGCGGGTCGCCGCGGCCTGGTAATCGGCAGAGAGGTGGTTCGCGTCGAGGTGCTGCACGTACGCACCGCCGAGCGTGTCGGGCGGCAGCCTCCGCAGCGCCGCGTAGTCGACGTGGTCGCTCGACAGCTCGGGCCGCTCGCGCAGCAGGCGCTGGCCCTCGGGCGACGCCGAAAACTCGTCGAGGAGGCGGCGATAACGCGGCCTCCCCGTGATCTCTTCGACGCGGTGGATCTCGTGGGTCTTCGTCGAATCGCCGAGGACGCGAACGACCGCCTGTCCTACGCGATACGCATCCTTCCACACGCTCGGCTCGGCCATGCACCGAGCATACTGCGTTACTCCGGGGTGACCACCGACGTCGCCCACTGCGCGTTGTGGTTCGACGAGGTCAGGCTCTGGAACGGTGCGCGGAAGGCCGGCCCGGTCGGGTCGAGGTTTGCAGCGGCGCGCGCCGGGTAGAACGGGGTGATCCAGATCTGCGGCAGACCGCCGTTCGCGAGGCGCGTGCCGAACGGGCGGGTCGACGAGAAGGAGAGGAAGTAGACCGGCTCGTCGGTCAGGCGGTTCTGCGTGGGCAACCAGCGCGCGTACGAGTCCATCGTGCCAGCGGTCGCGGGGAGCTCGAACTGCGCGGTGCCGTCGGCCTTGATGACCCACACGGTCGCGTCGGGGTTCGAGAACGAGCTGCCGTTCGGCGAGCGGGTGATCGCCAGCCACTGGCCATCCGGCGACCACGACGGGTAGTAGCTCTGCACGTTGTCGGTCGTGTCGAACGGCATCACCATCCGCGGAGGACCGAAGGTGCTCGACTCGCTGTTGAAGGTGTGCACGACGATGGACGCGTTGCCGAACGCCCAGTCATCCTCACCGCTCGACTCGACGTTCACGAGCTGCGTGCCGTCGGGCGAGATCTCGGGGTTGCCTGCGAGCATGCCCGGCGAGCTCTCGATCGTCGTGATCGTGTGGCCGGTCGTCGCCGAGATCAGGCGCAGCTTGCCGTCGGTGACAACGACCAGCTTGTTGCCGTCGGGGTTGAACGTCGCCTGGCTCCATCGCGGAGCGCCGGCACCGACCGGCATCAGCTCGCGGTTCGACGCGAGGTCGAGCACCGAGCCGCGGCCCGTCGCGCCGTCCATCGTCAGCGCGATGCGCTTGCCGTCGCGCGACACCGCGTGACATCCAACGCACGTCGTCGCGGGCCGGTTGGCGTCCGTGAACAGCGGGGACGGCGCCACGGCCGGCCTCCCGAGATCATAGCGCATGATGCCCTGACCGTTCTGGCCCGCCGCGCGCGCGATCCAGTCGGTGGTCCAGTAGTAGACGCCGCCGATCGCGTCGTCCTTCGTGATCTCCACCCGACGCTCCGCGCCGACGCACTTCTCGGCGGGGTTCGACGAGCTCATGCTCGCGATCGCGATCGTGACCGACGTCCGGGCCGTCGCGAGCTTCGACCAGTCGCGATTCACGGTCATCCAGTTGCCCGCGGTGTAGTACGTCAGGTCGAAATACGGGCCATGGACGCGCACCTGGAACACGTCGTTCGCCGCATCGTTCCAGTGCACGTCGAGCTCACCGAGGTTCGCCGGCACGAGCGTCCCGTTCTCGGGGTACGCGAGCGCCGGGGCGCAGCCGGCCTTCGCGACCGACTGCTCGAACCGCGCCGGGACGCCGCTGTCGACGCCGAGGTTCCGCGATCCGGTGACCGAAACGGTCAGCGGGATGCGCGCGGTCTGGCCCTCGTACGTCGCGAGGATCTCGGTGGCGCCGGCGCCGTCGCCGGTCACCGTGAGCTCGTTGCCGGCGAACCGGCCGTAGCGCGCGTCGGCGAGCGCGAACGTCACCTTGTCGCTGACGTCGATCTCGGTGCCGCCGCTTGTGACCAGCTTGGCCGAGAAGGCGCGCATCACGGCCTGATCGTCGCGGATGCGGGCGTCGAAGCGGTCGGGGGAGAGGCGCAGCTCGGCGGGAGGAGTGGGCAGCGTGTCCCGCGGATCCACGGCGTCATCGTCGCCACTGATCGTGCCGGGACCCCGCTCCGCCACACCGCAGGCAGAGAGCGCGAGGAGGAGGGAGATGACGGATTGGTTACGCATCACCGAGGAGGGTCGGCCAGGCAAACTTCTCGTTTAGGGGCGCGCGCAAGGCAGCTTACGGGCGTGGTGCGTGTCGCACACTGTGGCAGCGCCGCGCCGCCAGGTCCGGCGGGCCCCGGCACGCGGCGGCAGGCCCGGGAACTCCGCGGATGGTCTGGTCGTTGCTGCCTCCCGCGCCGGAGGAGACATGACCATCACGCCCAAAGGTTCCGACCTCGCGAGCTCGGCGCACGCCCGCGAGTCCCACGTCGCGCAGCTCATGACGCTCACCTGCCGCGGCGAGCTCGCCACCCCGCTGACACCCGCCGCACAGCTCGCACTGACGATCTCGGCGATCGTCTGCGCGCTCGTGCTGTCGGCGCTGTGGGGCGTCGCCGCCGGCAGCTCGTCGGCGACGCTCGCCCTCGCGAACGCTTTCAAGGTGCCGATGGTGATCCTGCTGTCGGCGATCGCGGCGCTCCCAGCCGGACTGGTCGCGCTGCGCCTGACCAACGGTCGCCTCGCTGCGCGTGATCTGGTCAGCGCGTTTGCGACGTCGATGTTCGGCGGCACGCTCGTCCTCGCGACGCTCGCCCCGCTCGTCGCGGTCTACTACCACACGAGCAGCAAGGCCGGCGTTCCGCTCGCGCTGGGCTCCGTGTTCGTGTCCCTCGCGACCGCGACGCTGCTGTTCGGCCGCGCGGTCAAGCGCCGGGTCGCCGGCGAGCCGGGGCGCACCGCCTCGCTCGTCCCCGTCGTCATCCTGGTCGCGCTGTTCTCGGCCGCGCTCATGCAGTTCGTCGCGCTCGCCTCGCCGATCATCGGCGAGGTCGGCACGCGGTTCGATGGCGGCTTCGACCGGGTGTTCGCGCGATGACCTCGCTCGGCGGTCACAGCGCCGGTTACACCCAGGCGGTGTGGCTGGTCGCGTCGTTGTTCGGCGCCGCCGTGCTCGTCGTGCTCGGGCTGGTCTACCGGCGCGTCCGCGCCCGCGCCGAGCTCGAGGAGGCCGAGAGGATCATCGCGGAGCACGACGGCTCCGCGCGTCGAGTCCCGGACAGAGCGGCCGACGAGCATTCGCGCGCTTAGCCGCACCCGGGTTGCGGAGCGGCGTGCGTGCGACCCGCTGGGATCGGCGAATGCGCGCGTTCTGTGGGGTCTATTCGGAAACACCCGCGAGATCGGCGATCTCACGGGGGGAAAGCCGGACAGCGGTCGCCGTGCGAATCCGGACACCGGAACAGGCGACTCGCGAGGCGCGTTTCGTTGGGGTGCGGTTCAAGAAGGACGCCGTGCTCGCGCTGGTCGCGTGCGCGATCGGTGCGGCGGTGCTCGTCTATCACGGGCCGGGCCGGGCGTTCGTCCGCGGATACGTGGGCGACGTCGCGGCGACCATGCTGGTGTTCGCGCTGCTCGGGGTCACGCGCTGGTCCCTGCGCACCCGCGCGGTCGTGACGATGGCGATCGCGCTCGCGATCGAGCTGCGACAGATCGCGTGGGCGGGCGGGCTCGTGCTCGGCAACGTGTTCGATCCGTGGGATGTCGTCGCGTACGCCGTTGGCGTCGTCGTCGCGGTGGCCTACCATTGCGCGCATGTCGGCAGAAGGCGTGCGGTCCCGGGTCAGTGAAGCGGAGTGGAAGCTGCGGGTCGATCTCGCGGCGGCGTACCGCCTGGTCGCGCTGTACGGCTGGGACGACCTGATCTTCACGCACATCTCGGCGCGCCTCGACGGCCCCGAGCACCACTTCCTGATCAACCCGTATGGGTTCACGTTCGACGAGATCACGGCGTCGAGCCTCGTCAAGGTCGATCTCGACGGCAAGAAGGTGCTCGACAGTCCGCACTTCATCAACCCGGCCGGCTTCGTCATCCACAGCGCGATCCACGCCGCGCGCGAGGATGCCAGGTGCGTGCTCCACACCCACTCGATCAACGGCGTCGCGGTCTCGGCGGCGAAGCACGGCCTCCTGCCGCTGTCGCAGCAGGCGTCGCTCGTGCTCGCCGCGCTCGGCTATCACGACTACGAGGGCATCGCACTCCGCGACGACGAGAAGCCGCGCCTGGTCAGGGACCTCGGGACGAACCCGTTCCTCATGCTGCGCAACCACGGGCTGCTCACCGTCGGACGGACGATCCCCGAAGCGTTCCTGCTCATGTACACGTTCGAGGCCGCCTGCGCGATCCAGCTGCGCGCGCAGGCCGCCGCGACCGAGCTCCAGCACGTTTCGCCGGAGGTGCTCGAGGGCAACAAGACCGCCGCGTCCGCCGTCACGCTCGGCATGGGCGCGCAGCTCGCGTGGCCGGCCCTCCTGCGCAAGCTCGACCGCCGACTGCCCGGATACGGCGAGTGAGCGAGCCGTTTCGCTACCTGATGCGCGTGCGCTACGGCGAGTGCGATGCGCAGGGCATCGTGTTCAACGCGCGCTGGGGCGAGTACGTCGATCTCGCGGCCGCCGAGTACACGCGCAACCTGTTCGGATCGACCGATCCCATCGCGACCGACTTCGACTGCCGCCTGGTCAAGCAGACGATGCAGTGGCGCGCGCCCGCCCGGTTCGACGACGTGCTGGAGCTGCGTGTGCGTACCACCCACCTCGGCACGACCTCGTATACGACCGTGACGGAAATCTTCAGGCACTCCGATCGAACGCCGCTCGCTGAATGCGAGACGGTGTACGTGTGCGTGCTGCATAACACCGGGACCAAGCGGGTGATTCCGGACCGTCACCGCCGGCTGCTCGAGGTCGGCGCGCCAGGAGTGATCGTGGATCACGCGGGTGCGCTCCCACGAGCCTAGCTCCGTGGCATGATGACTCCTGGTGTGGGACGAGCTGTGGATCGAGAGAGAGGTCTCGGGTGACGCGCTCGCGAACGCCGTCGGCAAGGCGCACGGGCTGATCGCCGGCGACGACGTCGTGGTCGTCGAAGGCATCGCGAGCGAGCCATCGCGCGCCGCGGCCGTCGCGGTGTATCGGACGCGCGGCGGCGGCCAGTTCGCCACGCGCATCCAGCTCGACGGCGCCGAGCCCGACGATCGCCGCGTGTTCTGCGCGCGGCTCGCCAGTGCGCTCGGGTGCAAGGTGCTCGGCGACGACGGCAAGATCAACCCCCACACGTTCATGCTCTACGAGCCGGGCAACGCGACGCGCGTCGCGGTCGAGCCGGAGAAGCTCGACGAGCAGGCCGCGGTCATCGTCGGTCCGTACACCGAGCGCGACGAAGACGAGGCGGACCGTCCGACGCGCCCGGTGCGGCTCGTCACCGAGCCATCCGTGTACCGCGCCACGCGCGGCGGCCGCGTCGCACACATCGTCTGCGATTACATGCTCGAGGGGCTGCCGCGCCCGCCGCTCGCCGCGTGGAGCGACGAGATCGGAGACACCTACGAGAAGCTGCAACGCTTGCTCGGCACGCTCGCGTATCGCAAGGCGAGCGACGAGGAGGTCGCGTCGGTCCGCGCGTGGTCGACGAAGCTCCGGCGCGAGTTCCCCGATCTCGAGAAGGCCGGCTGGTTCGTCGTCGAGCTGTGCGAGGCTGCGGACCTCGTGCTCGCGGCGCCGTGGGATCCGAGCGAACCGGCGCCCGCGCCCGCCTGAGACGTGTCCCCTACCTCGAGCGGGAGGTCGTGCAGGCGCACACGGCACCGAAGGTCTCGTCGAGCTGACGTCCCTGACGGCGGTCGTCGCGAAGGACCCGCCCGCTCGACAGTGGCATGGCCGCGTGTTCCATCCGGACCGAGACTGGCCGGAACGAGACTGGCCGGACCGAGACTGGCCGGACCGAGACCGGCCGGAACGAGACCGGCGTCGGCCGGGTCACGCGCGACCGAACGCGATGCCGAACCGGCAGGTCCCGTCGGTCCGGGCCCCTGCCGACGCTCGGGACAACTCTCAGGGCACGGGTCCGGTGTAGTGGAGCAGGCGCAGCACGACCTGCGCGCCGTGCGCCGAGAGGTACGCGACCAGCGCATCGTCGTCGAGCACGAGCGCGACGTCGCTCGTCAGCGCGTACGGGCGCAGCGCGGCCAGCAGCGGCGCGGCGAGCGAGGGCCGCGCGACCGCGAAGATCCGCGCGCCGCTCGCATCGAGTGCCGCGACGCCGACCGGGGCGCAGTCGTCGTCGCGGAGCTGGCGGATCACGGTGCGCGGCCGCTGGCGCGCCATCGCGAGCTGGCCCGACAGGAGGCCGAGCCCGCGCTCGAGATCCTCGTCGTCGGCCGCGCTGACCGAGAGCGCGGTGGCCGGCTCGCCCGGCAGCTCGGGCAGGCGCGACCACGGGAATCGGAGTGCGGTCGAGCGGTGAGCGGGCCGCATGCCGAGCTGCTCGTAGACCGAGATCGCGTGCGACTCGGGGCGCGCATCGAGGTGCCACTCGCGCACGCCGGCGGCACGCAGCGCGGCGGCCGCGGCGAGCATGAGGGACAGCCCGGCGTCGGTCGCGCGCGGCGCGGTCACGAGGTCGCGGACGTAGCCGACCTGTCCGAGCATCTGGAACCGGACGTAGCCCGCGACGGCACCATCGCGCTCGTCGATCAGCGTACCTCGCAGCGGCGGGGCGGCAATGCCGAGGTCCGAGCACAGGCTCGCGACGGCGGCGAAGTCGGTCAGGCGCGCAGGACGGATCACGAAGCTGGAAACCGCGCACGTCGCCCGCGTGATTCCCGCTCCAGGCGCTAGCGCATCATCGCGACACCACCCGACTCGCGGGCCAGCGTCTGGAGGAGCCCGGCGTCCTGATCGATGCCGAGGCCGACCGTATCGAAGCGCACACCACGGCGCATCTCGCCGCGCGCTCGGGCGAGCAGCGCGTCGCCGCCACCGCCGGTATTCGCGAGCCCGTCGGACAGCAGCACGATCCGCCGCGCGCCGATCGAGTACGCGAGCTCGAGCGCGGGGACCGCGGCCGTCGAACCACCGGTGTCGATGCCGCGGATGAACGCCTCCACCCCGGCGCGCGTGCCGGGCTCGAGGATCACCAGGTGCGGCGCGAGCGCCTTCAGCTCGTCGTCGAACCAGATGATGTTGAACCGCGTGCCGTCGGGCATCGCGCGCAACGTGCCGATCAGCTCGGACTTCGCTGCCTCGAGCTTCGACGGCAGCGGGCCACCCGCGACGCTGTTGACGAGCGACCCGCCGAGCGAGGTGGCGAGCGCCGCGCCCTCGGACATGCCGGCCGCCCGACCGGAGAAGCCCGCCGACACGAGGCCCATCGAGCCCGACCGATCGAGCACGAACACGACGTCCTGCGCGCCGTCCAGCGGCACGCCGAAGAACGAGACGCGGACGCTGACCTCGGCGTACGCGCCGCCGCCGCCACCGCCACCACCTCCGGCGACGATCACCGGTGTCGGTGCGAGGCCGATCACGCCACGGCCGTTCAGGCCGAAGCCGCCCGCACAGGCAGTGGCAGAGAGCGCGAGGGCCAGCGAGGCCAGGCGAAGCGACATGGACCTCCATCTCGCAAGACCGGGGCCACGGCCTGCGCTGCCGGATCCGCACGCGTTACGAACGGATCCGGCAGTGCCGTGGGGTGGGTCGTGGACGCGCGTTCACGGTCGCAGCTTCCGCACTGAGGCACGGGCCGATGCAGGAGGCACGGTGTCAGCGGCGGACTGCGACGGGGATCGCGCGGTTCTCCTTTCACACCCAAGGACCGGCCGCCCGCGCGCATCGTCGAGGGGGGCGATGTAGGTCGCAGGCGCGGCGAGCTAAGGGTTGTCCCACAATTCAGTCCGACTCTCGTGCGAGGGTTCTTGAACTGACAACCGAAGAACAAGGGCGGCAAGGCGCCCTGTCGAATAAACCGCAATCTCCGACGGTGGGATCATTCCCATTCCCTCGGTGGCGCACATCACCGACCGCAGGTGGTGGCTCGGCGAACGTCGGAATGGCCCCGGCGCCAACCCCGAATGAGACTGGCTTTGCCAGACCACGTCGGACCGGCTCGACGGCGAACCGACATGTTCCACGAATTGTGGGACAGCCCTCAGTAGTGCGGAGGCTTCTCGTTCTGCGCGCCGAGCGGCACGTCGCCGCCCGTGCGGACCGTCTGCTTGAGCTGCTCGAGCTCTCGCTCGGTCTTCACGAGGCGGTCACCGAGCTCGCGGACGTGGGCGTCGAGCTCCCGGATCAACCGCTCCTGGTAGGCCAGCTTGATCTCGAGGTCGAGGATGTGCTCCGCGGGGTCGCTCATGGGCCGCCGCCGTTCTAGCATGGGCGCGTGAAGGTTCTCGTCGTCAACGTCGGCTCCACGTCGGTCAAGTACAACCTCTACGAGATGGACACCGAGGAGCGGCTCGCGGTGGGCCGCGCCGAGCGCATGGGGACGCCCGATGCGGTGCACGTCCACGAGAGCGGTCAGGTCGCGGTCGACGGATCGAGCGTGGTCAACGCCATGAAGGCGATCCTCGAGCACCTGACGCGCCCGGGCGGGCCGCTGCCGGATCCGTCCGCGCTCGGCGCCGTCGGCCACCGCGTCGTTCACGGCGGCGAACAGCTGATCGCGCCCACGAAGATCGATGACCGGACGCTCGCGGTGATCGACGAGTGCGCGAGGTTCGCGCCGCTGCACAACCCGGTCAACGCCGCCGGCGTGCGCGCCGCGCGCGAGGTGTTCCCCGGCGTGCCGCACGTCGCCGTGTTCGACACCGCGTTTCACGCCGCGCTGCCGCCGCACGCGTTCACCTACGCGCTGCCGCACGAGCTCTACACGAAGCAGGGCGTGCGCCGGTACGGCTTCCACGGACCGAGCCACCAGTTCATGGCGCTGTCCGCCGCCGAGTACCTGAAGACCGACCTGTCGCGGCTCAAGCTCGTCACGTGTCACCTGGGCGGCGGTGCGAGCGTCACCGCGATCGACGGCGGCATCTCCGTCGAGACGTCGATGGGCATGACGCCGCTCGAAGGCCTGGTGATGGGCACGCGCTCCGGCGACCTCGATCCCGCGATCCCGCTGATCCTCGCGGAGAGCGGCATGTCGTTCGACGCGATCGACACGCTGCTCAACAAGCAGTCCGGGCTCGCGGGCCTCTCGGGGCGCGGTGCCGACTTCCGCGACATCCAGCAGGCGGCCGAGGCCGGCGACAAGCGCGCGCGCCTCGCCGTCGACGTGTTCGTGCACCGGATCCGCAAGTACATCGGCGCGTACGCGGCGGTCCTCGGCGGTGCCGACGCCATCGTGTTCACCGGCGGCATCGGCGAGAACTCCGCGCTGGTGCGCAGCCGGGTGTGCGAGCACCTGCTCTACATGGGCATCGCGCTCGACGAGGCCGCGAACGGCACGCTCCGGGCGGCCGATCACGGCGGCATCGTCGAGGTCAGCCTGCCGCGCTCGCCGACCAAGGTGCTCGTCGTGCGCACCGACGAGGAGCGGATGATCGCCCGCGAGGTCGTTCGCGCGATCGCCGGCTCGACCGGTGCGATCCGCAGCGTGCGCGCGCGGCCGATCCCGGTCGGCGTCAGCGTGCGCCACGTGCACCTGTCGCGCGCCGACGCGGACGTGCTGTTCGGACCGGGCTACGAGCTCACGAAGAAGCGCGACGTCACGCAGCCGGGTCAGTACGTCACGCGCGAGACCGTCGACGTGATCGGCCCGAAGGGCGAGATCACCGACGTCGCGATCATCGTGCCGCTGCGCAAGCAGTCGCAGGTCGAGCTCGCGAAGACCGACGCGTTCAAGCTCGGCGTCTCCCCGCCGCTGCGGGAGAGCGGCAAGCTCGAGGGCACGCCCGGCATCACGCTGCGCGGGCCCGCCGGCACGGTCACCACGCAGGGTGGCGTGATCCTCGCGCACCGCCACGTCCACATGAGCCCGGCCCAGGCGACCGACTACGGCGTCGCCGACAAGGACATGATCAAGGTGCGCGTGGAGGGCGACCGCGAGATGACGATGGGCGACGTGATCGTGCGCGTGCACCCCGAGTACACCCTCGACCTCCACATCGACACCGACGAGGCCAACGCCGCGGGCCTCAACAACGACAGCGTGGTCGCGTTCGACGGGCTGCAATGACTGCGTGTCCCGCCGGACGCGTTTGGGGCTAACTCGGCATTCCGCCGGCACTCTTGCCGCGGCCCGCTCGTTGCACTTCCCTGGAGGATGGACCGCACGGCGACGTACACCTACCTCGAACGGCTGATCATCGCG
Organism: Myxococcales bacterium; assembly: GCA_016794545.1. Lineage (GTDB taxonomy): Bacteria > Myxococcota_A > Polyangia > Haliangiales > Haliangiaceae > JABFXX01. The sequence continues at coordinate 14,297 of JAEUJX010000125.1, forward strand.
GCGGGAACGGCCACGCTGGCCGTCGCGCTCTGGCCCCGCTCGCCGGAGCCCCCGCAGGGCCCCGCGACGATCGCGCTCCACGAGCCGGAGCGCATCGCGCCACCGCCGCCGATCGTCGCGCGGCAGGACGTGCTCGCCGCGCCGGCGACCCGGGACATCTCCCTGGTGTTCACCGCGGGAGGCGCGGCCTGGATCAAGCTGGCCGAGGTCGAGACCGCGCCGAAGCACGGCAAGGTCGTGCTGGCCGAGGACGACTACGTCGTGTCGGCGATCGCGCCGATCGCGGAGTCCAAGCTCTCCGCGGCCCACGAGGCATGGCTCGGCAAGCGCGTCGTCGTCGACGGCACGTGCACGGCGCGCGTGACGTCGATCGCCGTCGTGTCGCGCCTCACCGGCGATCCGGGCTACGCGGGGATCGTGGCCGCAGATGACAAGTGGACCGCGTCGTCCGCGTTCGAGAGCGGGACCAAGGTCATCGCCGGCAGGCTCGACAACTGCGCCGGTGGCACGTTCGCGCGCAGCGCCAACCTCGCGCCGATCGTGATCCCCTCGGAGATCCGGGACGAGCCACTCGCGGCGGCCGCGCTCGCCGCGCTCGCCGCGTCGCCCGACGTGAAGGCCGGCGCGGCGGAGTGGGAGGAGTTCCAGCAGACGGGCCGCTGGGAGGACCACGAGTACACGCAGAAGAGCGTGCGCGTCGTGCGCCACCCGACGACGGGCGTGACGTGGGTGTCGGCGCACCTCTACCACGGCGGGGGCTGCGGCATGCCGAACCTCAGCGCGTGGGGCCTGTATCGCGTCGGCGACGCTGGCGAGCTCGTGCGCGTCGCGGCATCGCTCGGCGAGCTGACGGAGATCGATAGGCTCGTCGATCTCGACAACGACGGCGAGCTCGAGGTGCTCGGCCGTCCGTGGCTCGGCACCGAGCGCGCGGTGCAGGCGAGCGATGGCACGACCCTCGACACGCTGGCGCTGCCGCACTTCTTCTGCCCGTGCTGAGCGCTATGCTGCCTCGGTGCAGCTCGATGTCCTGACCAGCGGGATCTGGCAGACCAACTCCACGATCCTGTCCGACCACGACACCTGCGTCATCGTCGATCCCGCGTACTTCCCGCGCGAGCTCGAGGCGATCGCGGCGCGCGCCGCCGAGCTCGGCACGGCCACCGCCGTCGTGTTCACGCACGGCCACTGGGATCACGTGATGGGCGCGACCGCGTTCCCCGGCGCGCCCGTGCACGTCCACGCCGGACTCGCGACCGCGATCGCCGAGGGCGACCCGCGCACGGCGCAG